>CAZDVY010000138.1:0-6711 GCA_964508935.1 uncultured Candidatus Competibacteraceae bacterium | reverse complement strand
CGGAACCCAACGCCCTGACCCTGGCCACCGCCGACCGCACCGGTCGCCCGTTTGCCCGAGTGGTGCTGCTCAAGGACTGCGACGCTGACGGCTTGGTGTTCTACACCAGCTATCGCAGCGACAAGGGTCAGCAACTGGCAGAAAATCCTCATGCGGCGCTGGTCTTTTTATGGCTGGAGCTGGAGCGGCAAGTGCGGGTGGAAGGGACAGTCAGCAAAGTGTCCGCCACTGAATCGGAAGCCTATTTCCGCACCCGGCCCCGCGAGAACCGGCTGGGCGCGCTGGCCTCGCGGCAAAGTCAGATCGTCGCCGACCGCCAGATACTGGAAGACCGTTATCAACAACTGGCCGCGCAGTATCCGGGCGATGATGACAATATCCCGATGCCCAACCAGTGGGGCGGCTATCGGGTCCGGCCGGAGATGCTGGAATTCTGGCAGGGCCGGCATGGGCGGATGCACGACCGGTTGCGTTATCGGCGGCAAAAGGACGGCATCTGGCTTCTGGAACGGCTGGAGCCGTGAATCTGGGCTGCTGAACGGAGTGCGTTTTTTCCATGAACCTGACGACCTTTATCCCGCTGGAAATCCGCCAAGGCCGGTTGTTGAGTGTGGATTCGCTCCAGATTTGGGGTTGGCAAGCGCAAGCCCTGACCCTGCCGACCGAGGCGACCTGCTACGGCATGGTCACGGCGGGCCTTGCCGTGCTGGACGATCCCGGCGCAGGCCGCTTTGAACTGCGCCGGGGGATGTTTTTTGCGTTGCCGGAAGGCGGCTCGGTGCAGGGCGGCGCCGGTCTGGTGATTGTTCAGTCCGGCTATCGCGGTCTGCGGCAAATTGGCGGCCCGCTGGAAACGGTAGGGCGCCTGCGTTATATCGACGGGTGCAGCGACACCTTGCTGATCAGTCCGCCGCGCCTGGGCGAGCCGTGTCTGAACCATCTGCACATTCCGCCGCACACCGACCAGACGCCGCACACCCATCCCTCGGTGCGGATTGGGGTCATCATGGGGGGAGCTGGCGAATGCCGCACTCCGGATGGCGCGCATCCGCTGCGGCCCGGCATGGGCTGGTATATCCCGACCGGCTGCCTGCATTCCTTTTACACCCGCGAGGCGGCGCTGGATGTGGTCGCCTGGCATCCCGACAGCGATTTCGGCCCGCGCGACGACGATCATCCGATGATCAACCGGACGGTGATTGCTTCGGCGATTTCCTGAAAAGCATATACCTGTAGGTCGGGCACAGGATGTGCCCGACAGCGTTGTCGGGCAACGCTCCGCTTTTGTCCAACCTACCGTTCTGGGATAGCCTTTTGTGGAAATCACCTTAAGGCCCGTCAGGCGCTTCCACCATCTGTTCATGCCATAGCAGAAAGGTCATGAGCATCCACAGTTTCAGGCCGTGCCGCAGGCCGGGGACGCCTTCCATGTCATAGTTCAGCAGGCGCTCCACATAGTCCGGGTTGAACAGGCCGCCGCGCTGAAGCTGCTGGCGGGACAGCAGTTTTTGACCGTATTGGCGCAGGTCGCCCTGGAACCAGAAGCGCACTGGCACCATCATCCCCGACTTGGGCCGGGCGATAATCGCTGCCGGCACGAGGTCTTGGACAGCCTGTTTTAGCACGCTTTTTTCCACTGCGCCGGCCAGTTTCACGCCGGGCGGACAGCTCATGCTGGTTTCAATGATCCGCCGGGAGAACAGCGGCGGCAGGGCCAGCAGACCGTGCGCCGCGCTCATCTTCTCCACCTTGACCAGAATCAGGTTGGCGCCCTTGAGCCGGATGTTGATGCTCATCAACTTGTTGACGAAATCTTGGGGTTGCGGAGCCTGGAAGTACGGCTCCAGCAGCGCAATCAAAGCCTCTTCGCCACCCGCTTCCCGCAAAAGCGCTGGATTCAGCAGTACGCTGAGGTCCTGGTAGCAACGCTGGAACGCCCGCAGATAGTTGCGTTCCAGCCAACCCGTCGATGGTTCCCCTGGCAACGGGCCGTACAGCCGGGCCATGAGCATCGGGATATTTTTCGGGCCGCCGAAACACGGATCGCCGCCTTCGCCGTTTAACACTACATCTGCAACCTGGGACGCCGCCTGCGCCAACAGGTAGTTGGGCGCCGTCACCGGATCGCCAATCGGATCGTCCAGTCGCCAGATCATTTCCCGCAACTGTTCCAGAAAGCCGCCGGGACGGATTTCCAGCCAGTGATGATCGGTGCGATAGCGATCCACCATCAACTGCACAAAATCATTTTCCCGAGGATATTCCGCGCCAAAATGCGCAGAAAATGTCGGCAGGCGCACATTGGGCAACTGTCGGGCGGCGACCGCCAGCACCGCGCTGGAGTCAATACCGCCGGACAGAAACACCGCTGGCGGACGGTTCGGCGAGACGGCCAGACATTCTGCAACCGACTGTTCCAGCGCGGCGCGCACCAGGGCGGGATAATCCGGAGCGGGGGAGGGCGTTTCGGCTTCCCATTCCTCGCAGCGAAAATGTCGCCGCACCCGCGCCTGACCGTGGCGGAAAACCAGGAGGGAGCCGGGTTGCAGTTCGGCAACGCCCGCAAAGAACGTACCGGCGCCGGGAATGAAGCTGAACGCCAGATATTCCAGCAACGCACCGGGACGCATTCGGCGGGGCAGCGTTAGGTCGGCGAACAGCGCCTTGATCTCGCTGGCGAACAGCAGACGGCCTTGATGCACCGTCCAGTAAACGACTTTGACGCCGGCGGGATCGCGCAGCAGGTAAAACACATCGCCGATTTGCGCCGCCAGGACCAACGCCCCGGTCAGGGTTTCGAGCAACGCTTCCGGCGCGGGATGGTGATGCAGGGTCGTCAGCAGGCGTTCCGCAGGACTGGCGCTGGGATCGTCTCGCGCCGCTGCGTCGTCCAGATTGAATAACACGCCGCCGTAGCCGAGTCGGTCATGGCTGCGCTGGGCCAGTTGCGCTGGCGGGTTCCAGGCGGCGCGACCGTGACCGATTTCCGCATAGTCGCCGGAAACCGTGACGCCACTGGTCTGCTCCCAGCCCAGCGGGCAGCGATGAGTCAACAGCGCCGCCATGCGCGCCAGCAAACCGTCGGCTGGCGGTCCGCAGTAACCGAATAGACAGGACATGCCGGCTAACCGGCTCGAACCCGGTCAACCATAGTCGATTTCCATTTCCGTCTCGTTCGCATTGCGGATTTCCGGGGTCAGCAACAACGTTCCAGCGATGAGCGCCGCGCCCAGCGCATTGAGCAAAGGTTTCGGGCCGATGGCGTCGAGAGGGACCCGGTAGCCGGCGCGCAGCCGTTGGGCGGGATTGCCGCCGAAAACGCCGTCACGCCGGGCGGAGTGAATCGGCAGCCAAGGCAGTTCAGAACCGCCATCCAGCGCGGTGCGGGACAGGCCCAAATCGACCAGACGCGAACCGGCGAACCGCCATTGCCGATCCGCCGCCAGTTGCGCAGTCAGGGCGAAACCCTGGAGCGAGGCGTCATGGATGACCTGCACCGGGGTGTTGGGATGATTGCGCAGAAACGCCTGACAGGCGGCGAACACCGGTTCCGGATAGCCGGTGCGACTGACAATGGCGGCTTTGGCGGTCAGGTGGAAGCGATTGCGCACCAGCAGATCGACCAGTTCATCGCGCTCCACAATCAGCATCCGCTCCGGTGCATAGTGCGGGTCCTGAAAATCCGCCGGCGGCGTGATCCGTCGGAAAGCTGCGCCGTCGGCCAATGCTTGGAGAGGATGGGCCTGATGGTAACGGCTAACAACTTCACGGGCCTGGTTGAAAGACAGCCGGCGTTTCCCGCGCTGGCCCAGCCAGACCGCCAAGGGCAGAATTACCGCGAAGATCAGTATTTCAGCGAACCAGAATTCCTTATTGGATACGATCAACCCGGAAATCACGCCCAAAATGATTGCAGCAATGCTGTAATCGACCGGCCCCCTGGCCTTTTTGCGCCAGAGCCGGCAAATTTCCAGGGCGAGCTGCGTCGCGGTGAACGCATAGTGCCCTTGATCTGACAGGCGCTGGATGAGCAGCCGCAGGGTAAAGTCGCTGATCTGATCCTGTTTCTTGCGGAACACGAACTGATAGCGACACTGCCGGCAATGAACGCCGTCCTTGAATTTCTGGCGATGATTGCATTCGGGGCAGCGCATGGGTAAGCCCTTTTTGGTCAGTCAGTGTTTTCGTCAACCAATAGCAATACTCTCTGTCAGATATCCTCGACAACCACTCAACCCGGGACCCGACGTGTTGGTGCTGTGGCGGGCAGGACCGCAGATATTGCTGTTCAAGCCCGGAACCGCCAGGTCAACCGTTGCAGGCGCCGCACCTCCGCCGAGGGTGTCGCCGATCCATAGCGCAATCGGGCGTATAACTCGCCGATTTCCCGAATCAGTCCGGCCTGTTCCGGTTTTTGCGCGATAGCCCGTTCCGTAAAATCCAGCGGCCCTTCATGTGCGCCGCGCGTTAAACCCTGCCGGGCCAGCCGGGCGCAGAAGCGTTGCCAGGCCCGTGCCACCGGATCGGGAGGCAACCGACTCCGCCAGCGCAGGAACAGAAAAATCAGCGCCAGCCCGCCCAGCATCCCGACCATTACTACAGTCATCTCGCCCCAGTCGACGGCGCCGAATCCCAGTCCCGACAGAAACTCCTTTTGCCGGTCCGGGCCATAGGCCAGCACCCACTCGTTCCAGCGGATGTTCAGCGCATCCCAACCCAGCGCTAATTGCCGCAACCACTGGTAATCACCGCCCCGGCGCGCCAGAAAAGGCACTTCATTGGCGTCCGGCAACGCGCCGTAGAGTCCCTGCTGCACCCGGTTTGGGGCGACCGCCGCCGTAGGATCAATGCGCACCCAGCCGCGATCTTCCAGCCACACTTCGGCCCAGGCATGGGCGTCGGACTGGCGCACGATCAAGTACTCGCCTATCTCATTGCGCTCGCCGCCCAGGTAGCCGGTCATCACCCGCGCTGGCACGCCGGCGGCCCGCATCAGGAAGACGAAGGCGCTGGCGTAGTGTTCGCAAAATCCCTGCCGGGTGCGGAACAGAAATTCGTCGATGCTGTGGAAACCCAATAGAGGCGGCTTGAGGGTGTAGTAAAACGACTGCTCGCGGAACAGCGCCAGCGCGGCGTTGACCAGCGCTTCGGGCCGGGGATCGCTGGCGCGCCAGGATTCCGCCAGTTCCCGGGATCGGGGATTGCTCCGGGCCGGGAGACGCAAGCCCATAAACCGCTCGGCATTCGTTAGTTCACCCGTCCGGTATTGCGGATAGGAGCGCACTTCATAGCGGTATGCCTCATTGACCGGCTGGTCGCGCAAAAGCTGAAACGACGGGGTCATCCGGGCGCGCGGCGGCAGACTGGCGGGCAAATCGAGCGCCAGCAGCCAGCGCTGGTTGTTCGGCTCCATGATCACCGCGTAGTCCACCGCCGGGCCTTCCGGGATGAAGGCTATCGGTGTCGGGGACAAGGGTTCTTCGCGCAGCGTCCAGCGGCGGCCATCGAAATTCCACAACACCGGTCCTCGCCAGTAGCGTTGCGCGGACGGCGGCATGGTTCCGGTAAAGCGGACCCGGAACGCCACGTCGCCGGATTGAATCAACTGGCTGATCGTTCCCGGTTCCATCTCCCCGGATAGCCCGGTGCGGCCTTGATAGGCGTCCTTGGGCAGGCCCCACAACGGGCCGGGAATACGGGGGAACAGGACGAACAGCACCAGCATGACCGGAACCGCCGCCAGCACCATTTTGCCGGCCAGCCGCAACGGGGCGAGGGCGGTCAGACCGGCGTGCTGGTGATGAATCAGCATTTGCGAAACCAGCATCAGCGTCACGACCGCCAGCAGATAGGCCACCATCGGGATGTCCTGACTGAAGAGCAGATTGCTCATGACCAGCAGATAGCCCAGCAGCACTAGCACCACACCGTCGCGTAAGCTGCGGGTTTCCAGCAGCTTGCAGGCGGTCATCACCGTCAGCAGCGCCACGCCGGCGTCGCGGCCAAACAGGGTTCGGTACGTGATCAGCACCCCGGCGGTCGCCAATAACGCCAGAGCCAACAACGCCCACCGGGGTGGTGGTGGTCGATGATGGACCGCGATAACGCTGCGCCAGCCGGCGATGGCGAGAAACGCCGAGGCCAGCCAGATCGGCAATTCACCAGCGTGCGGCGCCGCCGCCAGCGTTAGCGTCAACGTCAGCCAGAGCAAAGCCGTCAGCGTTAAGGGTTCTTCAGGTCGCTGGGGGGAGATGCGTGAGGAGCGGCTGCGCTTCCAGAATTTCATTCAGAGGACTCTTGTAACGGTGAGAGGGGCCAGTCAATCTTCGGCGGGTTCCATCCACAACGCGCCCAGTTCCAGGGCGATGTCCTGAAATGGCTCGACGCTGACGACCTCTTGCTCTTGAAACAGCCCGATCACCGTCCAGCGTCCTTCGCGCAAGGCGAAGGCTTCCAGGGTCTGCGCCAGCGGATCGACCAACCACAGATAGGCCACGCCATAACGGGCATAAACGGGCATCTTGGTCATCCGGTCCTTACGGGCGGTGGACGGCGACAAAATTTCGCAAACCCAATCCGGAACCACTTCGATCCGGTGATCTGTTGGCAGGCGCGGCATCCGTTCCCGCCGCCAGCCGCCCAGATCAGGAACCAGCACTTCGGTATCCCGGATAAAGTGAATTTCGGGTTCAACCAGAATCCACCAGCCGC
>CAZDVY010000137.1:0-6756 GCA_964508935.1 uncultured Candidatus Competibacteraceae bacterium | reverse complement strand
GCCGTGCAGGCTTATCGCGCTATCGGTCGCCATCAAATCGGTCTGGTGGTGAACCTGGAGCCGAAATACCCGGCCACGGCATCGGCTGAAGATCTCGCCGCCACCCTGCGCACTGACGCCTACTGGAATCGCCAGTACCTCGACCCGGTATTTCTGGGCGCGTATCCACCGGAACTGCCCGAGATTTTCGGCGTGGCCTGGCCGGCGTTTCCCGACGCCGACCTCGACTTTATCCGCCAGCCGCTGGATTTCCTCGGCGTCAACTACTACAGCCGGCAGGTCGTGCGGCACGATCCGCAAGATTGGCCGCTGCAAGCTGCCCGGGTTCGCCAGCCGCGCCACACCTACACCGACCTGGACTGGGAGGTTTACCCGCAGGGCCTGACCGATATTCTGGAATGGGTTGCCCAGCGCTACGGGCCGCTGCCGCTGTACATCACCGAAAATGGCGCAGCGTTCTACGATCCGCCGCAAACCAACGATTTAACGGATGATCCGCTGCGGCAACGCTACCTGCGCGATCATCTGCGGGCGGCGCTGGCGGCCCGTCAAAAAGGCGTGGACCTGCGCGGCTACTTCGCCTGGTCGCTGCTGGATAATTTTGAATGGGCGCACGGCTACGCCCCGCGTTTCGGCCTGATCCATGTCGATTACGCGACGCAACGGCGCACGATCAAGGCCAGTGGGCGCTTTTACGCCCAGGTAATTCGCAGTCAGGGCGCGGCGTTGCGGGTGGACGATGCGGGAGTTTGAGCAAATTGAAAACCTGCCGATACACGCCAATAATGATCAAAATCGATTCTGATGGAGCAAGGCAAGCATGGCCAAAGATATCAGCGAATTGTTCAATCAGGCGGTCAACCGGTTTCGCACCGAAAAGGATCAGCGCCAAACTCGCCAGGAGCGCGTCTTAACCGCGTTGGAACGGGATTTTGAGCGGGTCAAGGAAGAGGTGTTGAAAATCAAACCGCAGATTGAAGCGCACCCCAGAGTCAACTACTTCTGGGTTTTCAACGACAAGATTCTCATCGACTTCCGCACCGGCCCGAACCGGCCCACCGCCCAGTTGACCGTGCAGCTCTATCATCCCGGCAATAACCGCTATAAGAAAGGTATGTTCGGCTATCAGGCGGACGGTTACGAAACCCCGCTGCCGACGGTCGATGAGGCGGTGGAGTTCATCGCCGTCCAGTGCGGCAAATTGCTGGCCTGAACGGCGACTTCCTGAGATCAGCCGGGCGACGCGGCCAGCAACCGCCCGCCTTGATAGAGAAACAGCAGGGCGTAAATCAGTAATAATCCCCCCAGACCCTGCATGACGAGCCGGTAGCCGCGACTGCGCAACGCTCGCCGGCTCCGGCCCAGTCCCAGCGCCAGCAACACCTTCGATCCTACCAGCAGGGCATAGAAGGCGGCGATAAACGTCGCCGCCGCCAGCCACCCCTCCCGCCAGGCTGCCAGCAGGGTCGGCACGCCGACGGTCAGCCAGAACAGATAAGGGCTGGGATTAAGGAAATTGGCGATGACCCCGCGCCACAGCGAACTGGAGGGTGGGGCCGGCGACAGGTCCGCGCCTTGAAAGCGCAATCCCTCAAGCGCCAGCCAACCCAGATACAACCCACCGGCCAGATGCAGCAACGCCAGCGGCATTTGCTGGTCGGTTAGCGGTTGCAACACCAGCAAGGTCGCTAAAATAATCGGCGCATCGGTCAACAAAGGAGCCAGCGCCACCCGTATTCCCGCCGCTGCGCCATGGCGCAAGGTCTCGCTGACTACCAGCGTCAGCAACGGTCCCGGCGCCAACCCACCGCTCAGACCCAGCAACAGTCCAGCACATAGAAAAGGCAGGATCGTCGTCATCGACCCGACTTGACGGCAGTATCCAGCGCGGCCCGCAATTGCCGGTAACTCTCCAGCCGACGCGGCGCAATTTCGCCGCGTTGCACGGCCTCCCGCAACGCGCAATCCGGCTCAACCTCATGGCGGCAATCGGAGAACCGACAACGACCCAGATACGGCGCGAGTTCGGGAAATCCCCATTCCAGATCGCCGGGCCGGATATCCCCCAACTCGAAACTGCGCACGCCGGGCGAATCGATCAAATCGCCGCCGTCGGGCAAATGATAAAGCGTGCTGGCGCTGGTGGTGTGCGCGCCATGTCCGGTCGTGGCGGATACGGCTTGAATGCGAATGTCCCGATCCGGCAACAACGCCTTGATCAACGACGATTTGCCCACGCCCGATTGCCCAGCAAACACGCTGGTGCGCCCACTCAGCCAGTGGCGCAACTCGTCCAGCCCATGGGTGGTGTAGCTGCTGGCAGACAAAAGCGGATAGCCGATCCGCCGGTAAGGCTCCAGGCGGTCGATAAGCGCTGTCAGCGCCGCTGCATCCAGCAAATCCACCTTGTTTAACACCAGCAACGCCTGAACGCCAATGGTGGCGATGGCGATCAGATAGCCGTCGATCAACGGTTCACTGAGTTCCGGGAACGGCGCCAGCACCACCGCCACCGCGTCGAGATTAGCGGCCACCGGACGCGGCTGCCCCCGGTAGTCAGGACGGGTCAACAACGAGCGGCGTTCGGCCACGGCGGTCACGACCCCATCGCCCACGCTGGACGCCTGCCAGATCACCCGGTCACCACAGGCCAGCCGGCCCAGATTTTGCCGCACCGCGCAACGATGCAGTGCGCCGTCCTGATCTTCGACGATCAGCGCCTGCCCGTAAGGGGTAATCACCAGGCCGGTTTGTTCCGGCCCCAGGCTGACGTCGTTACCGTGCGCCGGTTCCGGCTGATTCGCCCGCTGGCGGCGGCGATCCTGCGCTTGCTGGATGCGGGCCTGCTGGCTGCGCGTCAAACGCCGTCCGGTCATGCGGTCGCCCGGCCAGGCAATACCGGCCAAATCGGGATAAACTGGCGGCCATGACGATGGTCGTCCACGCTCCACAGGTGGATGGCGGGCCTTCCTCTGACGCTAACTACTGAAAAAGTCATGTCTCCCGATAACCTGATCTGGATTGATTTAGAAATGACCGGCCTGGCTCCCCAGACCGACCTGATTATCGAAATCGCCACCCTGGTGACGGACAGCCAGTTGAACCTGCTCGCTGAAGGGCCAGTGCTGGCCATTCATCACAGCGATGAGGTGCTGGCGGCGATGGATGACTGGAATCGCCAGCAGCATGGCAAGTCCGGGCTGACGGCCCGGGTGCGCGCCAGCCGCATTGACGAGCGCGAGGCGGAGCGACAAACGCTGGAGTTTTTGCGCCTGTACGTTCCGCCCGGCCAGTCGCCGATGTGCGGCAACAGTATTTGCCAGGATCGGCGGTTTCTGGCGCGCTGTATGCCGGAACTGGAAGCATACTTCCACTACCGCAATCTGGATGTGAGCACAGTCAAGGAACTGGGGCGGCGCTGGCATCCCGAACGGATCAAGGGCTTCAACAAGTCCTCGACCCATCTGGCGTTGCAGGATATCCGCGATTCCATTGACGAGCTGCGCTTTTATCGGGAACGATTGTTTGTGGCGACGAGCAGTTGAAGGCCGGACTCACGCCTCAATCGGCAAGTCCGGATCATTGCCCCACTCCGACCAGGAGCCGGGATAGCCGCGCACCGTGGAGTAACCTAAATGGCGCAACACCCAATAGGTATGCGCCGAACGATGATGCGTCTGGCAATAGACGATGACTTCCTTGTCGGGCGTCACGCCCCGCGCTGCGAACAATTCCCGCAGCACCGCATCGGGCTGGAAGCGCCGTTGCGAGTCCATCGCCGCCATCCAGTCCAGGTTGACGGCGCCGGGAATATGCCCGCCCCGAGTCGCCCGCACATCCATTCCGACGTATTCAGCCGGCGTGCGGACATCGAGCAGCACCAGATCCGGCTGTCCGAGGCGCGCCAGGATGTAGTCCCGGTCAGCGATCGCCGCCGGATTCACAAAGCGGGCGACATAGGCGCTGCGGGTCGGACGACGATTCTGCGTTTCCAGTAACCCACCCGAGGCAATCCAGGCGTCGAGTCCGCCATTGAGCAGCGCCGCCCGCTGATGACCGAGCGCGGTCAGCGTCCACAGCAACCGCGCCGCGCGCCCGCTGCCCTGATTGTCATAAGCCACCACCTGCCGCTCCGCCATCAGCCCGATTCGCGACAGTACATTGCTGAGTTGCGGTTCCGTCGGCAACAGACCCATAGCCGGTGGCTTCGCCCGCACCAGATCAGCGTAGTCGAGCGACACCGCGCCGGGAATGTGACCGGCGGCGTAACGGGCCGGATCGCACAAATCAACGATCAGTACGGCGGGGTCAGTCAGACAGGCTTGAAGCGACGCGGGTTCGATGAGCAGCGGCAGGTTCGGCGCGAAAGACATACAGGCTCCCGGGAAAAGGCAAAGGGAATGGCGAAACCGGAGCGGTTAAGCCTGACATTCTATTTTTACCACGAAATCGCGGGCTTCGGCGGCGATGTCGGCGGTGGAGCGGGTGGAGCGGGGACTGCGGCTCTGGTAGTCGATGCCGACTGCTTCCAGGAAACCCCGCGCCAGGGCAGCTTTGATAGCGAAATTTACGTTCTGGGGAATGTCGCCGGTCATTTCATGGACCCGCGCCGCGTTCAATTTGGCGCTGACCACGCCGACCACCGCGCCATCGTTGTCCAACAACGGCCCGCCGCTGTTACCGGACTGGGTGGGAGCGGTAAATTGCAGGGAGCGGGTATCGTCACCGGGACCGATCAGCGAACTGACATTGCCGGTCGTGACCTGCGGCCCGGAGCCAAGCAATCCGCCCAGCGGATAACCGACCACGATCACCGCTTCGCCCAGTTGCGCCTGTCGCCCATCGCGGAACGTCGCTACCCCCGGCAGGGACGTATCGGCCCGCAGTAAGGCCAGATCGTTGGTAGGATCAGCGAACACCGGCTCCAACCGACAACGCTGGCGTGGCGAACGGCCCAGAATTTCGTGAGCGCCGTCGATCACATGATGATTGGTCAACACATAACCGTCGGGGTGGATGCAAAAACCGGTGCCGCTAAATGAGGTCGGGCCAGCGGGCGGACGGGATTCCGGGTTGGCGACGGAACGCGCTTCCGGGACACGCAGGCCAAAATGCGCCGCCAGCGCCGGCAACCCGGCGGCGAACCCCTGGCCGACTGCCCGGAATTTCCATTGACCCTGATAGCGGTACAGTTCCGCCATGATCATCGCCGTTTCGCCGCGACAGGCCGGCGGCAAGGGAAACAGCAGCATCGGTTGGCCGGCATCGTCGGTCAGCCAGACGCGAATAACGGTGAACACCCCGAAAGTGACGCCGGGGGGCTGGTCGGGTTTGACCACCAGCACAATGACGATGCGCGCTACAGTCGTGGGTATGGCGTCCAGTTCGATGCAAAACGCCGGGGGATAGGCTGCGAACGTCACCGAACCGTCCGGGGAGCAGGGTTGTTCGGCGCTGATTAAATCGGACAAATCACGCGCCTGTCCATCCACACCCAGCAACACCGCGCCGGTCTGGGTTTTGGCAGCGAAATCTTCATGCGGCTCACCGCTGATCCCGACCACGATGCGCCCGCTGCCAATAGGCTGATTCTGTCCTGGTTGCAGTTCACGCATGAAAATCCCCTTTCCCTTATCCCCTCTCTCCGGGTGAGAGAGGGGGTTGTGTTAGGCGACCGGCAACAACTCGGAAAAATCATGAATCGCTGGAAACCCGTCCGGTGTTCGCGGCGGAGCAGCGGAATCGGGCCGCAGCGGCGACACTAGATGTGCAATGCCATACTGCTGCGCCGTCCGCAAAATGGTGGAATTATCGTCCACCAGTAACGTCGTCGCTGGATCAAACGGCTCAACCTCCTGCAACCGTGGCCAGAAGTCTGGCTGTTCCTTGACCCGCTGGAGATCGTGGGCGCAAATCAGGGCGTCAAAATGCCCGGTCAGCCGGGTTTTCTCCATCTTCAGCGCCAGACTGTCCCGATGGGCGTTGGTGACCAGCACCGCCCGCTTGCCAGCTACGCGCAAGGCGTCCAGAAATTCCAGAACATGCGGATGCACCGCAATCAGATGGGTAATTTCGCGCTTCAACGCCACGACATCCAGCGCCAAATCCTGTGTCCAATAGTCCAGGCAGTACCAGTTGAGCGTCCCTTCCAGCGCCTGGGTGCGGGCCTTGATCTCGGTGCGGGCCTGGTCCAGCGGCAGGCCATGGCGCTCGGCGTAGCGTTCCGGCACGAGTTCCCGCCAGAAATGGTTGTCAAAACGTAAATCCAGCAGCGTGCCGTCCATGTCGAGCAGAACGGTGCGGATTTTCGGCCAGGGCAATCGTGGGGTCATGACAAAAGGCTCCGCCGGCAAGCGGTTTGGACTCGGTTTTGTGTAGAATTAAAGCAGAATGCATGGTGACTGGTTTATTTTCGCATGACCACCCTGACCTGCGAGGCTCTGCACGTCATGTTCGACGTTCCCGATATTCCCTTGTCCGCCTTGGCGGAGCCGGTTCAGGCCATCGCCCGGGAGGCGGGACGTTGCATTCTGGATGTGTACGCCGGTTCCTTCAGCTTCACCGAAAAGGCCGATCAAAGTCCGATCACCGAAGCCGATCTCGCTGCTCACCGGTGCATCCTGCGCGGTCTGACGCAACAGACCCCGCACATTCCGATCCTGTCCGAGGAATCTTCCGAGATCAGCTTTGCCGAACGCAGCCGCTGGGAATGGCTGTGGCTGGTGGACCCGCTCGACGGCACCCGCGAATTTATCC
>CAZDVY010000136.1:0-6861 GCA_964508935.1 uncultured Candidatus Competibacteraceae bacterium | reverse complement strand
GCGGTGGGCTGGGACAAGCGGCAGCAGCGGAGTTGCAGCAGGAGGGTTGGACAGTGGCGCTGGTTGGGCGGAGTGAGGAACGGTTGCGCTCCATCTATGGGTCGGAGGCGCTGTGCATCGAAGCCGATGTGTCGACGCCGGAAGGAGCGCGGGCGGCGGTGGCGGACTGTCAGCAACAAGCCGGTTTGCCGACGGCATTGGCGCATTGTGCGGGAACGACGCTGTTATCGCCGCTGCATCGCACCATGCCGGAAATGTATCGGGCTTGCCTGACCGCCAATCTTGACAGCGCCTTTTTCACCTTGGGCGCCTTCGTGGACGCCTTGCGGGAGGCGCGGGAGCCAGGCGCGGCGGTGCTAGTGTCGTCCGTGGTGGCGCGGATCGGTGTGGCGAATCACGAGGCGATTGCTGCCGCCAAGGCGGGCGTGGAAGGATTGACGCGGTCGGCGGCGGCGACCTATGCGCCGTCCCGGATTCGGGTGAACGCCGTCGCGCCGGGCATCATGGACACGCCGGCGGTGGCGCGCATTATCGGCAATGACGCCAGTCGCGCCGGGGCGGCGAAGCAATATCCGCTGCCGGGCATCGGCGATCCGGCGGATCTGGCGCGGCTGATGGCGTGGCTGCTATCCGATAAAGCGAGCTGGATCACCGGCCAGGTGTGGGCGATGGATGGCGGTTTTTCCAACATCCGGCCACTGGTGCGGTAGGCACAGGCCGGGCGAGATTTGCTCACGCTGAAATCAAAAACGGCGACCCGCAAGCCGCCGTTTCAACGACTTCAAGAATCTAGGCACTCAGGTCCGCCGGCGACGCCGGGTCAAGCCCAGACCAGCCAAGCCAATGCCGAGCAGGGCGAGGGAGGCGGGTTCGGGGACGGTCGTCTGGGAGAAGCGCTGGGTGAAAGAGTACAACCCGGCTGAGTCTCCTTCTCCAAAGCCATAGAGCAGGATGTTCTTCTCCACCCGAATCGACTGCTGAGGCGAGAAGTCAGTGCTTCCATAAACATTAAGCCCCCCTAATTCGCTGGCGTCCAGTTCGATGCTGCCGAGGAGACTATCATCCGCTGCGTACACATCCTCAATGCCAGCGACCAGCCCTTCGCCATCGAAAAATCCGCTGTCTCCGCTGTCTAAGGAAAATGAGACATCCTTGATCCTCATGCCACTGCCAGGCAGGACCGAAACCCGGAAGCCAAAGTAAAGATCGATGAAGTTGTCGCCGGAGATCTGTAACACCCCCTCCGTGTTGAAGAATAACCCAGGATTGAGAGGGTCATCTTCTAATCCGGTGACTTCGATCTCTGCAAGATCGACCGAGTTAGTCGTGTCGATTAGACCGGCACCAAGCAGCGTCCATTCATCGAACCGCTTGTCGCCGACTGTGATGGTTTCTCCGTCCAACAGGGCGAACAGTGAAGTTGCTCGCGCCGGGCCAGTGGTGGCTAACGCCAGGAGTATCGCACCCAGAATTGCAATCGTTCGTTTCATGACTTTTCTCCTTCAAAATTCGTTTTAGCTATCCGGGATCCTTGCTCCCCGACCCTTGGGCTAGGGGAAGTCTCCGCAGGGTTTCGTGGCGTCACTGTCACTGCGCCGCGCAGTTCGTCCGTGTGCATCGCTGGATGCAAAGCTTTGAGTCGCGCACCGTAATGCTCCCGTCGCCGTCCGCATCGCGCGGGTCGCCGGGTTGGGCCGTCTGGCCGCGTGCCCGGAGGATAGCGTCGGTGTCTTTCTTATCGATGTCGCCGTCGCTGTCCACGTCGCAGACCTGACTGGTGGTCCATTGCTTGGTCACCGTGTCGCTAAGAGTACCGATCTGGCCAACAATGGTGTCCAGGCCCGCGTTGGTGCCGATGTAGCAGTACTGGGCTACCCCATTGCCACCCGCGTTGGCGAAGCCGGTGTTGGGGTTCACGCCGGTGACGATGAAGTCCACCCGCACGCCGGGCACTGGATCGCTGTTCTGGTCGGTGGCCAAGCCGTTCACGCAGTGCTCGGTGCCCACTGGATTAGTGGCGGTCTCGGGGGTCAGGTCGAGGTCGGTGACGATGGCTACTTCGGCCAGGGACTGGCCGCCGGGGTAGCCGTAGGAGTCGTAGCTGTCGAAACCATACACAAAGGCACCAAAGGGCAAGGTTCCCACCAGGTTGTGGCTACCCAGGTCCACCGGCACCTGCGCCCCGGAGAAGCCGGAGGTGCCGATAGGGGTAAAACTCTCTGTCGGAATGGGTACGCCGTCCAGGTTGATGTTGCCCACCGCCGCGTCAGGGGCCACCACGTTGATGAAATTCGTGGCGAAGCCGCTGGCCGGAGTGGTGACGGTGTAGTTGCCCAGGAACTGCTCGTAGGGCGGGATCAGCATCATGAATGGATCGGAGATGACGTTGTCCCAATTCGAACCGTTGGAGTACTGGGCGACCAGCACCGGCTCGGACGCGGTGATGGTGGCCGGACCAGTGATGATCTGTTCGTGAAACTGGCCTTTGTTCAGGGTGGCCACGAGGACACCGTTGATGCTCACACTGGTGTTGTCGGTGCTGGCCAGCACGCGGAAGGTGTCGCCCCCGATCCGGGTGGCCAAGGGCATGGTGACGAAGGACTGACCCCAAGTGCTGGTGGGAGGAAGCTGCTCCACGATATGGTCACAGGCAACAACCCCATTCGGAATGTTCGCGCACTGGTGGCTGCCGAAGACCGCGATGGGCTTGTCCGAGGTGATCAGAGAACCGGACAGGTCGGCGGGATACGGAAAAGTACTGCGCAGTTGGTAGGCTTCACCTTGGTTGAGGATGATGTTGTAGGGTACGTTCGCATAACGAAGGCCGGCGTCGACCGTCAGGGTAATAGTGACGGTGGTATTGTCCTGGGTGGCCACGATGCCGAATTGGGTAGCGTTGACAATGTTGACGTTCTGGTAACCCAGGTTGATATAGTCAGTACCGAGGATATCGGTCGGCAGGCCGAGGAAGGCATCGGTGCTGTACTGAAGCCGGTTCAACCCGTAGACCGTGATCTCGGCATCGGTAACCACGTGGATGCCCTTGTCCTGGATGATATCGCTGTCAGTGACTTCCGCGGTGTCTGGGATGTCGACGGTGGTCACCATGCCCGGCGTCACGCTGAAACTTTGGCTGAAGGATAGGCCGGGAATGCTGACCGTACCAGTGGTGGCCACGTCGCCGGTGATGAACAGGTTCAGGCTGGATGTCTGGTAGTTCTGATTGAACATCAGCCAGAACTCGGTGCCCTTGCTGTCCAAGGCAGCCAGGGCGCTACCGGCGGAAGAGAGCGCCAGACCGCCAGCGACCGCCAAAGCGGTTAGCTTGCGGCGAAGGGTGCTGGTTTTGAGGTTGGAATTGCTGGCTTTGTGAATGGCGCCAGCACGGGAGCGAAAGCCGAACGGCCAACAAGCACCGTAGATTGACGAGTTAAATTCCGACATTTTGAAACCCCCTGATGAATGTTTGATCACGTTTGATCCAGTGGGAATCCGGCGCGCTTGTTCGGTTATTTTCAGCACCCAACCAACACGCCTGATTTCGCGTGATTTTCTAGCAAAAAAAAAGCCAACTTCACATCTTATTGAATAATAAATAAATTCTATCATCCGCAAGGTTTGGGGTGTAAAAAAAACTGACAGTCATGAAATCTTCTCTCAACGGGGGATTCTCACCGTTTGAAGGTAAAATCCACCCAAAAATGCCTCTTAAAGATATCAAATGTTTGTTACTAAGTGACGATTCCGCCCAACATCAGAAATTTTCTGTGTACGTATGACTACCCAAGAATCATTCGAATCTGCGGCATGATCGAAAAATGTCCTAGTGTATCAGTAGGAAATAGGTGTAAGATTTCCTGACAGTGAGGCCGGCCATAAACGCACTTTCCCCGCTTAAGCCATTATTTATAAATAAAAAGCGGCTGTAAAATTTTCTGATAATGGGAAAAGTCAGGCGCGGGTGAGGGAATTTTCCAGCATCCATTCACTGGTCAGGTAGGCATCAGCAGGCCGGTTGAAACCGGCTGAATCTGCATCGAAAGCGGCAGGGTGAAGCGGGCGATTCAGCTTTTGGCGACCGCAATGTGAATATGATCGCCTTCCTTGAGGCCGAGTGTTTCCTCACGAATTGACGTCGGCGCCCTCGGCGTCCCGCAGGCAATGGATTAACCCCAGGGCGTTCTGGATGTGTTGGGAGGCTTTTTCCAACTGATCTTCGGGTTGGGCCGCCAGGGCGGAAGACGCCAGCACCGCCGCGACGCTGACCAGAAACGACAGCCGGTCCAACCCGGCCTCGTCGGCGTAATGGAGAATGTAAGCGCTGGCTTCCTTGGCGCAGGCAGCAATTAGCGCACTGGCCTGTTGTTCATCAGGGGTCATCAGTTATTTCCTTGCAGCAGGAACATCGTTCATCAACCACCAAGCCCTGCGATACATGCCAAAGTCTCTCGCTAGCCGGTCGCCGGAACCCGCGCCATTATAGAGATTGCGGGCAAGAAAAAAGCCCGGAGCATTTCCAGGCTTTGGTGATTGGTGGAGCAGAAGGGGATCGAACCCTCGACCTCCGCATTGCGAACGCGGCGCTCTCCCGGCTGAGCTACTGCCCCATGACAAAATGAGGGAAGGAATCATACAATCTCCCATCATCGCTGGCTAGTCCCCATACCCGAAAAATCATGTCCGACATCTCCATCATCCTGCCTGTCCTGAATGAAGAAACACACATCGCCGCCTGTCTGGAAGCCTTGCAGCCACTGCGGCGTCAGCATTGCGAGTTGATCGTTGTCGATGGCGGCAGCCAGGATCGGACTATCTCACTCGCTGAACCGCTGGCTGATCAGGTGATGATCAGTCCCCAAGGCCGGGCGACGCAGATGAACGCCGGCGCCCAGCAGGCCAGCGGTTCGATTCTCTGGTTCCTGCATGCCGACAGCCAGCCGCCACCCACCGCCGCGAACCTGATTGGCGCTGCCCTGAGCAGTCCCCCCCATCACTGGGGCCGTTTCGACGTGCGCCTGTCCGGTCGCCAAGCTGGATTACGGGTGGTGGAAACCCTGATGAACGTCCGTTCCCGGCTCACCGGCATTGCGACCGGCGATCAGGGGATTTTCGTGCGCCGGGAACGGTTTGAGCAACTGGGCGGCTATCCGCCCATCGCGCTGATGGAAGACATCGCGCTCAGCCGGTCACTGAAACAGCTTAGCCGGCCTGTCTGCCTCCGCCCGCCGTTAACCACGTCCAGCCGGCGATGGGAACGGGATGGCCTCACGCGCACCATCCTGCTGATGTGGCGATTGCGGCTGGCCTATTCCGTCGGTGTCGATCCCGAACGGCTGGCCCGAATTTATTACCACTTGTGAAGAGAGAGCACACCATGGGCAGCATCCCCTTGCTTGCATTCGTCGTCGCCGCCTACACCGTACTGGCGCTGGTCGCACCGGGCTGGCTGGAAGCGATCCAGTTCAACTTGCCGTTGCTGTCCGGGACATCGTTGCCGTTCCAAGGCGGTGATCTATTGCTGGTCATCGGTCTGGCTTTGCTGTGTGTCGAAATTTACCGCGCTACCAACAGTTCGACCGTCACCATTATCAATCATGTCTTGTCTCTGGTAGTGTTCATCATTGCGTTGATCGAATTGCTCGTCACACCGCACATGGCGAACATGACGTTCTTCCTGATCGTGTTGATGACGCTGAGCGATGTGATCGCCGGCTTCACCGTCACCATCTCCACCGCACGGCGGGATGTGCAGTATCCATCCTGACGGCGTTCACCCTGCTCCAGTGCGATCTGCCGGGATTTCATCCTGCTCATGCCCACTTCAGAATTTGCGCTGATCGACCGTTATTTCGCCGCGCCGCGCCGTCAGCGCCCTGATGTAGCGCTGGGCATCGGCGACGACTGTGCGTTGCTGATCCCGCCTGCCGGGCAGCATTTGGTCGTCACCATGGACACCCTGGTGATGGACGTGCATTTTTTCGCCAACGCCGACCCGGCAGGTCTCGGCCACAAGGCGCTGGCGGTCAATCTCAGCGATCTGGCGGCGATGGGCGCAACACCGGCCTGGGCGACGCTGGCGCTGACCCTGCCCAACGCGGATGAAGACTGGCTGGAACGGTTTTGTCAGGGACTGTTCGCGCTGGCGGATCGCTATGACGTGCAACTGGTCGGCGGCGACACTACCCACGGTCCGGCCACGATCATCACCATTCAGGCGCAGGGCTTCATACCGCCGGGACTGGCGCTGCGCCGCGATGGCGCGCAACCGGATGATGGCATTTACGTCACCGGCACGCCGGGCGACGCCGGGCTGGCTTTGGCAGCGACGTCCGGCACGGTCATGGTCGCTCCCGAATATCGGGGCTATACCCAGCAACGGCTGGAGCGCCCGGAACCGCGCATCGCCCAGGGACTGGCCCTGCGCGGCATCGCCAGTGCTGCTATCGATGTTTCCGATGGGCTGGCTCAGGACCTCGGCCACATCCTCCAGCGCAGCGGCGTCGGGGCACAACTGGAGGTAGATCGGTTACCGTTATCGCGAGCCTTGGCCGCCAGTCTGGATCGGGATGCGGCGTTGCGGACTGCGCTGGCCAGCGGCGATGATTACGAATTGTGCTTTACTGTGCCACCGGATCGGGCGGCGTTGCTGACCGCCGTAGCGGCGGCCTGGAATTGCCGCTGCACCGGCATCGGCGTCATTACTGAGGAACCCGGGCTGCAGTTGCACCGCGCCGACGGTTCGGCCTTCCCGCTGGAGCGGGCGGGATATGATCATTTCGGCTGATCACCCATGTTTAATAACCGCCGGATGATCACCCCCGCCAGCATCACCCCGAACAGCGCTGGCAGATAGGCAATCGT
>CAZDVY010000135.1:0-6942 GCA_964508935.1 uncultured Candidatus Competibacteraceae bacterium | reverse complement strand
TGCCAGTGCCAGCGAAGTTATCCGGGACGGTTTGCGCCTCTTGGAAACGCGCCAGAGGTTGCAGGACATTGAGATTGAGGAATACCGGGAGAAAATCAGGGAAGGCATAGCAAGCGGCCCGAGCGTTCCAGCCGATGAAGTTTTTGCCCGGCTTGAGACGAAATATCAATTCATGCAAGCCAAACAAGCGTAGGGGCCGCCATGCGCTGTTTTTTCTCTCCGCTGGCAGAAACAGACCTTGAAGAAATCGCGGATTATATCGCCCGCGACAACCCGCACCGGGCGTTATCATTCGTTGGAGAAATCCGGGAGAGATGCAAGAAAATCGAGGTATTCCCAGAAGCCGCGCCCCTGCATCCAGAATACGGGGAAGGTATCAGAGTCATCCCATTTGGCCGCTACCTGATTTTTTACACCATCCAACCCGAAGAAATAAGGGTTGAAAGGATTTTGTCAGCTTGGCGCAATTTACCGGAAGCCTTTGGATAACTAACCCGCTTATGTCCGCCCTGGTGGGATAAAAAAGGCTTCCGGTCTATCAGAACCGCCATACCGGCCAAACCGCTTTCTTTTTCCTACCGCCCATAATCTCCCAACCCACCACAGACGCGCAGGGAAGGCCACAGGAGCGCGTTAGAGCTTTTCCGCACCCTAACCCACCCCCAAAGGCTTAGACCTCTCCACGGCCCCTTAACGGGCCAGCAAAACGGGATACGGGCAACGTGCGAAGCTGGCAGACCAGCCACACCCCCGCCAAGCATCCGAACCGCCCAAGACCACCTAGCCGCCCCCTTGCTCCCCCAAAATCTGCCCCTTCCCTAACGTCAGCAGTCGGACAGTAGGGCGTCTTGTCAGCCGCCCATTATTAGATAAGAAGGGAAACAGAAATAATATATATAAAACAATATGTTATAAAATAGTAACCGGAACGCCTGGCGTTCCGGTTGACCGGAACGCCTGGCGTTCCGGTTACTCACTCGATTTTTTCCAAAACTCGGAACATTTTTCTTTTTTCTTGCGCGGCGGTTCCGAATATGAGAAGTTTTTTCCGAAACAACCGGAACCTGTGAGGAACGAAAATGTTACATCAAGAACCGACCTTGAACCCTGCTACACAAACGGACATTAAGGCACCTTGGCAGTTGGACGCGGAAGCGCGGATACGCCAATACAAGGCCGATGATAAGGCCGAAGAGCTAGAACGCGAGGAAAAGAGGAAGGGAGATAGCAACTTTATAAAAGTTTATCCGCAAGGGTGGAAACACTTAAGAGAACTCATAACCAGTTATCCACTTGCCGCAAAAATGTATGCTTTTCTCGCAGAACACATTGATGCCGGTTTAGGGGCTGTTGTTGTAAGCCAAGCATTTCTTGCCGAAGAACTAGGGGTATCCGATAGAACAATCAGAAAACTAAGCTCATATCTCGAAGATAATCACGCTCTCGTAAGGATAAAGATTCAGGGCAATCTATATGCTTACGCATTAAACCCAGAAGAGGTTTGGAAATCATGGAAAGACCATAAGGACTACGCTGCATTCAATACCCGCACCCTTGCCAGAAATAAGGATAATACAGACGTTAAACGTCGGATGAATGTGATATTAAAAAGCCGAAAAATGCCGTTGCTGGATATGATTGAGGAAGAAGGGCAGTAGGAAAAAAGATGCTTGGCAATGATGCCGCTGAACTGGCAGGGTTTAAGCGGTCAATCAACCTTACCGAATACGCCGCCAGCACCGGCTATGAACTCGACAAGCGGGAGAGTAGCCGGAATAGCGCGGTTATGCGCCATCCTAACGGCGATAAAATCATTATCGCCCGGCAAGCGGATAACTGGGTTTATTTCAGCGTTCGGGATGATAAGGATAACGGCAGCATCATTGATTTTGTGATGCGCCGCCAAGCGGGAGGCATAGGCCAAGCGCGCCAGACCTTGCGCCAGTGGATAGACCAGCCGCCGCTTGTTAATCCCCGAAGCTATGCGCCAACGCTTGAAACCAGCACCCCAGACCGCGCCGCTGTCCTCGCTGCATACACCCGGATGCAGCCCATTACGGCCCACCCCTACCTAACCCGCCGAGGTATCCCCGCCGACTTGCTGGCTTTACCTCGTTTTGCGGGTTGTATCTTGCAGGACGAGCGCAAAAACGCCTGTTTCCCGCACCGCGACAGGAACGGGGTTTCAGGCTGGGAGATGAAAAACCAAGGCTTTACCGGATTTTCAGCAAAAGGCACCAAGGGACTTTGGTTCAGCCGCACTAGGCCGACCGATACCCGCCTTGTCATCACCGAAAGCGCCCTAGACGCCTTGAGCTATGCCGCCCTCTTTCCCGATGACCGCGCCCGCTATTTTTCGACAGGCGGAAGCCTTAACCCCGACCAGCCCGCCCTTATCCGCGCCACCCTTGCCAAAATGCCAGCGCCCGCCGCCCTGATACTGGCGACCGACAACGACGAGGCAGGCCACGCCCTAGCCGAGACCATCCAGAGCCTAGCGCCGCCCGCGCTAGAGACCCGCAGACCCTTGCCGATGACTGGCAAGGACTGGAACGACCAGCTAAGCGCCCGGAGCACCCTAACAGACGCGCAGGGAAGGCCACAGGAGCGTGTTAGAGCTTTTTCGCTACCCAACCATCCCCCAGAGGCTTAGACCTCTCCACGGCCCGAAAAAACGGGATACAGGCAACGTGCGAAGCTGGCAGACCAGCCACACCCCCGCAGCAGCACAGCCAACACCAAAAAGACGGCTTGCCCATGACGGAATAGCCTGTAGTGTCCTTGCGTGAACACCAAACCGGACAAAACCGACCACATGAAACACACCTTAAGGACAGCGGCCAAGGCTTGCGGAATGGGAAAAACCGCAATTTATAACGCGATAAAATCCGGCAAGCTATCGGCGATAAAAGGCGCAGGAGGTAATTACGAAATAGACCCCGCCGAGCTTCACCGGGTTTTTCCGCCTGTTTTTTCTGAACACCAAACCGACCAAAACCGACCAGATAAGGACAGCCTAGAGAACATCCATTTACGGGAAAAAATCCAGCTTTTAGAGAGTGTATTAGACGACATAAAGGCCGACCGCGACCACTGGCGACAGCAAGCGACGGCCCTATTGACCCACCAGCAACAGCAGCCCCCGGCAGAGACGACCCGGCCCGGTTTCTGGCGTCGCTTGTTCGGCACCCCCTAGCTTCCCCCTAAAGCCCTATCGTGATCGTGTTTTCACACACGCCCCCTTATCCAACCGAGCTACCGACGCGGGAGAAATCTCCCCGGCGTGAAACGACCGAGCGGGAACGCTTGCGACGAAACCAACCGGCCCGCTAGACCGCCCCGGCGCAAGGAGGCGGGACGGACGGCGACCCCGACCAGCGGCAGGGCGGGAGGCGGAACCCACGGAGTGCGCACTTATACATTACCCCCTAGCGGGGGTAATGCCGTGCGGTTTCGCCATCCGGCGAAACGTTAAAACCACCCTCCAACTTGACCCAGCGCAACAGAGCCAGCGCAACAGAGCAAGTCAGTGGCGGTAATACCGCCAACGGCCCCCGGCTACGCCGTGCGCCTCTTCCTTGGCAAGGGGAGGCGTCCCGCCCCCCGTTGCATCCCCCCCTTGCCCAAGCTATCAATAATTGATAGCTTGGTTGTAATAAACCGAAGAGAGGTTAAGCCATGCCATCCAGTTACGTTGTCGGTCAACACTTCGAGCAGTTCATCCGCCAGCAGCTAGACGCCGGGCGCTATGCCAGTGCCAGCGAAGTTATCCGGGACGGTTTGCGCCTCTTGGAAACGCGCCAGAGGTTGCAGGACATTGAGATTGAGGAATACCGGGAGAAAATCAGGGAAGGCATAGCAAGCGGCCCGAGCGTTCCAGCCGATGAAGTTTTTGCCCGGCTTGAGACGAAATATCAATTCATGCAAGCCAAACAAGCGTAGGGGCCGCCATGCGCTGTTTTTTCTCTCCGCTGGCAGAAACAGACCTTGAAGAAATCGCGGATTATATCGCCCGCGACAACCCGCACCGGGCGTTATCATTCGTTGGAGAAATCCGGGAGAGATGCAAGAAAATCGAGGTATTCCCAGAAGCCGCGCCCCTGCATCCAGAATACGGGGAAGGTATCAGAGTCATCCCATTTGGCCGCTACCTGATTTTTTACACCATCCAACCCGAAGAAATAAGGGTTGAAAGGATTTTGTCAGCTTGGCGCAATTTACCGGAAGCCTTTGGATAACTAACCCGCTTATGTCCGCCCTGGTGGGATAAAAAAGGCTTCCGGTCTATCAGAACCGCCATACCGGCCAAACCGCTTTCTTTTTCCTACCGCCCATAATCTCCCAACCCACCACAGACGCGCAGGGAAGGCCACAGGAGCGCGTTAGAGCTTTTCCGCACCCTAACCCACCCCCAAAGGCTTAGACCTCTCCACGGCCCCTTAACGGGCCAGCAAAACGGGATACGGGCAACGTGCGAAGCTGGCAGACCAGCCACACCCCCGCCAAGCATCCGAACCGCCCAAGACCACCTAGCCGCCCCCTTGCTCCCCCAAAATCTGCCCCTTCCCTAACGTCAGCAGTCGGACAGTAGGGCGTCTTGTCAGCCGCCCATTATTAGATAAGAAGGGAAACAGAAATAATATATATAAAACAATATGTTATAAAATAGTAACCGGAACGCCTGGCGTTCCGGTTGACCGGAACGCCTGGCGTTCCGGTTACTCACTCGATTTTTTCCAAAACTCGGAACATTTTTCTTTTTTCTTGCGCGGCGGTTCCGAATATGAGAAGTTTTTTCCGAAACAACCGGAACCTGTGAGGAACGAAAATGTTACATCAAGAACCGACCTTGAACCCTGCTACACAAACGGACATTAAGGCACCTTGGCAGTTGGACGCGGAAGCGCGGATACGCCAATACAAGGCCGATGATAAGGCCGAAGAGCTAGAACGCGAGGAAAAGAGGAAGGGAGATAGCAACTTTATAAAAGTTTATCCGCAAGGGTGGAAACACTTAAGAGAACTCATAACCAGTTATCCACTTGCCGCAAAAATGTATGCTTTTCTCGCAGAACACATTGATGCCGGTTTAGGGGCTGTTGTTGTAAGCCAAGCATTTCTTGCCGAAGAACTAGGGGTATCCGATAGAACAATCAGAAAACTAAGCTCATATCTCGAAGATAATCACGCTCTCGTAAGGATAAAGATTCAGGGCAATCTATATGCTTACGCATTAAACCCAGAAGAGGTTTGGAAATCATGGAAAGACCATAAGGACTACGCTGCATTCAATACCCGCACCCTTGCCAGAAATAAGGATAATACAGACGTTAAACGTCGGATGAATGTGATATTAAAAAGCCGAAAAATGCCGTTGCTGGATATGATTGAGGAAGAAGGGCAGTAGGAAAAAAGATGCTTGGCAATGATGCCGCTGAACTGGCAGGGTTTAAGCGGTCAATCAACCTTACCGAATACGCCGCCAGCACCGGCTATGAACTCGACAAGCGGGAGAGTAGCCGGAATAGCGCGGTTATGCGCCATCCTAACGGCGATAAAATCATTATCGCCCGGCAAGCGGATAACTGGGTTTATTTCAGCGTTCGGGATGATAAGGATAACGGCAGCATCATTGATTTTGTGATGCGCCGCCAAGCGGGAGGCATAGGCCAAGCGCGCCAGACCTTGCGCCAGTGGATAGACCAGCCGCCGCTTGTTAATCCCCGAAGCTATGCGCCAACGCTTGAAACCAGCACCCCAGACCGCGCCGCTGTCCTCGCTGCATACACCCGGATGCAGCCCATTACGGCCCACCCCTACCTAACCCGCCGAGGTATCCCCGCCGACTTGCTGGCTTTACCTCGTTTTGCGGGTTGTATCTTGCAGGACGAGCGCAAAAACGCCTGTTTCCCGCACCGCGACAGGAACGGGGTTTCAGGCTGGGAGATGAAAAACCAAGGCTTTACCGGATTTTCAGCAAAAGGCACCAAGGGACTTTGGTTCAGCCGCACTAGGCCGACCGATACCCGCCTTGTCATCACCGAAAGCGCCCTAGACGCCTTGAGCTATGCCGCCCTCTTTCCCGATGACCGCGCCCGCTATTTTTCGACAGGCGGAAGCCTTAACCCCGACCAGCCCGCCCTTATCCGCGCCACCCTTGCCAAAATGCCAGCGCCCGCCGCCCTGATACTGGCGACCGACAACGACGAGGCAGGCCACGCCCTAGCCGAGACCATCCAGAGCCTAGCGCCGCCCGCGCTAGAGACCCGCAGACCCTTGCCGATGACTGGCAAGGACTGGAACGACCAGCTAAGCGCCCGGAGCACCCTAACAGACGCGCAGGGAAGGCCACAGGAGCGTGTTAGAGCTTTTTCGCTACCCAACCATCCCCCAGAGGCTTAGACCTCTCCACGGCCCGAAAAAACGGGATACAGGCAACGTGCGAAGCTGGCAGACCAGCCACACCCCCGCAGCAGCACAGCCAACACCAAAAAGACGGCTTGCCCATGACGGAATAGCCTGTAGTGTCCTTGCGTGAACACCAAACCGGACAAAACCGACCACATGAAACACACCTTAAGGACAGCGGCCAAGGCTTGCGGAATGGGAAAAACCGCAATTTATAACGCGATAAAATCCGGCAAGCTATCGGCGATAAAAGGCGCAGGAGGTAATTACGAAATAGACCCCGCCGAGCTTCACCGGGTTTTTCCGCCTGTTTTTTCTGAACACCAAACCGACCAAAACCGACCAGATAAGGACAGCCTAGAGAACATCCATTTACGGGAAAAAATCCAGCTTTTAGAAGGCGTATTAAACGACATCAAAGCCGACCGCGACCACTGGCGACAGCAAGCAACAGCCCTTTTGACCCACCAGCAGCAACGGCCCCCGACAGAGACGGCCCGGCCCTCGTTCTGGCGTCGCTTGACCGGCAGCCGG
>CAZDVY010000134.1:0-7036 GCA_964508935.1 uncultured Candidatus Competibacteraceae bacterium | reverse complement strand
GCCCAGGGCTTCCTGCAAAATCATCCCGGCGATGGTGCGGTTGCGCGCGCCGATCAGCTTGAGCACCGCGATTTCGCGCAGTTTGCCCAGGGTCATGGTGTAGATGATGAAGGAAACGATGGCGGCGCTGACCACGGCCAGAATCATCAGAAACACCGCGATCTGCCGGGCCGAGGTAGCGATCAGCTTGGCGATCAGAATCTCCTCCATCTGCGCGACGGTGTAGGCTTGCAGGCGTTTCCAGCGGCGAATAGTCTCCGCCACTTCGTCAGCGGCCCAGCCGGGAGCGACTTGCACCAGCACGGCATTGACCATCCGGCTGGTTTCCTGGCTGCGGGAGAGGGTTTCGGCCAGTCCGGGCGTTCCAGGGCGGTTCAGCGCCGGATTGGCCAGCACCCGCGCCCGTTCATTGACGATGGCGTCGTTATCCTTGAGAAACTGCGCCTCCTGGGCGTCGCGCAGCGGGATGAACACCATCGGATCGCCGCTGGCCGACACCATGCGCCGGGTCAGCCCGACCACCGTGTAGTCGTGGCGGCGGATGCGAACGCGCTCGCCGAGTTGGAAGCCGGTGCTGGCGTCGGCCACCGCTTCGTAATGGGTGCGCTCGATCTGGCGGCCCGCGATCAGATAGCGCGGCTCGCCCGGTTCGCCCGGCTGGATGCCGACCACCATCAACCGCACGTCCCGCCCGCCCTGACGGGCCTGCATGGTCAGGTAGGTGACGTTGGCGGCGCGCGCCA
This sequence comes from uncultured Candidatus Competibacteraceae bacterium, assembly GCA_964508935.1. Lineage (GTDB taxonomy): Bacteria > Pseudomonadota > Gammaproteobacteria > Competibacterales > Competibacteraceae > UBA2383. The sequence goes on along the minus strand of CAZDVY010000134.1, from coordinate 6,293 downwards.
CCCCCGGCAGCCCCAGCAGGCCGCGATAGGCGTCGTCGCGCAGGCTGGACGGTTCGGCGTAGGGGCCGAGGGTATCCTGTTGCACCACCCACAGATCCGCGCCGCTGTTGGCGAGTAATGCCTTGCCGTCGTCCACCATGCCGCGATAGATGCCGGCCATGGACAGGGTGACGCCGATCAGCAGGCCCAGGCCCAGGCCGGTGAAGGCGTACTTGCCCCAGGAATAGAGAATGTCGCGGCCCGCCAGACTGATCATCCGCGCCCCCCCGCCAGTTTCTCACTGGGCTTGACCGCGTCACCCTCGCGCAATTCCCGGCTGCTGTGGACGATGACGCGAGCCTCCGGCGGCAGACCGTCGAGCATCTGGGCGGCGCCGTCCAGGTCGCGGATGCCGAAACGCAGCGGCTGAAATCGCGCCTTGCCGTCTTCGGTCAGCAACCACACGCCGGTCCGGCCCTGCTTTTGCTGGATGGCGGGGTTGGGCAACACCGGCGCGTTGGGAATCGCCGGCAGGCGCACCGTCACTTCGGCCAGTTCGCCGAGCGCCACGCCGTCCGGCAGGGCATCGAACGCGACCTGGGCGATTTTTTCTTCGGTCACGCTGTCGCCAGCCAGCTCCACCCGCGCCACCCGGCCGGGCAACCGTTCGCCGGGGCGGGAGCGCAGTTCGATATCCGCCGGCAGGCCGGCCTGAAGTCCGGCGGAGCGGCCCTGATCGATCCGCACTCGCAGCCACCGGCTGGCCGGGTCCATCAGTCGCAACACGCTCTGCCCCGCAACCACGGTCGAGCCGGGTTCGGCGTCGCGGGCGATGACCACCCCGGCGACCGGACTGCGCAATTGCAAATTGGCCCGCAATTTCCCGGCGGCGGCCTGTTCGGCCAGCAACCGTTCCCGCTCCCGCCGGGCGGCGTCCCGGTTAGCCTGGGCGGCGGTTAGCGCGGTGCGGGCGGCGTTGGCTTCGTGCTGTTTGGCGTCGGCGACTTCCTGGGTCACGAAGCCCCGGCGGCGCAAGTCGGTAAAGCGGCGGGCGTTGACCTCGGCCAGTTCCTGGCGACTGACCGCTTCCAGTATTTGCGCCTCGGCGGCGGCCAGCGCGTTGCCGGCGCGCTCCAGGGCGGACCGGGCGGCGGCGATGCGGTCGTCCAGATCCACCGGGTCCATTTCCGCCACGAGTTGGCCGGCGGTGACGATATCGCCGACATCCACCCGCACCTGCTGGACCCGACCGGCGCTGGTGGGGCCGATGGCGTAGGCGCGGCGCGCTTCCACCGTGCCGATGCCGAACAGCGCCGGCTGGAGATCGCGACGTTCCGGGCTGGCGATGGTGACGCGAACCGCCGCCAGTGGTCCGGTGTGGGCGACGACGTAGCCGAACCCACCCAGGAGACCGATGGCCAGAACGAGCAACACAATCTGACGGAGACGGGGCATTTTCATGGCTGACGGACTCCGAGGCTGCGCAGGTACAGCGGCCACAAACGGTGGGCGGCCGGTTGCAAGGTTTGGGGATCGCCGGCCAGCAGGGTTTGCACCACCAGCCCCTGCACCGTCCCGACGAACAGGGTGGCGGCGGCGGCTTCGTCGAGCGCCGGATCAACCAGCGCCTTCGCCTTAGCCCGCACCAGCAGTTCGGCGACTCGCCGCCGGTAGCGGTCGAGCAGTTCGCAGACCCGCTGTTTGACCGGATGGTCGGCAGGTTTTTGCAACTCGTTGAAAATCAGCCGGGGCGCGGACGGATGGGTGGCGATGAAAGCGACATGCGCGGCGAACAGCCGTTGCAACCCGTCGAGCGGATCGTGGGCTTCAGCGACGGCGGCGGTGATCATGTTGCCCAGGCTTTGCTCCACCCAATCCACGACCGCCAGCCAGATGGCCTCGCGAGTCGGGAAGTGCCGGAACACCGCACCCTGGGTCAGGCCCATGTGGTTGGCGATGGCCTGGGTGGTGATGGCGTCGGGGCTGTTCTCGGCGGCCAGCGCCAGCACCGCACGGACGATTTCCAGTTGCCGGGCTTCAGTGGAAAGGCGGGTTTTTGGCATAGTCATAACGGACTCTTAAAGATAGTAATTAATTACTATCTTAGTATGATATGGAAATCGACCATGTCAAGAGCCTCCATCGGAACCTGAACAGTTTTTTGGCCTACGGCTGAAAGACTGTCGAAAAAAGCCTATCGTTGATTTTTAAGCGTATTTTAATATAGCGCCGGTTGGAAGCCGGCGCTGCGATGATGCTAATCAATGAGTTGGTTTTTAGACAGCTTCTGAGATGATGCAGCATCTTTACCGGGGAAAGTGATCTAATCGGGCCGTCAACGTCCTACCCACGGGGAGGGCGAGGACGTGGGAATCACAAAGCCAATTCATACCGCAGGATGCACGATGCCTGGTCAAATATCGGTCCGACCCACACTTATAAGGATGCCTCCGATGATCTGCTTTCCTTTTCCGTATCCGGTCGCTTTAAGTTATTACAGCGCGCAACGTGCGACACAGCGAATTGCTCTCTGGCTCGGCCTGCTGGGCGCGATGTGGGGATTGCCCGGATTAACCCAAGCCGATGTGGGCGCGCTGGTGGCCCTGCCCGAACCGCGCGAGGTTCCCGACTTCACTCTAACCGACAGGCAAGGCCAGGCGCACCGCTTGTCCGACTACCGGGGCCGGGTGGTGCTCATCAACTTCTGGTCGGTGTGGTGCGCGCCATGTCGTCAGGAAATGCCGGCCATGCAACGCGCCTGGGAGCAGGTGCGGGATCAGCAGGTGCTTATTCTGGCGGTGAACGTGCAGGATCGCGCCGAACAGGTGGCCGAATTTTTCCAGGCGCTGCCGGTTAAGTTTCCGGTGCTGCTGGGCGGCAATGCCGCGATGATGACCGCGTGGTCCGTCCAGGTGCTGCCGACTAGCCTGGTGATCGATCCACAGGGCCGGGTGCGTTACCGGGTGATCGGCGCTTATCACTGGGATCAGCCAGCAGCGCTGGAGGCCTTGCTGGCCTTGCGCGAACCGGACGCTCAATCCACGCGGTAGTCCATGATAACGTCAACACAACGCAGGGCGATCTCGTAGGGTTATATCGATTCCCGGTAGGTTTTGACTTTTAACCTGTAGAAACTTGTAGATACCGTCCGGTGGGCCAGAAAGATAAAACCTTTTTGACCGGGCCTGCATCCAGGACTCTCCGACCGGCGTAAGTATTTCTGAAGCCGCTGATTAGGCGGCGCCTAAAACCGCTTATCCACTCAGGAGTAATCTCATGAAAACCACCCTTGCCGCTGCCAGTTTTGCCCTGATCGCCGCCCTGTCCGGTCTGTCCACTGCGCACGCCGCCGGCTTTAATGATCGGAGCGTCGTGCCCAACGCCGTCGCTTCCAGCCCGAGTGGCCCACAGGATTTGCGCCATGTTGAAGTCGTGTCGGGTTTTAATCAACAGAGCCACGTTCCAGCGGCCGCTCTCCAGCCGACGAGCCGCACGAGCAGCACCCCGATTCTCGCCGGCGCCCATTGCGACTTGAACCGGCGCGCGGGCTTCCAGAAAAGCACATCGTTTGCAAGTTGCTGATTTCGGTTGTACGGTCCCCTGCTGAAGCCGCCCAGGGACTGGCCCTGGGCGTGCGTTCAAGCGTCCTTTCAGGACTCAGAGACTGTCTAAAAACCCCCTCTCCCCTCGGGAGAGGGGTGGGGGGTGAGGGAGCTTTTTCAACGGCTTAGCCGGCCACCAGCGGTATGAAACCCCTGCAAAGCGGTGTTTGTTGTGCAACATCGATTCGGCTCACTGATTGAAAAACGACCCTCACCCTTGCCCCTCTCCCACCGGGAGAGGGGTTCTTAACTCCCCCCTGAACTCATCGATTCTTCCGCGTAACCATTTCTGGATTTGCCGGGCATCGCTTTAGGCCTTGACCTATAGTGAGCCATGACTTTGCCGGAGATGCGCCATGCGTTTTTTTATGATGAACGGGCCGGTCAACCTGCTGACCCGGACTAGAGACCGTTCGCGGTGACGACACCCGCTGAAATCGCCGAATTCATCCAACTGTGCCGCGATAGCACCCTGACGGAACGCAGCGGTTCCCAGAGCCATTTCATTGCCCTGTGTCGGGTATTGGGTCTGAAACCGCCTTTGGAGGAAGATCCGCACGGCGAGTGGTTCGCCTTCGAGAAGGGGGCCAAGAAGACCGGGGGCGGCGACGGCTGGGCGGATGTCTGGCGGCGGCATTGCTTCGCCTGGGAATATAAGGGCAAGCACAAGGATTTGAACGCGGCGCTGCGGCAGTTGCAGCAGTACGCGCTGGCGCTGGAAAACCCACCCTTGCTCATCGTTTCCGATATGGAAACGATGGAGATTCACACCAATTTTTCCAACACGGTCAACGTCGTTCATCGGCTGACGCTGGATGATCTGACCGATCCGGCGAAGTGGGAGCTGCTGCGCTGGGCATTCCTGGAGCCGGAACGCTTGCAGCCGACCCGGACGCGGGAGGCGGTGACGCAGACTGCCGCGACGTTGCTGGGTGGGCTGGCGCAACAGTTGCGGCAACGCGGTCATGCCCCGCAACCCGTCGCCCATTTCATGACCCGGTTGCTGTTTTGTCTGTTCGCTGAGGATATTGGGCTGTTGCCGGATCGGTTGTTCAGTACGCTGGTGGAGGAATCCCGGCGGACCCCCGCAGACTTTCCGGGTTTGGCCAGTGATCTGTTTCGGGCGATGCGTCAGGGCGGGCGGTTCGGGTTCGCCCGGATTGCCTGGTTCAACGGCGGGCTGTTCGATGATGACGACTGTTTGCCGCTGGAGCGGGCCGACCTGGACACCCTGCATTCGGCGACGGTGTTGGATTGGTCGGCGATTGAACCGGCGATTTTCGGGACGCTGTTTGAACGCGGTCTGGACCCGGACAAACGGTCGCAGTTGGGGGCGCATTACACCGATGCCGCCGCCATTCGCCGCTTGATTGAGCCGGTGATTCGTGATCCGTTGTTGGCCGAATGGGCGACGATCAAGGCCGATATGGCGCAACGGTTGAGCGCAAAGAAGCCGAAGCGCTCGCCCGCCGAACAGGCGTTACAGGGTTTTCTGGAACGGTTGCGGAATTTTCGGGTCCTCGATCCCGCCTGTGGTTCGGGCAATTTCCTGTATCTGGCGCTGCGGACGCTGAAGGATATTGAGCATCAGGTGATGCTGGAGGCGGAGACTTTGGGCCTGCAACGCGGGTTTCCTACGGTCGGCCCGGAAGCCGTCATGGGCATTGAGATCAATCCCTACGCGGCGGAACTGGCGCGGCTGACGGTGTGGATCGGTGAGATTCAATGGATGCTCGGCCATGGTTACAGCCTGAACGATCAGCCGATTTTGAAGCCGTTGAATACGATTGAATGCCGCGATGCGTTGTTGACGGAACTCCCCTCGCCCGCAGGCGGGAGAGGGGTCGGGGGTGAGGGGGTTTGGGGTGAAGCGGCCTGGCCGGCTGCTGAGGCCATTGTCGGTAATCCGCCGTTTTTGGGGGATAAAAAGCAGTTGTCGGAACTCGGCGAGGCGTATGTCGGAATGCTGCGTCAAGTTTATGCTGGGCGCGTCCCCGGCGGTGCGGATCTGGTGTGCTACTGGTTCGAGAAGGCGCGGGCGCAAATTGAAGCGGGACAGGCGCAGCGGGCGGGACTGGTGGCGACGAATTCCATTCGCCAGAAGCGCAATCGCCCGGTTTTGGAACGTATCCGGGCCAGTGGCGTGATTTTCCACGCTTGGTCGGATCTGGAATGGGTCAACGAAGGCGCGGCGGTGCGGGTTTCGCTGGTCGGTTTCGCTCAAAAGGCGGAGCAACCGGTCATGCTCGATGGCCGACCCGTCGCTGCGATTCATGCCGACTTGACTGGATCGAGCGAGACAACCGGCGGGCTGGATTTAACGCAGGCTCGCCCATTGCCGGAAAACGCAGGCTGTTCGTTCTTTGGCCTGTGTCTGGCTGGCGCGTTCGCGGTGGACAGCGATACGGCGCGACGTTGGTTGCAGCAACCGAATCCACATGGTCGCCCGAACAGTGAGGTGCTGCGCCCGATTTGGAATGGTGTGGATGTTACCCAGGGCTGGAAAGGTCGCTGGGTCATCGACTTCGGCGCCGATTTGAGCGAGAGCGAAGCGGCCCTTTACGAAGCGCCGTTTATGCATGTGCTGGCGAAGGTGAAACCGGCGCGAATGAGTAACCGCGAGAAATCGCGGGTTGAGTACTGGTGGCGGCACGGTCGCCCACGCCCAGAGTTACGCCGGAAACTGGCCGGACTGGCGCGCTATATCGCTAC
>CAZDVY010000133.1:1284-7067 GCA_964508935.1 uncultured Candidatus Competibacteraceae bacterium | reverse complement strand
AAGCCCTGATTCAGGAAAGCAGCCTGCTGTTGGGCATGGGCCGCTTGCAGGAAGCGGTGAAAGTGGCGAAACGGGCGCAACAGGTTGCACCGGACGACGCCATGGTCAACACGGTCTGGGGCTTCCTGCAACTGGCCCAGAATCGGGTGAATCCTGCCCGCGAGGCGTTCGAGAAGGCGATTGCGCAGGACTCCACGTTAGGATTACCGCACCTCGGTCTGGGTTTGGTGCTGTTCCGGCGGAACCAGACCGACGCCGCGATGGCAGAAATGCGCAAGGCGACGCTGCTAGAGCCGCAGGTTTCGCTCTACAACAGCTATCTCGGCAAGGCGTTTTACGAGGTAAAACAGGATCAACGGGCGCAGAAATATCTGGACATAGCGAAACAACTCGATCCCCGCGACCCGACGCCCTGGCTTTATGACGCCATTCGCTTGCAAAGCATCAACCGCCCGGTGGAAGCGGTGGAGAGTCTGCAAAAATCCATCGAACTCAACGATCAACGGGGCGTGTACCGCTCCCGGTTGCTGCTGGATGAAGACCAGGCGACGCGGGCGGCGACCCTGGGACGGATTTACAATGAGGTGGGCTTTACCCAACTCGGTTTGCGCCAAGGCTGGCAGTCGGTCAGCCGCGATCCGACCAATTATTCTGCGCATCGTCTGCTGGCGGATTCCTATGCGGCGTTGCCGGGGTTTGAATCGGCGCGGGTCAGTCAATTATTGCAGGCGCAACTCTTGCAACCGATCAACCTGAATCCGGTGCAATCGCAGCGGGTGGAAACCCGGTTGTTCATGCCCAACGCCGGCCCGTTGACACCCTCTTTGCACGAGTTTAATTCGCTGTTAGTCCGCGAACGGCCTACGCTGAATTTCTCCGCGCTGGGCGGCGCTCAGGACGCCTGGGGCAATGAACTGATCGTCTCCGGTCTGACCGACCGTTTCTCCTATAGTCTGGGCCAATTTCACTATCAGAGTAACGGCTACCGGGAAAACAATGATCTGGAAAATAATATCTATAACTTATTCGTGCAGGCCGCGATCACTCCACGCTTTAATCTCCAGGCGGAATATCGTAACCGGGAAACCCTCAGTGGCGATTTGGCCTCACGCTTTGATGGATCATTCCGCGCCTTTCAGCGCAGAGAATTCGATCAAGAAACCACTCGGATTGGCGCACGCTATTCTTTCTCCCCACAAACCGATGTGATCGCCTCAGTGATTTATAAGGATGGAAATGACGTTCTTACTTATTCCAATATCAATGAAACTCTTGGATTAAGACAGAAGGGAACTCAAGCTGAAGCGCAAATGATTTACAGAACTGATTCATTCAATATCATTACCGGGTTGGGCGCTTACGCATTTGACCCTGATTATAGTAGCGACTTCGATAATCAAGTCAACACGAAGGACACTCAACAGAATGTCTACAGCTACGCCAATTTTAAAATCCATGAACATTTGATTTGGACGATTGGCTTGGCCTATGAAGATGATGAAAATATATCGGCTCATCTGAATGAATTCAATCCAAAGTTGGGCGTTCAGTGGACCATCAACCCGCATCTTTCACTGCGCGCCGCTGCGTTCAAAGCAATACAACGCCTCTATGCGGTTGAGCAAACCATAGAACCTACCCAAGTCGCTGGGTTCAATCAACTCAGTGATTATAGCAATATGACGGTATTAAAAAATTATGGCGTCGGCCTTGATCTCCGCTTCAACGACCGGCTGTTTGGCGGATTCACTGCGTTAAGACAGGACAATGAGGTTCCTTTTGGAATACTGGACGTTCCAGATTTCTACGTGGTCTGGAATTATCAGCGAGATTTCTACAATGCTTATCTGTATTGGTTGCCCAGTCGCTCCTGGGCGGTCGCCGCTTCATGGAATTATGAAGATTTTGCAGCGGGAGAGGACAGTTTGCTTCCTCAGTTGTTTAATGCAGTCCCTGATCGACTCCAGACCATTTCATGGCCTTTGCATATCCAGTATTTTGATCCCTCCGGCTTTTTTGCCGGATTGGGCGTTACTTACGTCAATCAGAAGATTCGTTACCTTGACCCGCAATCACTGGCGGTTTCCCCAACACAAAGCGAGCATTTTACCGTGGTCAGCGCCGGTCTGGGTTATCGTTTTCCTAAACGATGGGGCTTGGTCTCTCTCGAAGCCACCAACCTGCTGGACCAGCAGTTTCATTTCCAGGACGACAGCTTTATCGTCAGAGAACCCAATCCGCTGTATATCCCCGAACGCATCTGGTTCGGTCGGTTGGTCGTTAATTTTTAATACCTGAAAGGAGCAATGCTCATGGCCTTAACCGGCGTTGAAGTTCCCTTGTCCACCCTGTCCAATATCCAGCCCAACACGATTCTGGCGGTGATCACCGATGCGCAGGGAACCCTCCAAGTCGTGCAGATTGATTGCGCATCCATTGCCGAGGATCAAGCCTTTTTGCGCGTGACGGCCCATGCTGACGGTCAACAACCGGGCGGCTGTTGGGTCATGGTGCATGGCGTCCCGACATGGAAAGACCCCTGCCCTTACTGAGACCTCGCCTTGCCGAAGTTAAAAATCCCCATCCTGCCGGCGGCGCTGGTCGCCGTTGCGGCTTTTGGGATCACGCTGATTCTCACTAACCTGTCCTTTTTCACCTTCATCGAACTGAAGGGACTTGACCTATTATTCACCCTGCGCGGCCCCTTGCCCCCGCCCGAGGACATCGTGATTGTCGCTATTGACGAACCGTCCATGGCGGAGATAGGGCAGCAATGGCCCTGGCCCCGCAGTCGCCATGCCCAATTGATCCAGAAACTCAATCAAGCCGGCGCTCGCGTCATCGGTTTCGACATTCTCTTTGCCGAACCCTCGACGCCCGATGAAGATTACACCTTCGCCCGCGCCCTGCAGGACGCCAAAAACGTGGTGTTGGTCAGCGCGTTGTCCACCATCGATGATCCCCTGTTTCGCTACGCTACCCGGGTTGATCCCGCGCCGGTGTTTCGGGAAGTCGCCATCATCGGTAATCCATTAGTCAGCATCGACGCGGATGGCGTGGTGCGGCGAACGCGATTGATGACGTTGGACATGCCCTCTTTTGCCTTGCAGGCATTCCGGCGCTTTATCGGAAATCCGGCGGCGGCGATGGGTGCGCCTGAAAAAAAGCGCTTTAGCCCGCAGCGGTTATTACAGGATCTGCTGATCAACTATTGGGGGCCGGCGCGGACGATCAAAACGGTTTCCTACTATCAGGCTCTCAACTATGAGGGGATGCTGCCGCCTGGCGTGTTTAGCGACAAGATCGTGTTGGTGGGCTGGTCGCTGGAAGGGACTCCCGAACCACAACGTCTGACGGGCGACCTCTTCCTGACTCCGTTTTCCTGGGCGGCTGGGGATGCTTTATCCGGCGTTGAAATTCAGGCCACGATCCTCAGCAATATTCTGGCAGGGCGGTTCATCGACGAACTCGCTCCCGGTCAGCGCTGGCTTCTGCTGCTGGCGCTGGCGCTGCTGTTCAGCGCCTTCTTCGCCTGGCTCAATCCGGTCGCTGCTCCCCTCGCGGCCGTCCTGTGGACCGGCCTGTTACTGGCGCTCGCCGAATGGATCTTCGTCGTGGCGCATCTCTGGCTTCCGATATTCTCTACGATCACCGTCATGGTGCTGATCTATAGCGGCCATTTGCTGGTTCGCACACTCAATGCTGAGCGCGAGCGCCGTCTGCTGCTGGAGAAAATGAATCGTGAACTGGAAAGTCAAGTCGTCGAGCGCACCCACGAGCTGGTCAACGCTCATCAGGAACTGAACGAGCGCCATCGACTGCTGGAAACGGCCTATCAGAATTTGACGACCGCTCAACAACATCTCGTTCATTCGGAGAAAATGGCCTCGCTGGGAATGCTGGTGGCCGGCATCGCCCACGAATTGAATAACCCGATCAGCTATGTGCACAGCAATCTGGAATTTATCGAAGACTATATCGAACGCCTCGCCGGAGTCATTTCGACGCCTGCCGCTCCTGAGAACCCGTCGGGGGATACGCCGAGTAAAAGGACCACTCACCTTGAAACGACCTTGAAGACCTTGCGGGAGTTGATCGCCAGTTGCCAGGAAGGCTCCGAACGGGTGAAAAAAATCGTGCTGGATTTGCGGACCTTTTCCCGGATCGATGATCCCGGGCTGGGGCTGGCAGACCTTCATGAAGGTATTGAATCCACGCTGAATTTATTGAACCATCAGTACGGGGACCGGATCACCCTTCACCGTGATTATGGCGCTCTACCCCTGATTGAGTGCTATCCGAGCCAGATCAATCAGGTGCTTATGAATCTATTGCAAAACGCTGCGCAAGCCATTTCCGGTCGAGGCGACGTGTGGATTCATACGGAAGTGCTGGGCGAATGGGTGAAGATCGTGATTCGTGACAATGGCGCAGGCATCGCCCAAGAGCATCTCCACCGTATTTTTGATCCCTTTTTTACCACCAAGGATGTCGGCATGGGCACGGGACTTGGTCTGAGCATCAGCTACGGCATCATTGAGAAACACGGCGGGAAGATCCAGGTCAAGAGCAAAGTCCATCAGGGCACAGAATTCATCATTGAATTACCCGTATGTTCAGTAGGAGCAACGTGTGAAACGCCATAGTCTGCTCATCGTTGATGATGAGAAAGAAATTCTGCGGAGCCTGACGCTCACTTTTACAGAAGATTATGAGATATTCACTGCATCCAGCGGTGCTGAAGCCCTGGAAATTTTGCAACAACAGGACATCGCACTGATTATTACGGATCAGCGAATGCCGAAAATGACCGGCGTAGAGTTGCTCGAAAAGGTCATCCAGATCAACCCACAGATCATTCGTATTATCCTGACCGGCTATACCGATACCGCTGCGCTGGTCCAGGCCATCAACCAAGGACATATCTACCAGTATGTGACCAAGCCCTGGGAACGTCAGGAACTCCAGTTGATTGTCCGGCGTGCGCTGGAAACTTATGAACTGGAGATTGAAAATCAGCGACTTCTCAAGGAATTGCAAGCTGCCAATGAACGGCTCAAGATCGAAAACGCTTTCCTGAAAACCGAAATCAACAAGGATTTGCAGTGTGCTGAAATTGTGGGGCGCAGCCCGGCGATGCAACGGGCTTTTAATTTAGTGAATCGGGTCATCGGCAATTCAGCGACTGTGTTACTGACTGGCGAGACCGGCACCGGTAAAACCTTGCTGGCCTGCCATATTCACTCGCAAGGACCCCGCAAGGACCGGCTCTTCATTGAACAGAACTGCGGAACACTGCCTGAAACACTGCTGGAAAGCGAGTTGTTTGGTTATAAACGCGGTGCTTTTACCGGTGCAACTCAGGATCGCAAGGGCCTGTTTGAAATCGCTGACGGCGGTACACTCTTCCTCGATGAAATCAGCGAAATGAGTCCGATGCTTCAGGTCAAGCTGCTGCAAACTCTCCAGAGTGGGCAATTCCGGCGAGTCGGTGACAGCCAATACCGACGGGTTGATGTGCGTATTATTACAGCGACTAATAAGGATTTATCGGTTGAAACTCAACAAGGCCGGTTTCGCCAGGATCTCTATTACCGGATCAATGTTTTTCCCATTCATCTGCCGCCCCTGCGGGAACGCACTGAGGATATTCCTCTGTTGGCTGAGCATTGTCTGAAAAAAAAGCAGCGCAAATTAAAAATTCCGGTCAACGGGTTCAGTCAAACCGCCTTGCAAGCACTCTGTAACTATGATTATCCCGGCAATGTACGAGAATTGGAAAA
>CAZDVY010000133.1:0-1184 GCA_964508935.1 uncultured Candidatus Competibacteraceae bacterium | reverse complement strand
ATGTTTCATTTTGAAACATGTGAAATCTCCCCCGTTTCAAAATTCAATCGCTGTATCAATGCAAGCGAATTTCTTGCTCCCTCTTCTTTTTCTATCAATCTGTTTTTCTGAATAATTTTTTCAAAAACTCTCGCTTGTATTGACTCATGGTCTGTAACTCCCCCTTGGCTCGGATTTTGCCGAATCAGTCATCGATGGTCTCTATTTTGACCACCGATTTGAATCATAAAAATGACATTAGAGGGGGGATTCATCATGGCCTTTGGCAATTATGCCCGGCAACTTCGCGAGCAGCAGCATCGGGTCAGTCACCGCTATTCGGTGCGACAAACCGCCCGGCGCATTGGCGTAGAGCCGGCTTATCTCAGCAAGGTAGAACGCGGTAATGTTTCACCACCCTCCGAGGATACGATTCGGCGCCTGGCGGCGGATTTAGGGGAAGACGCCGATTTGTTACTGGCGCTGGCCGGTAAAGTCGGGAGCGACATTCGGCACATCATCATTCAGCGCCCCATTTTGTTCGCTGAATTGATCCGGGCCTTGAGCGATGTGGCGGATGAACGCCTGGCGTTCCTGGTGCGCAAGGCCCGCAACGGGCAGTTTTAGCGTCAATCACGCCTTGATCGCCCAGGGCGTTGCCCCGGATTAAAATTAGCGCGCCCCTTTGGGCTTAACTGCCTAAAATATCTTCTTTTTTAGCCCTGAAGGGCGATTCAATGTTAGCCCAGGGCAACGCCCTGGGATGCCGGCGGGAAACTGACTCTACCCTGCGGCGGCGATCAGGTATAACCTTTCATAGAAGTTACCTGATTCCTATCCCGCCGGCCTGAACCCGTCATGCATTCCGAATTCGTCACCTCCCTGTTCGCCTGGGTGTCTGCTAACCCGGGCTGGATGAGCGCAGTTATCTTCATTTCAGCGATGGCCGAGTCGCTGACCATTGTCGGCGTGATCATCCCCGGTGCTCTGGTGATGTTCAGCCTGGGGGCGCTGATCGGCCTCGGCCACGTCGATTTCTGGACTGCCTACTGGTGGTCAACCTGGGGCGCAATCATCGGCGACGCCATCAGTTTCTGGATCGGACGAGTCTTTCATCAGGGCATCCGGCGCGTCTGGCCGTTCACCAGACACCCGGAGATGATCACCCGCAGCGAGGAATTCTTCCGCAAGCATGGCGGCAAAAG
>CAZDVY010000132.1:2742-7127 GCA_964508935.1 uncultured Candidatus Competibacteraceae bacterium | reverse complement strand
TATATTTTGTCGTGTATCGGCTCAGCCATGTCGCTTAGCAGCGAGTCAGCACGTCCATAATCGTATCCTGAAAGGCGTAGTCCATGTGCAGGGCGCCAGTTGCAATGTTTTTAGGGCAGATTGTAATGAAAAAACCCGCCAAGTGGCGGGTTTGCGGGTTTGCACCATCTAAACCGGCGCGCGATATCAACTCCGCTTGTTGTTGAAGTTCGGCGCTTTCCGGGCGGGTTTGGCGGGTTTGGCCGGCTCCACCGAGAGACCGAATTCCTCGACATAGACCGCTCGCACCTGATCGCCAACCCGGATCGCGCTCAGGTCGATATCCGGCGCCACCTTGACCGTAACCGCATGTTGCGGACCCTGCAACGTCACCCGGCGGGCTTTCTTATTGACCGCGATCACATTCGCCACGATTTCCGTCTTGTCGCGCAAGGTTGCCGAAGGCCGCTGACCCAGTTCGGCGCGGCTCCCACTGAGGGTATTCCGGCGCTCGGTAACACCGCCACTGGTAGGTTCCCTGATCAACTGGATCGCCATGGCTTCGCGATACGTGATCACGACCCGATCACCCACCTTGACTTGATCAAGGTTACGGGCTTCCTCACCCACATTCACCGTCACTACCCGACCGCGCTCGCCTTTGAGCGTTACCAAGCGATTTTCAAGATCCACGGCCTGCACCGTCGCGGTCAGGGTCGTGACATCGCCCATCTCGACTTCAGCGCCGGTAGCGACGGATGGGGGTGGAGGTGGCGGTGCAGACTCAGCAGGTTTGCTCTTGTCGGGCGTGGAGGCGCAACCGGCCAGCAACAAGCCGGCCAGACCCAGCGCAGTCAGAGTACGGTATTTCATGGGGGTTATTCTCCTGAATTCAAAGAGACCCGTTCGACCATCGAACGGGTTGAAAAAAACGGTAAATCATAACGTCAGTTGGATCAATATGACAGGCGCGAACGCCTGTTTTCATGCTGCAAGAGACGAAAGCCTTGGCTATTGAACAATCCGGAGGGTCACGACAAACCGCTCGGCGACCGAGCTATCGCCTTCCCAGATTCGCCAGTATTTCAACTTGAGCACGACATCACCCGGCTGCCGGGCAGTGAACCGGAAAGTGCGTTGACCACGGGCGCCGATAAAGCCGGCTTCATCCGGTGGAGCATACGCTGTGCTTTCCAGCGCCAGTAGACGGCGGTCGCTTTCATCGACCGCCCAACTGAAGCCAGTGGCAGAATTTTCCGGCAAGCGGACTTCCAGCCGTTCACCGCCCCGAAGTTCCGCCGTTCGGTTGTTGTCAGCGCGGGTGAGCACCAGCAGGCCATTTTCCCGAAGACCGGCTGTAGCGTCATGGGGCGGATCACCAGCACAGCCCGTCAGCAGGATCAGGGCTAACGCCAGCCCTCGCGGTAAGTTAATAGCAAACATGGTCTTAACCTGGGCCTGAACATCACATGATAAAAAAGCGGCATTCCCTCCACGACCAGAACGGTCCGACGGGAACGCCGCTTTCAGTGTGGAATGACTCAGCCAGAATTACATTTCGCCCCAGCCAAACACTTCCACCGTGCGGAACAGATCGTTGTCCGTGACCATACCGACCGGCTTGCCGTCCATCTCGACGACCACACGGCGGACGTTGGCTTCAGCCATCCGCTGTGAGGCATCCGCCAGAGACATGTCACGCTTGACCGTCACCAGCGGTCGGGTGGCGATTTCGCCAACCTTGACCCGCGCCGGCGAGCGGTTGACGCTGATGACTTTTTTAAGTACGTCGCGGTCGGTCATCACACCCCACTGACCCCGGGCGTCCGGTTCGACCATCACCGCGTTCACGCCCTTGTCGATCATCTGGTGCATGGCGACGTTGACCAACTCCTCGTTCCTGACGACTACCACCGGCGACATGATCCCGCCAACCGTAGTGGGCATCCGGCCCGAAGCGATCATCGCTTGCACTGGATCGGCAACGCGAGCGGCTTCCAGCACCTTGCGGGCTTCTTCCTGATCGCGGCGGCGGCGTTCAGCCTCGGCGCGCAGCGTTGCACCCTGCTGGCGCATCTTGGCGACGATCAACTCGCCGAACCGACTGGTCGACACTTCAGTGCCGCCGTCCATCAACCGGGCGAAATCATAGGTAACGGTCTTGTCGGCGATGACCTGGGTCAGCGCGGTTTCGATCAGATCCGCGGCTTCCTTCCAGCCCATGTACTGCAACATCATCACCCCAGACAGCATCAGGGAACCAGGGTTGACCTTGTCCAGATTGGCGTACTTGGGTGCAGTGCCGTGGGTAGCCTCGAAGACGGCGATGTGGTCAGCCATGTTCGCGCCGGGGGCGATGCCGATGCCACCGACTTCCGCCGCGACCGCATCGGACAGATAGTCGCCGTTCAGATTCATGGTGGCCAACACCGAGAACTCTTCCGGACGCAGTTGCAGCAACTGGAAGATGATGTCGGCGATACGATCCTTGATCACCACCTTGCCCGCTGGCTGCTTGCCGCCATAGACGCTGTACAGGTCGTTTTCAGTGATGGTCTGGTCGGGAAATTCATCCCGCGCCAGCTCATAACCCCAGTTCCGGAAGGCGCCTTCCGTGAACTTCATGATATTGCCCTTATGCACCAGGGTCACGCTGTCGCGACCATGGTCAATCGCGTACTGGATAGCCTTGCGCACCAGTCGCTTGGAGGCAAAGGGTGAAATCGGCTTGATGCCCAGGCCCGCTTCATCAAAGAAGTCCGCGCCCATTTCCTCGCGCAGGAACTTGGCCAGCTTGGTATTCTCGGGGGTGCCGGATTTGTATTCGATACCGGCGTAGACGTCTTCGGTATTCTCACGGAAGATAATAACGTCGACTTTTTCGGGATGGCGCACCGGCGAGGGGACGCCGGGGTAGTAACGCACCGGGCGGACACAGGCATATAAATCCAGGTCCTGGCGCAGCGCCACGTTCAGTGAGCGGAACCCGCCGCCGACCGGGGTGGTCAGGGGACCCTTGATAGCGACGACCAAATCTTTGATCGCTTCCAGCGTTTCTTCAGGGAAGTAGTTGCCGTCATAAAGTTCAGCCGCCTTCTCACCCAGGAAGATTTCGCACCAGTGAATCTTGCGCTCTCCGCCGTAGGCTTCTTCGACCGCAGCGTCCCAGACTTGCAACGAAGCGCGGGTGATGTCGGGACCGATGCCGTCGCCTTCCACGTAACCGACGATCGGTTGATTCGGCACCTGCAGCTTGCCCTCTTTGACCGTAATTTTTTCGCCGCTTTCGGGGATGCGGATATGCTGGTAAGCCATGAACCCTCCTGACTTGTTTTGTGGTTTTACCGGTATGCTTGAATGTTGCAATGCATGGCGCGCTGGAAAAATAAGGCGGCGTCCTGCATGAAAAACGCGCATTAAGCTACACGTAAACGCCTTTTCTGTCCATGAGGACCGCCAGCCGCGCCGCCAGGCCGCTGATGTCCCGACTGTCGTGAGATTGCCATGACTCTGAACGAATTACGCTACATTGTGGCCGTCGCCCGCGAGCGGCATTTTGGCCGGGCCGCCGAGGCCTGCCACATCAGCCAACCGACCCTGAGTGTGGCGGTGCGCAAGCTGGAGGATGAATTAGGCGTGGCGCTGTTCGAGCGGGCGCCCGGCGAGATTACTGTAACGCCCATCGGGCGGCGCATCATCGAACAGGCGCAGCGGGTGCTGGAGGAAGCTGCAGTCATCAAGCGGCTGGCTTCTCAGGGGCAGGATGACCTGGTCGGCATGTTGCGACTGGGGGTGATCTACACGATTGGCCCCTACCTGTTGCCGCATCTGATCCCGCGCCTGCATCGCCGTGCGCCCAATATGCCGTTGCAAATCGAGGAGAATTACACGGCGGCGCTCAGTGAACGGCTTAAGGCCGGCGATCTGGATGTGCTGATTCTGTCGCTGCCGTTCGACGAACCGGGAATTTTGACGCAATCCGTCTACGAGGAACCCTTTGTCGTGCTCATGCCCCTCGGTCATCCGCTGGAGCAAGCGGCGGTCATCGATTCGCCGACTCTGGCGGAACAGGATTTGCTGCTGCTGGGGCCGGGCCATTGCTTTCGCGACCAGGTGTTGCGGTTCTGCCCGGAATGTCATCGATTGAGCGTGGCGTCGGACAACATGCAGAAAACCCTGGAGGGCAGTTCACTGGAAACCATTCGGCTGATGGTAGCCACCGGCATTGGCGTGACGGTGCTGCCCTATACCTCGGTCAGCGGCTACGCCCACGCCAGCGACCTGCTCAGCGTGCGACCCTTCGCCGAACCGGCCCCGACCCGGATCGTGGCGTTGGCCTGGCGCAAGAGCTTCCCACGCCAACGGGTCATCACCTTGCTGGATGAAGCCATCCGCGCCTGCCCGCT
>CAZDVY010000132.1:0-2642 GCA_964508935.1 uncultured Candidatus Competibacteraceae bacterium | reverse complement strand
CTAAATTTCAACCGAACTCGTCCGGGCTGAATCCAACCATCGGCAGCACTCGCTCCAGCCCGGCCCGCACCACACCCGGATCGTCCGCTCGCAAGGTGATGTGTCCGACCTTGCGACCGGGGCGCGACGCTTTGCCATACGCATGATAGTGCGCGCCCGGTATCGCCAGCACCGTTGCTCGCTCAGGCAGGTCGCCGATGCCGTTCACCATCGCGGCATGGCCCAGTGCGGCGGTGGAACCGAGCGGCAGACCCAGAATCGCCCGCAAGTGATTCTCAAATTGACTGGTTTCCGTACCTTCAAGGGTCCAGTGGCCGGAGTTGTGGACGCGCGGGGCCATTTCGTTGGCGATTAGCCGGCCGTCCTTGACGAAGAATTCAATCGCCAGTACGCCGATATAGTCCAGCCGATCCAGCAGGCGGCGCGCGTAATCCCAACCTTCCCGCTCCAGTTCCGGCATCCGGCAGGGCGCCCGCGACAGCCGCAGGATGCCATCGCGATGGTGATTTTCCACCAGCGAGTAGCACGCCGTCGCGCCGTCGCGGCCCCGCGCCGCCAGTATCGAGACTTCGTACTCGAAGGGAACGAAACTTTCCAGAATCAGCGGCGCACCGCCTAATGCCCGCCAGGCCGGTTCGATGTCTTCAGCCGCGCGCAGCACCTGCTGGCCTTTGCCGTCGTAGCCAAGCCGGCGGGTTTTCAGCACCGCCGGCAGTTCCACGCGCAGGACGGCGCTGTGCAATTCCTCCAGACTGTCGACGGTAGCAAACGTGGGCGTGGGAATGCCCATTTCCCAGAACAGGGTTTTTTCGGATAATCGATCCTGGGCCAGCGCCAACGCCTCCACCGGGGGATAGACTGCGACCCGCCCTTCCAGCACCCGAGCAGCATCCGCCGGCACATTTTCGAAATCGAAGGTCACGACATCCGCCCACGCAGCCAGGGATGCCAGGCGTGCCTCATCGTGGTAGTCGCCCTGCATCAATAGCGCGACCTGTCCGGCGCAGGCGTCCGGCGCCGGGTCGAGCACCTGGAAACGCAAGCCAAGCGGATAGCCAGCCAACGCCAGCATCCGCGCCAGTTGACCGCCGCCAACGATACCGACATTCATAGCGCGCTGCTCCGGGGATCGGGCTGACTCAGTACCGTCGCCGTCTGGCGGTCGCGAAAGGCGCGCACGGCTTCGCGGATAGCGGGATATTGGTTGCCGAGCATGGCGGCGGCCAGCAGGGCGGCGTTGATCGCGCCGGCCTTGCCGATAGCCAGCGCACCCACCGGGACGCCGCCCGGCATCTGGACGATGGAGAGCAGCGAATCCAGGCCGTTCAGCGCCTGCGACTGCACCGGGACACCCAGGACCGGCAGCATGGTTTTGGACGCGGCCATGCCGGGCAGATGGGCGGCCCCGCCAGCGCCGGCTATGATGATGCACAGTCCACGCCCCTCGGCGCTGGCAGCGTAACTGAACAGGAGATCAGGGGTGCGATGGGCTGACACCACCCGGACTTCATAGGGAACGCCCAGCGCATCCAGGGTGCTGGCGGTGTGTTCCATGGTGCTCCAGTCAGAGGTGGACCCCATGATCAGGCCAACCAATGGTCTTTTGTCGGCAGTGTCCATTATTAATTCTCATGATGCATAATTCAGCCATTAAAGCCAGCCAAAGCAACCGTCGCTGTTGATCATTAGCGCATGGCAACGGCCCTTGGCGTCGTGAATCTGTCCAATTTTTCTGCAATTCTCCCATACAAGCCGACTGGGACGGTAGGATTTCATCACCTGCAGTCACTGGGCGGTGAAATAGAGATCACCGTACCAGGCGGCGGCCTGCTGACCGCTGTTGTCGGTATCAGTCATCAGCGCTACCGCATCGATGTAGTCGATCTCTTCGCCGAATTGTCGGCGGAAGTCGTCGCGGATGTTGCGCTTCTCACGGACCCAGCGGCCAGCCTCTTTTATGCCGGATCGTAACGCCATGACTTGGGCGTTGCGGGTGAAGGCGTTGTCCCAGGTTGCGCCGACCGGCTGGTGACTCGACCAGACATAGACCAGCGAGCGGGTTTTCCAAAACGCTGCACCGCCAGAAATCACCACATAAACCCGCGCCGGGTAATCGTCACCCGATTGAGTGCGTTCATCGACGCCGCTCAAGACTCGATCCACCCGCCATGACCAGTTCAGCCAGGGGGTATGGCGTAAATCCACGTGAATCTCCCGGTACAGTCCCGAAGCAGTTCCTGAACTGTCGGCAAATAGTGCCTGCCGGCCACTGCGGTCATCAAAGCGGTAACGGGTTTCGCCCTGGAAGGTTTTGGTTCGCCAATCCGTCAGGTCGCCGGCGGAGAACCGGCCGATCATCACACTTTCATCCACGGCTCCGGCCAGCGGAGAACCCGCCAGCAGCACCGCGCCCAACATGGTTTGCCATTGCATGTACATCCTCCACTGACTTAAACAGCCTTGAACAGCCGATTCAATCAATCTTGCATGAACTCCATTACACATCAGCAAGCGTTTTCAGATAACTTTGACATCTGGGAAGTAAATGGCAGGTTAGGGAAGGGTTCGGAATGTTTACCCTCCGAAAGGGTGGTCTACCGAGGCTCTGCAATCTGACACCGGCTATAGTTACAAAATTGCCC
>CAZDVY010000131.1:5575-7139 GCA_964508935.1 uncultured Candidatus Competibacteraceae bacterium | reverse complement strand
ACAGTCTCTGAGATTGCTGATTTTTCATGTGATCCACATTTCCACCGGAGCGCTCAAAAAAGTGTCCAGCGGAATTCCTCCGGTCCCCACCACCAGGCCGGTAGCGCCGGAAAAACTGGAAAGAAAGGTCTGTAAACCGGCCAACGCTCCCTTGTTGCGGCCACTCTTGATTTCGACTGCCAGAACCTTCGCACTGTGCCGAACCACAAAATCCACCTCATGGTTGCGCTCACGCCAATATTGGATCTCCATGCCGGGCAGGCGGGTATTGTGCAGATGCGCCCCCACTGCCGATTCCACCAGCCGCCCCCAGAGTTCGCCGTCACTCTGGGCCGCCAGGAAGTTCTGGCTCAGTGGGGCGCTGGCGAGGGCGGTATTCAACGCGAGCAATTTGGGGCTGGCGGCGCGGCTGCGGGCTTGATCCCCGGCAAACTTGTCCAACCCCGCCAATAGCCAGGCGCCGCCGAGCAGGCTCAGATAGTGAGCCAGCGTGGTGGTGTTGCCCACGTCCTGCAATTGCCCGATCATTTTCTGATAGGACAGGATTTGCCCGGAGTAGGCGCACCCCAGGACAAACAGGCGACGCAACAGGGCCGGTTTATCGATGCGCGTCAATTGCAGCACATCCCGGGACAGCGTGGGTTCGATGATGGCGTCCAGCACGTAGCTTTTCCAGCGGAACTCATCCCCCGCCAGCACTGCGGCTCCCGGATAGCCGCCAAAATAGATGAACGTTTCCACCCCCCAGCCAAACGCCTCGCGCATTTCGGCAAACGACCAGTGAGGGAGGCGGATCAACTCAAAACGCCCCGTCAAACTTTCCCCTAATCCCTGCTGCATCAGGAATTGTGAGGAACCCAGCAACACGACATGCAATTTGACGCCGTTGAAGCGGTCTTCATCCCACAGCCGCTTGACGGTTTCCGACCAGCGTGGCGTCTTTTGCACTTCATCCAACACCAGCACCGCCGGTTGCTGGATTGCCAGCCGACGTCCTATGCCCCATTGCTGTTCGATCCACAGGGCCTCGGGAGGGGCGGGCAGGTCGGCGGTGGCATAATGGGTCGGTCCCGGAAACGCCGACAGCGCCTGCCGCGCCAGCGTGGTTTTTCCCACCTGGCGCGGCCCGGCGAGAATTTGCAAAAACCGGCAGGGTTGCTGGAGACGAGCGGTGAGAACCGCCAGTTGGGGACGTTGAAACATGATTGATCTAAAATTACTCAACAAGATGAGTAATTTTGCCCTTAATGTTGGCCTTACGCAAGGTCAAGCCCAGACCACAGTCATTTGCCGGCGCTGAGGCTGAAAAGCCGTATAAAAACTTTATAAATCAACAACCAGGGAAAGCGCATGAGGCTGTGTCAAGTCCAGTTGCAAGGTGACGAAGCCTAAGCATTAACAATGATTGTTTATTTGCTGCAATGGAACCCGGTCTGGTTCGAATGGGCCCATCTCTATCTCTGGCAGGCGTTGATCATGTTGGACGGTCTGATCGTTTACCTGCTCTGGGTGCGGATGCTGCCGCTGAAGCAGTCCATCCAGCAACCTTCTGGGTCCGTAGCGA
>CAZDVY010000131.1:0-5475 GCA_964508935.1 uncultured Candidatus Competibacteraceae bacterium | reverse complement strand
GCGGAATCGGTCCGTCATTTGCGTTGAAGCGCCGCCAGTTCCGTGAGGAAGTCGTGAGCAGCGGCATAGCGTTCCGGCAGCAGCGCCTGGGCGCGAACCGCACTTTGGGCGACGCGCCGGAGTGCGGTGGGCGGAATATGCCGCACTGCTTCATCCAACGCCCCTGGAAACTGCTCACTGAGCACCGCAGCCAGCACCGCCGCCTGCGTCAAATCTTTCTCGGCTTTTTGGGGCCTCTGTGTCAGACGTAACGTAGCGACGATCAGCTTATGCAGACAGAAACGGGCGGCGTTGGGCGTCCGCACCGGAATCACATGATCGCGTCCCAGCACCACAGTGAACACCGGCTCTTCAAACAGATAATCCAGATAGGGAAGTCCAGTGGCATACGCTCCCAGTTCAGCAATCAGTACGCTGCGATAACGCTCGTCGCCTGGGGCCAGCAAATCCACGGTTAATTTTCGCCCACGCACCCGGAACGAGGTCGAAGGCTTACGCACATCCAGCGCGGGAACTTCGATAAACGGCAAACCGGACTGCTTGAGCAGACCAATAAACCCTTCTTCCAGTCGAATCGCCAGTTCAATTCGGTCATAACGTGCGATATCGATATCCTCAGTGAAATAGTGGGTCGACAGGCGCACTCCTAAACTGTTGATGAGCGCGCCAAAGGCATGCGTCCCGACCAGCATGGCGCCTTGCTTGAACACTCCAGCATTGAACAGCGTGGCTAACGTGATAGCAGCAGAGTTATCAGCCGCCGCATAGCCCTGCTTTCTGAGCATCAGAGAACCCTCGGCGAAGGACCGGCCTTCGACAATGCATGCGGTGATTTCGGCCAACTTCCCGGCGGTCTCCACATGGTCTCGTGACCCAATGTAATGATCCCGGCGCTGGCCCTCCGCGTCATACACGCGCCAGTACAGATAGGAACCACCGTTCTTTTCCTGGGTGATGATTGTGCCGGGAGAAGACAGCAAAAGCCTGGATTGCGTGAGCGCTCGTTCCGCCAGGTCGGCGTAGGCGGTCTGAAAAGCGGCATCGAAACCGGTAAAGGCAATCAAATCGGTGTCCTGAACGCAAAGTTACCCACTACGATTCAATTATAGTGGGTAATGGGTAACCGGCCTGCATATACCCAGGGCAACGCCCTGGGATGCCTGAACGGCTTAGAGAATATCTAAAAACTCCCCTCTCCCACCGGGAGAGGGGTGGGGGGTGAGGGGGCTTTTTCAACGGCTTAGCGGGCCACCAGCGGTATGAAAACCCTGCAAAGCGGTGTTTTTTTGCAACATCGGTTCGGCTCACTGATTGAAAAACGACCCTCACCCCTGCCCCTCTCCCATCGGGAGAGGGGTTATTGGACAGCTTCTTAAGTGAATGGCAGTGATAGAGAACCTGTGCCTGGATCGACTCCGCGTCATCTATCCCGACGAGGGAAAGCGGTTACAATGGTGCATGGATTCATTCACGCTCCTTTGAACCCTTTTTACCAAGGTATTCCCATGCTGGACCTGACCGAACCTGTTGCGGAACATGAACCGCCCGCCATCGCGGAGAAACTCGGTGCTGAAATCGTTATCGATGTCCTGAACGAACTGGGTGTTGAATACATTTTCGGCCACACGGGCGGCGCGATCATTCCGTTGCATGCCGAAATGAACCGGCGGATGCGCGAGGGACGGAAGACGCCCCGCTTCGTTCTCTGCCGTCAGGAAGGCGGAGCCGGTCATGCCGCCGAAGGTTACGCCCGGGCCAGTGGCCGAATCGGCGTCGCACTGGTTACTTCCGGGCCGGGAGCCACCAACCTGGTCACGCCCATCGCCGACGCCTACAAGGATTCCATTCCCTGCATATTCATCACCGGCCAGGTGCCCAGCGCCATGCTCGGCAAGGACGCTTTCCAGGAAGTCGATATGGTGGGCATTACCCGCTCCATCACCAAGCACAACTATCTGGTCAAGGAGAGCGATGATCTCGCCGGCGTGTTGCGTCAAGCCTTCTTCATCGCCAGCAGTGGCCGGCCCGGCCCGGTAGTGGTGGACATCTGCAAGAGCGCCCTGGTCGGCCCATCAACCGTCAACCATCAGCCCCGGCGCTTGCGGGGTTATCAACCCCGGGTTGCCATGCATCGATCCACGGCGGATCGCCTGCTGGCGGCACTGGTCCAGGCGCAACGTCCGGTCATTCTGGCGGGCGGCGGCGTCATCAGCGGTGAAGCCAGTGCGGAATTACGGCGGTTTGTGGATCACTATCAGTTACCGATCACCCTGACTTTCATGGGGTTGGGCGCAGTGCCTCACGACCACCCGCTGTTTCTGGGGATGCCGGGGATGCATGGCACGGTCGCAGCGAATCGGGCGTTGCGGGACGCCGATTTCATCCTCAACATCGGCGCCCGTTTTGACGACCGGGTGGCGGTTCGGGAATTCGGCCACGGCAAGACCCTCGCCCATGTCGATATCGACGCAACCGAAATTAACAAGGCAATCCCGGTGGAATATGCGCTGCGCGCTAACGCCCGGGATTTCCTGTTCCACGCCAACCACCCCGATCATCTGGCCAGCCTTTCCCACGCAGCATGGCTGGACACGCTCCGGGCCTGGAAGCAGGAACATGCGCCGGGCTACCGTGCAGGTGGCAACTTTATCAAGCCCCAGCAGTTCATCGAGGAACTGTCCCGGCTGACCTGTCAAAGCAGCATCGTGGTCACCGGCGTCGGCCAGCATCAGATGTGGGCGGCGCTGTTCTACCACTATCAGGAGCCGCGCCAGTGGATCAGTTCCGGGGGACTGGGCACGATGGGTTTTGGCCTGCCCGCCGCAATGGGCGCCTGTTTCGCCCGCCCGGACAAGACGGTGATTTGCATCGACGGCGACGGCAGTTTCCAGATGAACCTGCAAGAACTGGCGACCATCGCCGCTCACCGTATTCCAGTCAAGGTGTTCATTCTCAACAATGGCTTCCTGGGCATGGTTCGGCAGTGGGAAGACATGTTCAATCAGGGCCATCATTACGAGACCTGCCTGGCCCGCACCGTGGATTGTGATCCGGCCTGTATCGAGAGCAAGGAATGCCGGACGCCGAATCCCAATTATCTGAACCTGGGGCGGGTGTTTCCCGGCATTGAAACCGTGCGCATCACCCGACCTGGAGAAATCTGCCAGGGCATCGAACGGGCGCTGGCCTATGATGGGCCGTGTGTAGTGGATGTCTGGGTCGAACGGACCGAGGATGTGAAGCCGATGATTCCACCCGGTGGACGCCTGGCGGATATGATTCATACGGTGGAGTGAGCGCGGAAACCAGGGGAGATTTCTGGCTCAAGGCGCTGTGCTGTCATTAAAATTACAAATATTTTCAATTACTTGTAAATCAATGGCGAAATTTTAAGAATTCCACGACCTGCAAAGGAGCGCTATATGAGCGGGAAGCCTGCCGGGTCATGGGCTGGCGTCTGCTGGAATTGAGCGAACCCCGTCAGGCCGCAAACGCTCAGGCACGCACCACCTGAATGCGTCGACCCTGGGGACTGGTCTGTTCAACGCTGACCGTGCGCTCGGCAATCGGCGGCTGACCCGCCCGACGGTCGAAGATTATCAACCAGCCCATCTCCAGACCCAGACCCGCCAGATACCCGTCCAACTGCGCCAGTCCAGCCTGAAGAGGGTCCGGCTCACCGTCGCGCCAGACTTTGAGTTCCATGCCCAGCGTCACCGCGCTATAGCGCAGGCACAGGTCCATCCGTCCCGACCCAATGGCGTATTCCCGCTCCAGCGTCCCGTCGCCGTTAACCACCCGGTGCAGAAAGGCCATCAGCACCAGATGCGGGGCGATTTCATGATAGGGTGCGCTGCCCAACAGCGGCTGGCCGTGCTGACGCCAGAAGGCGAGAAACGCGGCCAACAACCGTTCGGGATTCAGACTGCCGTCAGCGTTCAGCCAGGTCGGGGTGATCTGCGGCAGCGAGGCTTGCGGGGTGAACGCCAGGGTGCGCGGCAACACCTCACGATAGATTGGATTCGCGATGGTCAAACTCTGGCCGGGAGCCATCCGGCACAGGCCCAAGTCGATCAGATACTGAATGTCATCCTCCGGGACGCCACCCAACGCGGCACCGGCCAGCATCGGCTCAATGATCCGCCGCACCCGCTCCTCGCGTAGCTTGTCGGCCAACTGATCCAGATGCGTGACCCGGTTGACGATCAGATACTCTTTAGCCTGATCAATCTGTTCCACGGTCACGGGCCGGCGGCGATCCCGTCCTTCCGGATGACGAAAACAGACATGATAAGCCAGCGCATTGACCAGCCAAGGCTGGCCCTGGGTCAAATCCCAAACCCGCGCCAGCGCTTCGGCGGTGAACATCTGCCCGGTCTCGGCGGTGTGTTCCTCAAGCAGGGCAGAGACGTCATCCGCCGTGAAGTCGCCCAGGCGCAACGATTCAGCCTTGATGTTGAAGGCGCTGCCGCCGGTGACGGGATCGGGTTCAGAACGGGCGTGAATTCGATAGTCGCGCAGATCGCGCACCCCACACAGAATCACCGTCTGCGGGAAATGTCGCGGGCGTTTCAGGTAGCCGGCGCGTAACTGGCGCAACAGGGAAATCAGCGTGTCCCCGACCAGCGCATCCACTTCGTCGAGCATCAATACCAAGGGTTGCGGCGTCATGGCGCACCACTGGCTGAGAAAGCCGCTTAACGCCGAACCCGGTGGCATGGTCGCCAGGACCTGCCGCGCCAGTTCCGGCGCCTGATCCTCGCCAGACCATTCCTGCGCCCAGGCGGCAATATCCGTCACGATGACAGCCATGCTTTGATCGACCCGCTCGCGATAGGCTTGTGCGCCTTCCAGGTTGGCGTAAACCGCCCGGTAGCGCCCGGCACGGTTCAGATGCTCCATCAGCGCCAGCAGGCAACTGGTCTTGCCGGTCTGACGCGGGGCGTGCAGCAAAAAGTATTTTTCCTGGTCGATCAGCCCCAGGATTTCATCGAGATTCCAGCGTTGCAGAGGCGGCAGACTGTAATGGCGGTCAGGCCGAATCGGGCCTTCGGTGTTGAAAAAACGCATGGCGTCGCTCCGGTTGACTCTTGAATTTGACTCTATTTGCGCCCTAATCCGCTGCATCCGGCTCGCCGCAATGGCGCAGAATCACCGCCCGCACTGCATCTCGCAGCCGCACCGCCGCTGACCAGTCATCGCCATCCGGCATGATCGACGGCTCAACGATCACCTCCAGGGAACCCCGGCGCGGGAACCAGGAACCCGCGCGCAGAATGGCGCGAGTGCCACGAATTGTTACCGGCACCACCGGCGCACCGGCCTGCGCCGCCGCCATAAATGCGCCCAGGCGGAAGGTCAACAAGCCGGGCATCCGTTTGAACGTGCCTTCCGGGAAGAAACCCAGCGATTGACCGGCACGGGCGGCTTCCGCCACCTTGCGCGCCTCTTCCACGCTGCGCTGTACATCGAAGC
>CAZDVY010000130.1:0-7192 GCA_964508935.1 uncultured Candidatus Competibacteraceae bacterium | reverse complement strand
ATGTTAGCGCTAACATTCGAAGTAGTGTTAAAACTTTCCAGATAATCCGTAAAGCGCGCAGCCAATACCGTTCACCACCCTCCACCACAGGCGCACGAAGAATATGAACATGCCCCCCTATGCCGGCATTCCCAATCAATTCCGCCAGGACCTCCGGTCCGGCAAGCGACTGATCGGCTGCTGGTCGTCGCTGGCCAGCCCGATCACCGCCGAAGTGCTGGGCCTGGCCGGCTTCGACTGGCTGCTGCTCGACGCCGAACATTCCCCCAACGACGTGACCACCCTGGTCCCGCAGTTGATGGCGCTGAAGGACAGTCCCAGCGCGCCGGTGGTGCGCCCGCCCATCAACGATGCTGTCATCCTCAAACGCCTGCTCGACATCGGCTTCTACAACTTCCTGATCCCCTTCGTGGAATCCGAAGAAGAGGCGCGGCGGGCGGTCCGGGCTACCCGCTACCCGCCCGCCGGCATTCGCGGCGTCTCGGTGGCGCAGCGCAGCAACAAATACGGCGCCGTGCCCGACTACTTCCAGCAGGTCAACGACCACATCGCGGTGATCGTCCAGATCGAAAGCCGCGCCGGCGTCGCCGCCATCGACCAAATCTGTGCAGTGGAGGGCGTCGACGGGGTGTTCATCGGACCGTCGGATCTGGCCGCCGGCTTCGGTCACCTGGGCAACCCGCTGCACCCCGAGGTGCAGGAGGCGATGGCGCACGTCTTCGCCCGCGCCCGCGCCCACCATTGTCCGATCGGCATCCTGGCCCCGGTCGAGGCCGATGCCCGACGCTATCTGGAGGCGGGGGCGACCCTGGTGGCGGTGGGCAGCGATCTGGGCCTGTTCCGCGCCGCCACCGTGGCGCTGCGCCAGAAATATCAGCCATCCGATTGATTCAGCCACATTTTACTTATTCACCCCGGAGGAGGTTCACTGTGAGCAGATATACAGACTTGATCGTCGGGCTGGTCTTCTCGGCCATCTCGGTGATTTATTTCGGGATGTCCTTCAACATTCAGGAAGCTGGCGTCACGCAGATGGGGCCGGCGTTCGTACCCCAGATCATCGCCAGCATCACCTTCCTGCTGAGCGTCATCCTGATCGCCAACAGCGTCGGCACGCTGAAGCGCGCGGAAGCCCAGCCGGCCAGCGCCGAGGATAGCGCCGACCCGGAAAAACCCAACTATGTCCCGGTCGTGCTGACCGCCGTCCTGTTGCTGGCGTATGTGCTGTTGCTGGAACCGGTGGGATTCGTCGTATCGACCATCACTTATCTCTTCCTGCAATTCAATGTCAGCGCCCCCAGGACACGAAAGAGCCTGAAGTATCAAGCGTATTTCCTGGGGGGAGCGGTAGTCGCCGCCGTCGCGATCAACTACCTCTTCGTCACCGGCTTTAATGTCATGCTGCCCCAGGGCATCCTGGAATTCGAATAGGGGGAAATCGTCATGGAAATCTTCATGGGCGCATTATGGGAAATCCTGCAACCCGCTTCCGTTATGTTGATGTTCCTCGGGGTGGCGGTCGGCATCGTGTTCGGCTCGATTCCCGGCCTGTCGGCAGCCATGGCCATCGCGCTGTTCCTGCCGATCACCTTCACCATGGGCCCGAACGCCGGCATGACCCTGCTGGTTTCGCTCTACATCGGCGCGATTTCCGGTGGCCTGATTTCCGCCATCCTGCTCAACATTCCGGGCACGCCCTCTTCCATCGCCACCTGTTTTGACGGCGCACCCATGGCGCGCCAGGGCGAGGCCGGCAAGGCGCTCGGCGCGGGGATCGTTTTCTCCTTCCTGGGCGGCCTGCTGTCATTCGTCGCCCTGATCTTCATCGCGCCGCCGCTGGCGAAATTCACCTTGCGGTTTTCGCCGATCGAGTACTTCGCCATCACTATCTTCGCGCTGACCATGATCGCCTCGCTGTCGTCGGGTTCCATGGTCAAGGGGCTGTTGAGCGGCATGATCGGCTTGCTGCTGGCGACGGTCGGCGTCTCGCCCATCGACGGCGCGCGCCGGTTTACGCTGGACATCGATAACCTGACCTCGGGTTTCGATCTGCTGCCCTATCTGATCGGGCTGTTCGCGATCACCGAAGTGCTGATCGCGGCGGAGCAGTTTTCCGCGGACAAACACGTCGAGCCGCTCGCGTTGAAGAAAATCAAGGGCTTTGGCTTCACTCTGGCCGAGTTTTTCGCGCAAAAGTGGAACCTGCTGCGTTCCAGCATCATCGGCCTGTTCATCGGCATCCTGCCGGGCATCGGCGGCAGCACCTCCAGCATCCTGGCGTACATCGCGGCCAAGAAGCAGTCCAAATATCCCGAAAAATTTGGCACTGGCATCATGGATGGCGTGGTCGCGTCCGAGTCCGCCAATAACGCCACTATCGGCGGCGCGCTGATTCCCTTGCTGGCGCTGGGCATTCCCGGCGATGGCGTCACGGCCATGATGCTGGGCGGCTTCCTGATTCACGGTTTGACGCCGGGACCGCTGCTGTTCAAGACCAGCGCTGAATTCGTCTACGGCATTTTCGCCGCCTGCCTGGTCGCCAATGTGATCATGCTGTTCCTGGAATTCTTCGGCCTGCGGATCTACGTCAAACTGTTGAAGGTGCCCAAATACGTGCTGTTGCCGATCATCGTGGTGATGTGCGTCGTCGGCGCGTTCTCGGTGAACAGCCGGATGTTCGACGCCGAATCCATCCTGTTGTTCGGCTTGATCGGCTACCTGATGTACAAGGCCAAGCTGCCCCTGGCCCCCGCCGTGCTGAGCTTCATCCTGTGCCCCCTGATCGAAACCAACCTGCGGCGCGGGCTGATGCTGACCGAAGGCAGCTTCCTGGAGTTTTTCACCAGACCCATCTCTTTGTTCTTCCTGCTCGCCGCCGCCGCCGCGTTGATCATTCCCCTGATCAAGACGTTCCGGGCCCATCAGGCGGCCAAGGTCCGGCCAGCGGCCGAGGCGTGAGGTCGGACGGCCCGCCCGGCGGGGCGGGTTCGTCGGGTTGTTGAGGTGTTTGTTCGTTGTTGTTGTCGTCGTATCCATCAATCAAGGGTTGTTTAACCGAGGAGAAGTCAGATGAAAAAGAGTGTCCTGGGTCTTTGCGTGTTGGCGGCGGTTGGCTTGTCCAGCCCGGGCTTGGCGCTGGCGAAGGATTATCCCACCAAGCCAATCGAACTGATCGTTCCCGTCGGCCCCGGCGGTAGCACGGACTTGAGCGCCAGGGTCTTTGCCAAACACGCGCAGAAAAAATTCGGCAAGCCGGTCGTCATCGTGAACATCAAAGGGGCCGGCGGCTATACCGGATCCAAGGCAGTCTACGATTCCGCGCCCGACGGCTACAAGGTGCTCTATACCCATGCCGGCATCGTCACCAACCACGTGACCCATACCGCGCCGTACTCCTACGATGGGTTCAAGGTCGGCCCGACGGTGATCGAGGATCCCTCGCTGGCGCTGTTCGTCAACGGCCAGTCCGGCATGAAGACCCTCGGTGACCTGATCGCCAAGGCCAAGGCCGAGCCGGGCAAGCTCAAGACCGCCACCGAGTACGGCGCCTTCACCTACTTCATGCTGCTCAAGTTGCAGAAGGAGCAGGGCGTCAAGTTCAACCTGGTCGATGTAGGAGGGGACGCCGACAAGACTGTCGCCCTGTTGGGCGGCCATGTGGACGTCATGCCCAAGGTGTACCTCGGCACGGAGGATTACATCAACTCCGGCGACTTCATCGCCCTCGGCGTGGCCCAGGCCGAGCGCGCGCCCAACGCGCCCAAGGTGCCGACCTTCAAGGAAACGGGCATCGACTTCCAGTATCACGAGTATCCCTTCACGATCTTTTTCCAGAAGGACACGCCGCAAGCCGTGATCGATGCCTGGATCAAGGTCGCCCAGGAAGTGACCGCCGATCCGGCCTACAAGAAGGATGTCGAGAAACTCGGCATGGTGCCGGTCTACAAGTCGCCCGAAGAGGCCGCGCAGAACTTCGCGGCGATGCAGAAGGAGTTCGTCGAACTGGCCAAGGAGAAGGCGGAAGTCGCCGGGCAGAAATAACAGCGGGAGTTCTGTTAAAGTCGTTTCGACCAACGGCCCATCCGTTGTCTGTCCGAGCGGCGTCCGCCTGGATAGGCGGACGCCGCCCCTGGAGCAAACTCATGAATGCGTACATTGACAGCCCACGCCCGCGCCGTTCGCGCAAAAAGAGCAGCGGTATCACGCTCGGCGATATCGCCAAGCTCGCGGGCGTATCCGCGATCACCGCCTCGCGCGCGCTCAACAATCCGGAACAGGTTTCCGAGGAGACCCTGGCTCGCATCAGAGCGGCGGTGGAACGAACCGGTTATGTACCGAACCTGCTCGCCGGCGGGCTGGCCTCCAACCGGAGCCGCCTGGTGGCGGCGGTGGTGCCCACTTTGGCTACGCCGGTCTTTCTCGAAGCTATCGAGGCCCTGACCGCGA
Organism: uncultured Candidatus Competibacteraceae bacterium; assembly: GCA_964508935.1. Classification (GTDB taxonomy): domain Bacteria; phylum Pseudomonadota; class Gammaproteobacteria; order Competibacterales; family Competibacteraceae; genus UBA2383. The sequence continues at coordinate 2,746 of CAZDVY010000130.1, read as the reverse complement.
CCCTGGCGGAACGGGGTTACCAGCTCATGCTGGGGCAGAGCGGCTATGCCAACTCCCGGGAAGATGCGCTGATCGACGCGATCATCGGCCGCCGGCCCGACGGCATCGTGCTGACCGGCATCCTGCACTCCGAGCCGGGGCGCAAGCGCCTGCGCGCCTCGCGCATCCCGGTGGTGGAAACCTGGGATCTGACGCCCACGCCGATCGACATGCTGGTGGGATTTTCCCATCAAGGCGTCGGCGAGGCCGCCGCCGATTTTCTGTGGCACCGGGGCCGACGACGGCTGGCGACCATCAGCGGCGACGACGAACGGGCGCAACGGCGGCGCAGGGCCTTCGGGCGCCGCGTCATCCAGCACGGTCTGGTGGAGGAAGGACTGGCGGAAGCGCCCGACGTGGCGGTTCCCACGCCAACGACCGTTGGCAGCGGCCGGCGGGCCTTGGCGAGATTGCTCGACCAGCATCCCGAGGTGGATGCGGTCTTTTGCAGTTCGGACTGGCTGGCGCTCGGCGTGCTGATCGAAGCGCAGGCGCGAGGCATTCCGATTCCGGCGCGGCTGGCGGTGGTGGGCTTTGGCGACCATGCCTTTGCCGCCGATCTCCATCCGGCGCTGACCTCGGTGCGCATCGACGGCACGCGCATCGGCCGGATGGCGGCCCGCTTTATCATCGACCGGGCCGAGGATCGGTCGGTCGCCGAGCCGGTGTGCGACATCGGCTTTGCCATCGTCGAGCGGGACAGTACCTGAGTCCACGCTCATCAATACCCAATGCTTGACAGCGGTTTGATGTTAGCGCTACCATTCGCATCACTGAATGTTAGCGCTAACATTTCTCCTCCAACCCCCAGCGAGGCACCCTGTAATGACATCATCGAACACCGCCTGCCCCGGCGCCCCCCGGGTTACCGGGATGCAGGTCATCCCCGTCGCCGGCCACGACAGCATGCTGCTCAACCTCAGCGGCGCCCACGGTCCGTTCTTCACGCGCAACATCGTTATCCTCAAGGACAGTGCAGGCAACACCGGCCTGGGCGAGGTTCCGGGCGGTGAGAACATTCGCCAGACCATCGAGGATGCCCGCCCCCTGCTGATCGGCAAGACGCTGGGGGAATACAATCACATCCTGAACGCCATGCGCCGGCAATTCGCCGACCGCGACGCGGGCGGACGCGGCTTGCAGACGTTCGACTTGCGCACCACCATTCACGCCGTCACCGCCGTCGAATCTGCCTTGCTCGATCTGCTGGGCCAGTTCATGAACGTGCCGGTCGCGGCGCTCCTCGGCGAAGGGATGCAGCGCGAGGCCGTCGGGATTCTGGGCTACCTGTTCTACATCGGGAATCGCCGCAAGACCACCTTGAACTACCGCGACGAGCGCGAGGCCGATAATGCCTGGTTTCGGCTGCGCAACGAGGAAGCGCTGACCCCGGCGGCCGTGGTCCGGCTGGCCGAGGCCACCCACGAGCGCTACGGTTTCAACGATTTCAAACTCAAGGGCGGCGTGCTGGCGGGCGAGGCGGAAATGGAAGCGATCACCGCGCTCGCCGAACGGTTCCCGAAGGCGCGCATCACGCTGGACCCCAATGGCGCCTGGTCGCTGGCCGAGGCGGTGCGCCTGTGCCGGAATAAACATGGTGTGCTGGCCTATGCCGAGGACCCTTGCGGCGCCGAGAACGGCTACTCCGGGCGGGAAGTGATGGCCGAATTCCGTCGCGCCACGGGACTGCCCACCGCGACCAACATGATCGCCACCGACTGGCGCCAGATGGCCCACTCGATCCAGTTGCAATCGGTCGATATTCCGCTGGCCGACCCGCACTTCTGGACGATGCAAGGCTCGGTGCGCGTCGCCCAACTGTGCGACATGTTTGGCCTGACCTGGGGTTCGCATTCGAACAACCACTTCGATATTTCGCTGGCGATGTTCGTCCACGTGGGCGCGGCGGCGCCCGGCAAGGTGACCGCCATCGACACGCACTGGATTTGGCAGGACGGCCAACGGCTGACCCAGGAACCACTCAAGATCGAAGGCGGCTTGATCCGTGTGCCCGCCAAGCCGGGTCTGGGCATCGAGATCGACATGGCCGAGGTGGAGAAAGCGCACCGAGCCTACCAGAACATGGGGCTGGACGCCCGCGACGACGCCGTGGCCATGCAATACCTGATTCCCGGCTGGACCTTCGATCCCAAGCGCCCCTGCCTAGTGCGCTGAAGCTTTCCCACCTTCGACGAGAGAGACACAGACATGAACATTGGATTTATCGGTTTGGGCATCATGGGCGCCCCGATGGCGGGCCATCTGATCGCGGCGGGCCACCCGGTGCATCTGTTCAGCCTGCCCAGCGTGCCGCAAAGTCTGATCGACGCCGGCGGCATCGCCGGCGCCAGCGGGCGCGAGGTGGCGCAACGGTCCGAGGTGATCATCACCATGGTGCCCGACACCCCGCACGTCGCCGCTGCCCTGTTCGGCGATGACGGCGTGGCCGCAGGGCTGACGCCGGGCAAGATCGTGGTGGACATGAGTTCCATTTCGCCCATCGAGACCAAGGCGTTCGCCAGGCGGATCAACGAGCTGGGCTGTGAGTACCTGGACGCGCCGGTGTCCGGCGGCGAGGTCGGGGCCAAGGCCGGCACCTTGTCGATCATGGTTGGCGGTCCCCAAGCCGCCTTCGACCGGGTCAAGCCCCTGTTCGAGCTGATGGGCAAGAACATCACCCTGGTGGGCGGCAACGGCGACGGCCAGA
>CAZDVY010000129.1:0-7215 GCA_964508935.1 uncultured Candidatus Competibacteraceae bacterium | reverse complement strand
GCCGGCTTCATCGACTGAGGGTAAGAAAAACCCCCGCGCGGCGATAGGCAGCAGATAGGCGACGTTCAGCAGCGAACTGATCAGCAACACTGCCATCATCGCCCACTGCCCGGCGTCGGCCGTCCCCGCCAGCAAATACCATTTACTCCAGGAACCGCCCAGCGGTGGCAGGCCCACGATGCTCAACGAGCCGATCAGGAATGCGCCGAAGGTGAAAGGCATGGCCCGGCCCAGTCCGTCCATCTGGCTGATTTCGGTTTTGTGAGTCGCGGTGTAAATCGCCCCGGCGCAGAAGAACAGGGTGATCTTGCCCATGGCGTGCATGGCGATCTGCATCGAGCCGCCGATCACCCCCAGCGAGGTCGCCAGCGCCGCGCCCAGCACGACATAGCCGAGTTGGCTAACTGTGGAATAGGCCAGCCGGGCTTTCAGATTATCCTGGGTCATCGCCACGCAGGAGGCCAGCAATACGGTCAACGCGGCGACCCACATCAGCCATTGCGAAGCGCCGGTCGCACTGAGAAAGTCCACACCAAACACATAAACCACCACCTTCATCACGGCGAACACACCGGCTTTCACCACGGCCACCGCATGAAGCAACGCGCTGACCGGCGTCGGCGCCACCATCGCCGCCGGCAGCCAGCGATGGAACGGCATGACCGCCGCCTTGCCGATGCCGAACACAAACAGCGCTAACAACACCGCCACGGCTGGCCCCTCGATATGGCCGGCCAGAATCCCGCCGGGCGTGAAATCCAGGACGCCGGCCACCTGCCAGGTCCAGACTATCGCCAACAACAAAAAACCCATCGAAGTCCCCAGCAGAATACCCAGATACAGCCGTCCGGCCCGCATCGCTTCCGGTGTTCCTTTGTGGGTAACCAGCGGATAAGTAGTTAACGTCAGTGCCTCATAGAAAACGAACAGCGTCAGCAAATTGCCGGAAAAAGCGATGCCGATAGCGCTGGCGATGGCGAGCGCGAAGCAGACATAAAACCGGGTTTGGTGCTGCTCATGGTTGCCGCGCATGTAGCCGATGGAGTAGAGCGAATTCAGCGGCCACAGCAAGGCGGCGACTCCCGCAAAGACCATCCCCAGCGGCTCGACGGTCAAACGCAGGGTGAAGCCAGGAACGAACTCGAACAAGTCCACGGTTGGACGCCCGCCAGCCAGCACATCCGGCAGTAATGACGCCACCGTTCCCAAAAGCAGTAGCGACGCCAACAGCGTTGCGCCTTCTCGCCAGTCAGGACGCGCGTCGTTAGCGACAATGAACAACGTACTCGCCAGTGGAATGAACAGCGTCAGCAACAGGGCGGATTCAGAACTCATGGCGCAACTCCCAACAGCGTTGCCGCCGCCTGGCGAGCGACGCCAGCATTCAGCGAGGTCTCCATGCCAAAGTAGAGATTGGCCAAAGCCAGCGTCCAGGTGGGAATCAGCAGCGCAAGCGGCGCTTCACGCTGAGTCGATCCTTCCGGCGCGGGCTTGAAGTACGCCGCCTCCACCACTCGCCAGATATAGATCACCGCCAGCAGTGAGGTCAGCAGTATCAGCACGGCCACCGGCCACCAGCCCCGTTCCAGCGCGCCTACGATCAAATACCACTTGCTGACAAAACCGGCAGTCAGCGGCGCTCCGATCAGACTCAGACCACCAATCACGAACGCGCCCATGCTCCAGGGCATGATGCGGCCCACCCCGGCCATGCGCTCCAAACTGGCCGCGCCGATGCGCAACGAAATACAACCGAGCGCCATGAACAAGGCGCCTTTCATCAGCGCATGGTTGAACAGGTGCGACAGGGTCGAGGTCAAGCCGGTGACGGAAACCAGACTGACGCCGAGAATCATGTAGCCAATCTGGGCGACGCTGGAATAAGCCAGCATCCGCTTGACGTTGGTCTGGAAAATCGCCACAACCGAGGCGCTGAAGATCCCGATCAGCGCCAGCGGCAATAGAATCCGATCCAACTGCATGACATTGAAGGAAAAATCCGCGCCGAAAATGGTGAAGAAGAAGCGCAATAGAACGTAAACCGCCACCTTGGTCGCGGTCGCCGCCAGAAACGCCGTCACCGGCGACGGGGCGTAGGCGTAAGCGTTGGGCAGCCACAGATGCAGGGGGAACAGCGCCAGCTTGAGACTGACGCCGACGGTTAAAAAAGCGAACGCAGCGCGGATGGTGCGCGTGCCGGACACGGCGGGAATGCGCGCCGCCAGGTCCATCATGTTGAGTGTGCCGGTCATCACATACAGCAGGCCGATGCCGATCAGGATGAACGTGGCGCCGATGGTGCCCATAATCAAATACTGATAAGCGGCGGTCAGCGCCCGCCGGTCGCGGCCCAGACTGATCAGCACATAACTGGACAGCGAAGAGATTTCCAGAAACACGAAGACGTTGAAGGCGTCGCCGGTAATGATGATGCCCAACAGGCCGGTCAGGCACAGCAGATAGGCGGTATAGAACCAGGGTTGCTTATGTTCGGGCAGGCGAATGCGCTGTTCAACGACCGTGCGGGCGAAAGCGATCACGACCGTTCCGATCATCGAGACAATCAACAACATGAACGCATTGGCGGCGTCTACCCTGTATTCAATACCCCAGGGCGCCGGCCAATTACCCATCGGGTACGAAATCACGCCCTGCTCCAGCACTTGGCGGAGCAAAAGGATAGCGATCAGCAAAGATAATCCACTCGCCGCCAGGGCCAACCCCCAGACCGCCCGTCCCGGACGGAATAAGGCGGACAGCGGCGCGGCCATCAGCGGAATAACAACCTGTAAAGCGGGAAGATGATCGATCACGATTTTTTTCTTGGCTATTGAAAGTCGGGGATCGGAAGTTGAATCGGGTTACAAGGATTCTTCTTCATCCTGTTCATGAATTTCATCTTCCTCAATCGTGCCGTAGGCTTCATTGATGCGCACGACCAGCGCCAGACCGAGAGACGTGGTGGCGATGCCGACGACGATCGCGGTCAGAATCAGCACATGCGGGATGGGGTTGCTGTACACCACATCCGGCTGGTTCACGATAATCGGCGCGGTGCCGCCGATGATTTTGCCCATGCTGATGTACAGGATAAATACCGAGGTCTGAAAGATATTCAGGCCGACCAGTTTCTTGACCAGATTGCCTCGCGAGATGACCACATAGAAACCGCACATCATCAGCACGATGAAAATCCAATAGTTATACAACCCCAGGATTTGCACGTTAGTTACCTGTCCTCGCCTGACCCTTCATCGTCCCCGCCTGGCGAAAGCATAAAAGATGGTCACCATGACCGAGGAAACCGTGATGCCGACGCCCAGCTCGACCAGCAAAATGCCCAAATGCTGACCATGCGCGGGATGATGCGCATCCAACACGCCGTAATCCAGATAATTGCCGCCCAGCAGCAACCCGGCAACCCCGACGCTGGCGTAGATCAGCACCCCTAGCGAAATGCCGATCCGCAACAGCCACGCCGGCAGAATCCGTTGCGCGTAATCCAGGCCATAAATCAGCCCATACAGGATAAATCCCGCGCCGAAAATCACCCCGGCCTGAAAGCCGCCGCCCGGACCGTAATCACCATGAAATTGCACATACAATGCAAACAGCAAAATGAAGGGCAGCAACAACTTGGTCATCAATCGGGGAATGGAATAGCGCTTCATGACGACGAATCATCCTTGCCGGAGCGCCGCCGCGCGCCGCCAATCAGGAGCAACACGCCGATGGCGGCGGTGAACACCACGGTCGTTTCACCCAGCGTGTCATAACCCCGATAGCTGGCCAGCACTGAGGAAACGATATTGGGAACGCTGGTTTCCGGAAGCGAGTCTTCGATATACCGGGGTGCAACATGGTGGTGGATCGGATTGGCGGGATCGCCGTAACGGGGAATGTCATACGTGCCGTAAGCCAAAGCCAACCCGGTGATAGCGACGACCAGCAACGGCAACAACGGCTTGTGCGCCACCGGCTTTTTTTCGCGATTGGTGGTCAGCGCCAGGGTGCCCAGCATAAACACGGTCGAGACGCCCGCGCCGACCGAGGCTTCGGTAAACGCGACATCCACTGCGTCCAGCACGACAAACAAACTCGCAGACACCAGACTGTAGATACCAAACAACATGACCACGGCAAATAAATCCTGCAAGCGTATTGCCGCGAACGCAGTCATGACCAGCAGACTCAACAGAAAAATATCAACCAGCGTTTCCATGGCGGCGATTCCTTACTTGGTGGTGACGTCTGTTGAGGATGAGGGAACCTGCGGATGCAGGAGCGGTCGTGGATTGCCGGGATCGGACAATGCCGCTCTGACCAGGGCATGGCTGGCGGTCGGGCTGGTGAGCCACAGGAACGCCAGGATCAACAACAACTTGACCGTCACCAGAGTCCAGCCGCTTTGCAACATCAATCCCATCAAGACCAGCCCGGCGCCGAGCGTGTCGGTGATGCCGGCGGCATGCATCCGGGTATAAAAGTCCGGCATCCGCAATAACCCGGCGCTGCCAACCATGATGAAGAACACGCCACCCAGCAGCACCAACCCGCTCAGCCCATCGATCAGTCCGTTCATTCAGAGATCATCCGGTTCGTCAGGCGCATTGCGCGGCCAGCCCATGTCGCCGTAGCGAATGAATTTGAGCACAGCAATCGTGCCAATGAAGTTAATGAGCGCGTAGACCAGGGCAATGTCCATAAAGTCGGGCCGCCCGGACATGAACCCCAGAACCGCAATGATCAGAACGGTCTTGGTGCCAAACGCATTGACCGCCATGATTCGGTCATAGACGGTCGGACCCAACAGCGCCCGCGCCATGGCCAATACCATGCACATCAGGATGCCGAGCGCCACCGCGGCGAACATCAGGTCTTCCTCCGTTCCAGGGCGGCGACGCGCCGATCCATGTCGCCTTCCAGCAAGCTTTCAGCCGCTTCGCGGGTCAGCGCATGAACTTCCAGCACCCCCTCGCTCAGAGAGGTGGTGACAGTGCCCGGCGTCAGGGTAATGGAATTGGCGTAGATCACCTGGCCCATTTCGCTGCGCTGGGTCGGTTTCAAAGTGATCATCGTCGGGCTGATAGGCAGTTGGGGGTTCAGAATGCGTTTGGCGACATCGAGATTGGCCAGCACGATCTGCCACAGCAGCCAGGGCCAGTAGAGAATGATCTGCGGACCGATTTTCGGGTGCAGCCGCTGTTCTTCAGGATCAAGCTTCTCGACGCGCCAGGCGATGAACATGGCCAGCGTACAAGACAGCGCGCCAAACGTCAGCAACAGGGGAACGTCAAAATAGCCGGATAACAACAGCCATAGACCGAAACAGATCAGCCAAAGACCCAGTGCGCGCAGCAAGGCGGCCTTCTCCTATTTATTATGTCTGCGTGGAATGATAGTAGGCTGCTCGACGGATTCAAGGATAGCCGTAAAAAATAGGCTTACTCGTTACGCGCATCCCGCATCCCTAACCGCTCCAGAAGCCCGTCACATTCGTCCAGACTGGCAAAGCCGATTTCGATACGGCCACGACCGCGCACCGCGTCGTAGCGCAGGCGCACTGGCGCAGCCAGCCGTTCCCGCAACCGTTCCTCCAGTTCAATCAAATTGGGATCGCGCGGCGTAGGCATGGCGGCGGGTTGAAGAGGGTTGCCGGTGAGCGCCGCCCGATGACGCTCCAGTTCCCGCACACTCCAGCCCTCGGTGACCGCCCGCTCAGCTAACCGGAGTTGCTGCTCGCGCGGCAAGCCCAGCAGTGTCTTGCCATGCCCCGCTTCCAGGCGGCCCTCCTCGATATGCGTCTGCACCACCGGATCGAGATTAAGCAGCCCCAACACCCGGCTGATCGCCGTTTGCGAAACGCCCAGCAATTGCGCCAGTTGTTCCTGAGTCAGGCTAAATTCTTCGCGCAGTCGCCGCAATGCCCGGCCCTCTTCGACCGGATTCAAATCCCGGCGCAACAGATTTTCTACCAGCGCGATAGCGGCGGCAGTACGGTCATCAGCTTCCCGCACAACCACCGGAACCCGGGTTAAACCGGCTTGTTGCGCCGCCTGCCAGCGCATGTGTCCGGCCAGAATCTCATGGCTGCCATCCGCCAGGGGCCGCGCCACCAGCGGTTCGATCACCCCGAACTGCCGGATGCTCTGCACCAGCTCCATCAAATACGCCTCGTCAAGGCGTTGTCGGGGCTGATAGCGGCCAGCGACCAGTTGATCGATGGCCAGCGACTGGATGACTGAATCAGCGGAATCCTGGCTTTCCAGCAAACTGCTGTCGAAACTGTGGCCGCCGGCGCCGATCCAGTCACCGAGACTTTTCAACGGCTTGCGGCGGCTCATGCCCGCGCCCTCCCCACCTCGGCGGCCTCGATGCCGCTCAGGATTTCCTGCTGCCAAAGCTGCCGCACCGCCAGCAGAATTTCGGCGTTGACTCCGTCCAGCATCATGATCGCCCGGTTGTAGGTGTCGCGGGAGCCGCGTGGCTGGTCGATCTCGTAAATGCTGACCTGATCACTGGCCGATTTCTGCAATTCCTTGGTCAACCCCATGCGATTGCTGAAAATCAGCTCTCCATAAGCCCCGTTGATGACCGCGATGTTATTCAGGGTTTCCGTGCTGTTATCGACCTTGGTCAGCAGGATGCTGAGTCGCTGCACATTGATTTCCCGCTCGTACAAAGCGCAAATCTGTTCCAGAATGCGGAAATACTGGACGCTGGACGAAATGTCGTACATGTGCGGAACCACCGGCATGACGATCAGACTGGCGGCGGCGATGGCATTCAGTGACAACATTCCTAACGAGGGCGGCGTGTCCACGACGATGATATCGTAGCGTTCTTCAACGGTTTTCAACGCCCGGTGCAACCGCACCGGCGGCGGTCCCAGAGTTTCATTCTGGCGTTCTTCCGGCTGCGACAATTGCCAGTCCGTGTATTGCAGCGCCAGCCGCGCCGGAATCAGGTCCAGATTATCCCAGTGGGTGCGTTTGACCGCCTGAGCAAGCCGCGCCGGCGTCTCGGTCAGGGCCGGAAACAGGTCGTCGCCGTCGCCGAGATCGAAATCGGGAATGAACCCGAATGCGCCAGTAATAGTCGCCTGTGGATCAGCATCCACCAGCAGCACCCGGTAACCCTCCCGCGCCAGGTACTGGGCAAAATGCAGCGACATGGTGGTTTTCGCCACCCCGCCCTTGAGGTTGGAAAACACCA
>CAZDVY010000128.1:0-7219 GCA_964508935.1 uncultured Candidatus Competibacteraceae bacterium | reverse complement strand
ATTTCACTTTACCCAAACCCTGTTTCCGACTATGTTCCGCGCCACCCTGACCTCGGCGCAAACCCATGATCAACGCCTTTGAACTGCAAAACGGTCGCCTGCAACAGATTCAGATCGAAAGCAAAGCCGACCTGGAACGCACCAAGCCGATCTGGATCGATTTTGACGCTCCCGACGAGGAGGAACGATTGTGGGCGAAGGAACTGTTCCGGCTGACCCTGCCGGACGAAGACGATTTTGGCGACATCGAAGCCAGCGCCCGCTGTTTTGAAGACGCCACCGGCGCTTTGCAAATCCGCTCAGATTTCCTGATCGACAGGGACGATGAATCCCGCAATGTACCGGTCGCCTTCGTTTTCAAACAGGACATTCTCTTCAGTCTCCATGAGGAAGACCTGCCAGTTTTCCGGCTGTTGCGGATGCGCGCCCGCCACCAACCGGGCTATCTGGATGACTGCCGAGATGTGCTGCTCGATCTGTACGCCACCAGCGTCGAATATTCCGCCGACGCGCTGGAAGGGGTGTACGAAGCCTTGGAAGAAATTGGCGGACGAGTGCTGAAAGCCCGTTTGACCGATGAAGCCGCCGCCGAGGTGCTGGCCCATATTGCCCGCGAAGAAGACCTGAACGGGCGAATTCGCCGCAACATGATGGACACCCGCCGCGCCATTTCCTTCCTGATGCGGCGGCGGCTGCTCTCTGCCGACCAGATCGAGGAGGCCCGGCAAATTCTGCGCGACATCGAATCGCTGGACGGCCACACCTCGTTTCTGTTTGAGAAGATCAACTTTTTGATGGACGCCACGGTGGGTTTCATCAACATCAATCAGAACAAGATCATCAAAATTTTCTCGGTAGCCTCGGTCGCCATGCTGCCGCCAACCCTGATTGCCAGCATTTACGGCATGAATTTCCAGGCCATGCCCGAACTCCAATGGAATTTCGGCTACCCGCTTGCGCTCGGGTTGATGGCGGCTTCCATCATCGCGCCGTTCTGGTTTTTCCGCCGTAAAGGCTGGTTGAAGTAGCCGGGGCAGTTACACCATCCTGGGCTATAGTTGACGGATAGCGACATTCACTCGTCATGATCCAACTTGTAGAAGGAGATCACCATGTCCGCACCTAACCCCGCGCAGCAAAATCTCTATGAACTGGCTACACAAGTGGGTATCGCCCTGCGCACCCGGAAACAGACGCTGGCCATGGCCGAGTCCTGCACCGGCGGCTGGATCGCCAAGGTGGCTACGGATGTACCCGGCAGTTCTAGTTGGTTTGACCGAGGTTTCGTCACCTACAGCAATGCCGCCAAAATGGAATTGCTGAATGTGCGTGAATCGACTATCGCCACTCATGGCGCCGTCAGCGCCGAGGTGGTCGCCGAGATGGCGGCGGGCGCACTGGAGCGTAGCCGCGCGGATATTGTCCTGGCGGTCAGCGGCATTGCCGGCCCGGATGGTGGCAGCCCGGCCCGACCAGTCGGCACGGTTTACCTGGCCTGGGCGCAGCGTGATGGCGCAGTCCATGCGGAAAACCGGCATTTCGAGGGCAACCGCGACGCCGTGCGGCTCCAAACCGTTGCAGCGGCCCTGCAAGGAGTGCTGGATGTCTTCGCCCGCCAGCCCTGAAAAGCCCCGGCGATTATTTCTGGCCCTTTGGCCTGGAGAGAACGAGCGCCGGCAAATGGCTCACTTGGCGGCGCGGGCAGTCGGTCGGCAGCGACACACACCGGATGCTCAACTGCATGTGACCTTAGTGTTTCTGGGCGCTACCGACACCGGTCAGCTAGCTGCCTACGAGGCCGCGCTGGCCGATCTGTGCGTCCCGGAGATGGAACTGGTTCTGGACCGCTACGGCTATTGGCCGCAACCGCGCATTCTCTGGCTGGGGTCCAGCCAAACGCCGCCGGAATTGTATGAGCTGGTCGCGGAGCTGCATCGTCGGTTGCGCAGTTGCGGCTTCGCCCCGGAAACACGGGCGTTTCAGGCGCATATCACCCTGGCTCGCCGATTTCCCGGGCCGATTCCCAACGAACCGCCCGCCGCGCCGGTGCATTGGCGGGTGAACAACGTGGTGCTCGTCGAATCGGCGCTGTCGCCGCAAGGCTCCCGTTATGAAATTCTGCGCCGCTGGCCGGAGAGTCGATGAGGGCTATAATCGCTGAAATTGACCGGTTCAGCTCGTCCGCTAGCCGGGTTTCCCATTGGCTATTAAGGGGTGCATGAAATGGATGACAACAAGAAAAAGGCGCTTGCGGGCGCCCTGACCCAGATCGAACGGCAGTTTGGCAAGGGCGCAGTCATGCGCTTGGGCGATTCCAGCGTAGCCCGTGATGTCATGGCGGTATCGACTGGCTCGCTGGGTCTGGACATCGCGCTGGGCATTGGCGGCCTGCCCCGGGGGCGGGTGACGGAAATCTACGGTCCGGAATCTTCGGGCAAGACGACGCTGGCCTTGCAGGTCATCGCTGAGGTGCAGAAGACCGGGGGTTGCGCCGCCTTCATCGACGCGGAACATGCGCTGGATCCGATCTACGCCGCCAAACTGGGCGTCAACGTCGATGATTTGCTGGTGTCGCAACCGGACACCGGCGATCAGGCCCTGGAAATTGTCGATATGCTGGTGCGCTCCGGGGCGGTGGAAATTGTCGTCGTCGATTCGGTGGCGGCACTGACGCCCAAGGCGGAAATTGAAGGCGATATGGGTGATTCCCATGTCGGCCTGCACGCCCGATTAATGAGCCAAGCCCTGCGCAAGCTGACCGCCAACATCAAACGCTCGAACACCCTGGTGATTTTTATCAATCAAATCAGGATGAAAATAGGCGTGATGTTTGGATGTTTTGATTATGGCGCACGAGTTGTGCTGGCGGATGGTTCCACAGAAAAGATTGGCAAAATCGTCAATCAGAAAAAGCCGGTCGAAGTGTTGTCCATGGATCCCGCGACGGGTCGCATTGGGCCGCGTCCGGTCGTCAAATGGTTCCGCAATGGCGCAACGGATGAATGGCTGTATTTTGAAGCCGCTGCCGGAGGAGGTTCTGGCCGCCGCAAATTTACCTGCACCGCCAATCACCTGATTTTTACCCCCCAAGGTGAGCGACGCGCCGGACAATTGCAGGTCGGCGACGAAGTGATGGTCGCCGCCAAGCATTATGATTTGAGCGAAGATCAACGCCAACTGATTCTGGGAGGTCTGTTGGGCGACGGATCGCTGCGCTATGCATCAGAGCAAAATGTGTCGTTCCGCGTCGGTCATGGCGAGCAGCAACAAGACTATTGCCAATGGAAACGGGAAATGCTGGCGCCGTTTGCCAATAAGATCGGCAAAACCGGTAATGGCTTTGGCTTTGATACGATTCCGATGCGCCAGTTGGCTGAACTCTATACCCAGGCTTATCGCCCTGAAGGTCGTCAGGTCAGCGAGGCCATGTTGGCGGCGCTGGATGCTCGGGCGGTCGCGGTCTGGTACGGCGATGATGGAAGCTTCTCCGGAAGTTACGAACACTGGGGGCATGGCAAGGCGGAAATCGGCTGCGTCAAGCTCTCCATGGTTGATAAGGAGCGCCTTGCAGCTCGCCTGGAAGAACTGGGCATGGGGCGTCCCACCGTGCGGGAGCGGTCGCTGTTGTTCAGTGGAGAACGGGCGCGTTTGCTTCATGAGAAAATTGCCCCTTATCTGCATCCCTCCCTAGATTACAAGCTGCATCCGAATTTCCGGGGTCAATTCCGCTGGGAACCCGACTCATCCCATGCTGATGTAAAAAGCGGCAGGCTTGAAGCGCGTACCGAGCTGCGGCCCGCACCGATGCAGATCACCCGCAAGGAAATCCGTCCTGCCGCCCCACGTCATCGCATCCGTTTCGATTTGGGAGTGAAAGACCGTCACACCTATCTGGTCGATCATGTGGTTGTCCACAACTCCCCTGAAACGACTACAGGCGGCAACGCTCTCAAGTTCTACGCCTCGGTGCGGCTGGATATCCGTCGGATTGGGTCGATCAAGAAGGGCGATGAAGTCATCGGCAACGAGACCCGGGTCAAGGTGGTCAAAAACAAGCTCGCGCCGCCCTTCAAGCAGGCGGAATTTGAAATTCTCTACGGCGAAGGGGCTTCCCGGAATGGCGAGATCATCGATTTGGGCGTCAAGATCGGGCTGATCGACAAATCCGGCGCCTGGTACAGTTGCAATGGTGTGCGCATCGGCCAAGGCAAGGAAAACGTCCGCACCTATCTCAAGGACAACCCCGAATTAGCCCGCGAACTGGAGGAGAAAATTCGCGCCCATTTCCTGACCCGTCCCGACGCCGTGCCTGCTACGCCGGAACTGGGTGAAGCGGATAGCGACGAGCTTTTAGGTCCCGCTGATGAGCTGGACGCGGACCTCTGAAAGCGCCAGTACGGCGGATGTGGCGATCATTCGCGCCAAGGCTATTGAGTTGCTGGCTCGGCGCGAACATTCCCGCCTGGAGTTGCGCCAGAAGCTGGCGCAGCGCGGCTTTCCCGCTGAAGGCATTGATTCAGCGCTGAATGAATTAGCGGAGGAGGGCCTGCTCAGCGAGGGCCGCTATGCCGAAATCTATGCCTGTAGCCGGGCGGATAAAGGCTACGGCCCGCTACGCATTGCCAGTGAACTGCGAGAGCGCGGCATCCCGCAGGAACTGGTCGATCAGGTCCTGACTGAACTGGAAAATGACTGGCTATCCAAGTTACGGGAACTGCACCGCAAGCGCTTTAAATCGCTGACTCCCGCTGATACTGCTGGCCGAATGCAGCAAACCCGGGTTTTCCGCCAGCATGGCTTTACCCAAGACCAGATCAGGCAATTGTTCGAGTATGGTATTAACCCATAACTTCATAAATAACCCTACTGTAGAAGTCGTCGCCTTGATTCGTCAGGGCGAAAACAGTTCGGTCGAATTCAAATCCGCGAATGCCCACCCTGATTCCCTAGCGCGGGAAATGGTAGCCTTCGCTAATACTCAGGGCGGCGCGTTACTGATTGGGGTTGAAGATGATGGCCGTATTTCCGGGTTGACCGAATCAGTTGACCACGAAGCGCGCATTGCGAATATCGCCCGCAATAACATCAATCCGCCGATCACTATTGAATCAGCAATAGTGTCGATGCCGGAAGGCCGGATTTTACTGGTCAAAGTAGGCAGAGGCCGGGACCGCCCCTATCAAACCTTGCAAAACCAGTTTTTGATCCGGGTCGGCTCGACCAACCGAACCGCGACCCAAAGCGAACTCCTGCGCCTTTTTCAGCAGGCGGGTCTGTTTCACTATGACGCTACCGCCGTTCAGGGGACCCGCATCGCTGACCTGAATCTGGCGGCGCTCGACCGTCATTTCAGCCAATACGGCTTTAATTTGAGCGCCGAAGACGATAAACCCCGCATCCTGGCCAATGCCGATGTGATGACCGAAAACGGGGAAGTCACCGTCGCCGGTCTGTTGCTGTTCGGCATTAACCCCCAGCGCCATTTGCCCTATGCGGGAATCTCCTTTGCCCACTTTGCCGGCCATGAAATCACGGAGGACTTGATCGACAAGCAGGTGATCGAAGGCGCGTTGGGTTTTCAGGTTGATTCGGCGCTGGCGGTGCTTCGCAATAATTTGCAACGCCCCAGCCGCATTCAGGGTGCTCACACTGAAGACGCCACTTTTCAGTACCCGGAAAAAGTATTTCGGGAATTGCTGGTGAATGCCGTTGTTCACCGCAACTATGCCATTACCAGTTCACGCATCCGGGTCCAGTTATTCACGGATCGCATTGAATTTATCAGTCCCGGCCGCCTGCCTAATTCGGTCAGTATCGCCAAACTGTCCATAGGCGTGTCCTATGCTGTCAATCCCATCATCGTCAAATTCATGGAAAATATGCGCTATATGGACCGGTTGGGACGCGGCCTGCCCATGGTCTGGCAAACCGCCCGGAAAAATCAGCGAGAGATCCGCTTTGAAGAGATCGGCGAAGAATTTCGGGTAGTTTTAGGGCGTTAGGAATTGCGCTACACTCCCTACCTGTCTGTCTATCCCGAACCTTGAACCCCGATACCCGACCATGACCCGTAGCGCCGAACTTCGCCAACTCTTTCTTGATTACTTCCACGACCACGGCCATGAAGTCGTGGCCAGCAGTCCACTCATTCCGATCAACGACAATACCTTGTTGTTCACCAACGCCGGTATGGTGCAGTTCAAGGACGTATTCACGGGCCGCGACCAACGCCCCTATCGCCGGGCTGCGACCGCCCAGCGCTGTGTGCGCGCCGGCGGCAAGCACAATGACTTGGAAAACGTCGGCTATACTGCCCGCCATCACACCTTCTTCGAGATGCTGGGCAATTTCAGCTTCGGCGATTACTTCAAGACCCACGCCATTCACTTCGCCTGGGAATTTCTGACCGGCGTGCTGAAAATGCCGGCGGATAAATTGTGGGTCACCGTCTACGCGACCGACGACGAGGCCTATCAGGTCTGGGCGGACGAGATCAAGGTTCCCAAAGAGCGCATCGCCCGCATCGGCGACAAGCCCGGCGGCAAACGCTATGAAAGCGACAATTTCTGGGCGATGGGTGATACCGGCCCCTGCGGCCCCTGTTCGGAAATCTTCTACGACCACGGCCCGGAAATCCCCGGCGGTCCCCCCGGCTCGCCCGATGAAGACGGCGACCGCTACATCGAAATCTGGAACTTGGTATTCATGCAGTTCGACCGCAGCGCCGACGGGACGCTGACGCCCTTGCCCAAACCCTCAGTGGATACCGGCATGGGGCTGGAGCGGCTGGCGGCGGTGATGCAGGGCGTCCACAGCAACTACGAAATCGACCTGTTTCGTCACCTGATTCAGGCCGCTGCCCAAGCCACCGGCGCAACGGACTTGACCGCCAGTTCGCTCAAGGTCATCGCCGATCACATCCGCGCTACGGCGTTTCTCATCACCGATGGCGTACTGCCGTCCAACGAAGGGCGCGGTTATGTGCTGCGGCGGATCATGCGCCGGGCGATTCGCCACGGTTACCAACTGGGCGCGGAAGGCGCGTTCTTTCACACCTTGGTTGCGCCACTGGCTAAAGAAATGGGCGAGGCCTATCCCGAATTGCTGGAGGCGGCGGATCACGTCACCCGCGTCATTCAGCAGGAAGAAGGACGGTTCGCTGAAACCCTGTCCCACGGCATGAAACTGTTGGAAGAGAGCATCGCCGGTCTGTCCGGGA
>CAZDVY010000127.1:0-7278 GCA_964508935.1 uncultured Candidatus Competibacteraceae bacterium | reverse complement strand
CGCCCAGTTCCTGATAAGCGTCCGGGGTCGGCATGATCTGAATGCTGCGCTCCAGGTAGTCGCGAGCTTTGGCGTTCTGCTGGCAACGTTTGGCGAGTCGGCCCAGGGTCAGCAGCAGATAGGCGTCGTCACCGCGCTGCGCCAGCCAGCCCTCGGCAGTCGCCAGTTGCGCAGTGGCGTTGCCCCGTCCGAGCATGCCGTAGCCGACCACCAGTTTGACGCTCCAACGCCGATTGATCGCCTCGCGCAGCAACGCTTCAGCATCCTCGATAGCCTGTCCATCGCACAAGGCGGTCGCGTAGGCAATCAGGAATTCCTCGTCGCCTTCGCGCAGCGTCGCCGGCGTCTGCTTCCACAGCGCCCGCAGCTTGTCCAGCGAACCGCCTGCCGCCGCGATTTCCAGCAGCGCCCGGAAGGTTTGCGCCTGTAATTCCGCAAATGCTTCGGGACTCATCGCCTTGTGCTTCTGCACCTCCGGCAGCAGCTTTTGCAACGGCTCCCACGCCTTTTGTTGTTGGTAGGCCCTGGACAGCCATTGCAACACACCTGGATGGCGCGGGTTGAGGTGGTGCAACGATTCCAGGATCCCCCGGGCCTGCTCGGCGTCCCCATCATCCAGCAGGAATTGGGCGTGAGTCAGTTGCACGGTCAATTTGTCGGCGTCTGGTGAGTCCTCGGCACGGCGCAGGTGCAGATCACGGCGCCATTTGAATTCGTTCAGATGGTGGACCGCCTGCGCAGCATTTAAATAATGCAAGGCCGGGGTTGGGCTGTAGTCCGCTCCCTTGAGCAGGGTCTTCTCCGCCGCCGCCCACTGTCCAGCGGACAATTGCCGGAGACCCAGATCAAACAGCCGCTGGGCTTTTTTATGCAGCCGCCGCTGATGGGCTTCCAGCGTCTGACCCGGCGTTCGCCATAGCCGAACGATCAACCGGACTGTGGCGTAAAAGGCGAAAAAGGCGAAAATCAGAAAAATGACAAAGAAAGTCAGGCTCGTCTCAATCGTCCATTGTCCCATACTCAACATCGCGTAGCCCGGTTCATTCCGGAGTGACAACGCCACCCAGACGGAGAAGAACAACGTCACGATGATACTGGCTAGCAATCTCATGGATGCGCCTCCCCAGTCACTGCCGGCGCTGTCGATTCGGCTGATTCAGCCGCAGCCGGTGAGGTCGCGGAGGCCGGCCGCAGGGTGCGAATGGGCTGCCGCTGGGTCATGAATTCCTGGAATGCCTGGCGGAGACCGGTCAGATCCGGGATGTAAGGATTGAACTGTACGGCTTGCAGGGCTTGTAGTTCGGCGAGGAATTGGGTGACTTTGGGGTCCGTTGTGTCGAAATAGGTTTGCGTCCAGTCGTGGACCATCTGGTAGGACGCTTGATAAGCTTCAGCATCGCCACGCAACAACGCCAGGCGCATCCCCTCCAGTTCCAGCCGCAGGTTCTGGCGCAGGAAGAATTCATTTTCCCGGGCAATCAGCGGTGGCGCTTCGATGCGTTGGCGGCGGACCACCACGATTTCCTTAAACTGGTTCCAGACGGCTTCGCTGCTGCGCTCCCACCACGAACGGTCGGCGTCGTTGCTCAGGCTGACAGTCGTCGCTGGCTTGACCCGTTCCCGGATGTCGGGCACCCCGGAATCAAGTTGCAGAGGCAAGCTGTCGATCGGGGTTTCCATCGCGATGAGCTTGTGAGAAATGGCCGTAATATCGGTCAATTGGACTCCGCGCAGGCTGGCGATAGTTTCGCTGAGCATGGTTTGCACCGGAGCCAGCCCGGCCTCCTGGACCGTTTTCAGTCGTTGCTGGGCGGCGTCCAGCGCCAGGCGGGCGGCGGGGACATTGCGCTCCAGCTTGAGCTTGGCGTCGGCCAGCCGCAGCAGGTAATCCACCTCAGCCAGGGGAAAGGCGTTGATATCGCCACCCTTGGCAGCGATAGTTTTGACCGTTTCCAACTCGGCGGTCAGGCCGGCCAGGCTCAGTTTCAGATTCTGAATTTGTTCATTCGCCGCAGTAATACGAGCTTGCTGTTCCTGTAGCTGTTGGGTGAAATCCGCTTTCTGCTGCTGCGTACTGGCCTTGTGAGCATCATGTCCTTCCCGCAACAGCTTGATCTCGTTTTTGACAATGTCGGTTTCGCCTTTTTGCAACTCCATAGCGTTCTTCAGCGGTTGCAGGTCGCCGGTCAGACCCAGCAATTGGTCTTTGAGATTCTGGTCTTCGGTGCGCAGTTGACCGGCAGCGCCCTTGAGCGCTTCCAGTTCGGTGACTTTGGTTGTTAGCGTCTGGAATTCCGGGGCCTGCTGGGCGATGGCCTGTTTGATAACCTGATCGAGCCGGCTCGTTTGGGCTGCTTGGTCTTGTTGCCACAGGTACCAGAGATAGCCGCTGCCGCCGCCCGCGCCCAGCCCGACTAGCAGGGCGAACCAGGCCACTCCCCGTCCGCTTTTGGGAGCAGGCGTCGTGATCGTGGCGGCGGGCGCTGGCGTAGGGGTCGCGGGCGCCGGTGTGTCGAGAATAGGCGTCGCGTTGTCGCTGTCGGATTTTTGATCAGTCATATTAGTATTACCGGACTGGAGTGGAGGAATTCGTGGTCAGGTCGAATAGCGCAGCGATAATGGCTTCGTTGCTGGCTTCACGGGCGAGCAGGAGATGGTGACAACCTTGTTCTGCAGCGCTATGCCGGATTCGGGTGCTGACGACTACCAACGGCGTGTCGCGCAAATAAGGTTGCCCAGTTGTTCCTAGCATAGCAAAAAGATTCTGCAGGCTCTCGATGCTGGTGATCACCACTGCGCCGATTTCGCCATGCTCCCAGCGTTCCAGTAACGCCTCGGTATCCACGGAGGGTCGCTCACGCCGGTAGACCTCGGCGCAATCTACACCAGCGCCACGGGCAGCCAACGTGTCCGCCAGCCATTCCCGCCCCCCTTCGCCGCGCACGATAACGATACGCTGGCCAGCGATGTTCTGAAAACGTGGCAGCGCCAGTAACGACTCGCTGGTGAACCCCTGTGTGGGATGCAGGCACCGGGTCGCGCCTTGTTGCTCCAGCGCCCGGGCGGTGGCCTGACCGATGGCGGCGAGTTCCAGCCGGGGCGGGAAGCCGCCGCGTTCCTGAATCGGCGGCAGCGCCCGGTCTACCGCGTTGACGCTGGTGAAAATCGCCAGATCATAATCGGCCAGCCGGTCGAAAATGACCAGGGCCGGCGTCCAGTCGCGCGGTTCGGCAATGCACAGCGTCGGGCAGGGAATAGCGCTGCCGCCGTACTCTTCGATCAACTGACAAAGTGGCTCAGCCTGCTGTTCCGGGCGAGTGACGAGGACGCCCAGGCCCTTGAGGGATAAATTTTCCTCACACAAGACTCCTGCCCCCCTTGTGGAGGAGGGTCGGGGTAGGGGGTGTGAACGGTTATGATGCATGTTTAGCACGTTGCCAACAGCCGGCGCAAAATGGCGTCCGCGCCACGTTCAAGCAGTGCTTCGGCCAGCGCCGCGCCGAGTGTTGTCGCCTCCGCGACTGAGCCGCGCATTTCGCCGTTGATGATTGAGCTGCCGTCCGGTTCCCCGACCAGTCCGCGTAGCCAGATCTGCTCATTCTCCAGCAAGGCGTGGCCAGCAACAGGCACTTGGCAACCCCCCTGCAACCGGGCGTTGAAAGCTCGCTCCGCTGTGACCCGGAGGTGTGTGGCGGGATCGTCGAGCACCGCGATCAGTTGCCGCGTTCGGTCGTCGTCCAGCCGGCATTCCACACCAATCGCGCCCTGGCCGATAGCGGGCAGACTGAATTCCGGCTCCAGCGCCAGTGTGATGCGCTCCGCCAGACCGAGCCGTTTCAGTCCGGCGGCGGCCAGGATAATGGCGTCAAACTCGCCGGTATCCAGCTTGGCTAACCGGCCGCCGACGTTGCCGCGCAGGCTGAGAATCTGCCAATCGGGGTAGCGGGCGGCCAGTTGGCACTGGCGGCGCAGGCTGGAGGTGCCGACCCGGGCGTCAGCGGGCAGGGCGTCGGGATGGGCATAATGGCGGGAGACAAAAGCGTCGCGGGGATCTTCACGGGCCAAAATCACCGGTAAGCCGAGTCCAGCAGGGAAATTTACAGGAACGTCTTTCATGGAATGCACGGCAAGATCAGCGTGGCCTTCCAATAGACCCAGTTCCAGCTCCTTGACGAACAGGCCCTTGCCGCCAACTTTGGCCAGCGGACTGTCAAGGATTTTGTCGCCCCGGGTGATCATGCCGATCAGTTCCACATTCAGGCCGGGATGGACCTGACGCAGGCGTTCGGCAACATGGTGAGCCTGCCAGAGAGCCAGAGGGCTTTTGCGGGTAGCGATACGCAGGGTGTCGGAGGGCATGGTTTGTTAAGCTATGGCGTCCTTGAAATTTAACCAAAGAATATCTTATGAGCGATACAAAGACTAATCAGAGCTGGGGTGGACGGTTTACTGAAGGCACTGACGCTTTCGTCACCGCGTTCACCGCCTCGGTGGGTTTTGATCAGCGGATGTACCGGCAGGACATTAACGGCTCTATCGCCCACGCCCGGATGCTGGCCCAGGTGGGAGTGCTGTCGCAGGAAGATTGTGCGGCGATTGTACAGGGGTTGGAGGCGATTCGCGGCGAGATCGAGCGCGGCGAGTTTATCTGGTCAACGGCGCTGGAAGATGTCCACATGAACATTGAGGCGCGGCTGACCGAGCGCATTGGCGACGCTGGCAAGCGCCTGCATACCGGACGCTCGCGTAACGATCAGGTAGCGACCGACATTCGCCTGTATCTGCGCGACGCGATTGACAGTCTCTTGGCGGAAATGCAGCGCATGATGGGTGGACTGGCGGAATTAGCCGGGCGTGAAGCCGGAACCATCATGCCAGGGTTCACCCATTTGCAAGTCGCCCAGCCTGTCACCTTCGGTCATCACCTGCTGGCCTGGTTCGAGATGGTCAAGCGCGACTATGAGCGGCTGGTGGATTGCCGGAAACGGTTGAATATCATGCCGCTGGGCGCGGCGGCGCTGGCCGGAACGAGCTATCCGCTGGATCGGCAGTACACGGCGCAACTGCTGGGATTTGCTGCGCCGTGCGCCAATTCGCTGGACGCGGTCAGCGACCGGGATTTTGCTATTGAATTCACCGCTGCCGCCGCGATCCTGATGACCCATTTGTCGCGGATGGCGGAGGAACTGGTGTTGTGGTCTTCAGCGCAGTTCGATTTCGTCGATTTGCCGGATCGATTCTGCACTGGCTCGTCGATCATGCCGCAGAAGAAAAATCCTGACGTACCGGAACTGGTGCGCGGCAAGGTCGGGCGAGTGAATGGACATTTAGTCGCCCTGCTGACTCTGATGAAGAGCCAGCCGCTGGCTTATAACAAGGACAATCAGGAAGACAAGGAACCGTTGTTTGATACGGTGGATACGGTGCAGGGCTGTTTGCGCGCTTTCGCCGATATGATTCCAGCGTTGCGCCCGAAGCGCGACAACATGCTGCAATCAGCCCGGCGCGGGTTCGCTACGGCGACGGACCTGGCTGATTACCTGGTGCGCAAGGGTCTGCCGTTCCGGGATGCCCACGAAGTGGTCGGCAAGGCGGTGCGGCTGGGCGTGGAGAGCGGGCGGGATTTGGCGGAAATGACGCTAGTGGAATTGCAGCAGTTTTCGCAGTTGATCGAGGACGATGTGTTCGCTGTGCTGACCCTGGAAGGTTCAGTCGCAGCCCGCAATGTGCTGGGCGGCACCGCGCCGAACCGGGTGCGCGAAGCAGCGGCAGCGGCGCAGGCTTGGATCGCGCAGTGGACCGGGGACCGCGCCTGATTGGCTTGAATAAGGCCCATTATCCGGTGACCGCCTTGGGTCCGGGGCGGCGGGGCTGAGTTTTGACCTGCTGTGCTATAGCGGTTTGTCGTGGCGACGCTTATAACAGGATTGCGCCCAGCGGTGTTCATGGCCGAGCGCGATTTCGCCTAAACTTCTCACCAGCGTCTCAACTTTCCGGAGCCTGTCCCATGTCGCCATCGGCTGATTCCCATCTTGCCGCTACCGTCCGCGATGTACCCGATGCAACGATCCGTGATGACGCCCCGCTGCCGCGCACCTTGATGCAACTGCCGGCCACGCTGGCGGCGCGTTACCGGATCGTGCAACCGCTGCCCGCAGCAGGCGGCGAGGCGGATTTGCTGTTGGTTGAGGCGGTGGCGGACGGGCAGCGGTACGTGATCAAGATTTACCGCTATGGGATCGTGGTCAAACCCGAGGTGCTGGCGAAAATCAGCGCGGTGGCCCCGGAGCAGGTGATTCGGCTGGTGGAGTATGGGCAGGCCGATGGGCATGGCTATGAGGTGCTGGAGTATGTGCCGGAGGGGTCGTTGCGGCAGCGGCTGGCGGCGGGACCGCTGGCGGAGGAGCAAATTCGGGCGCTGGTGCGGGAGTTGAGCGCGGCGCTGGCGGTCTTGCATCAGCACGACATTCTGCACCGGGACATCAAGCCGGAGAATGTGCTGATTCGGCAGTGGGAGCCGTTGCGGATGGCCTTGACTGATTTTGGCATTGCCTCGGTGACGGAGGCGACCCAGCATTTCACGACGACGGCGCGGACCTTGCGCTATGCCGCGCCGGAAGCGGCGACCGGGGTGATTGGGAGGGCGGCGGATTACTGGTCGCTGGGGATGGTGGTGCTGGAGGCGGTGAGCGGGCGGCATCCGTTCGCCGGGCTGTCGGAGGCGGTGTTGAGCTATCAGTTGGTGACGCAGCCGGTGGATTGCAGTGGGGTGGCGGAACCGTGGCGGACGCTGTGCCGGGGGTTGTTGCTGCGCGATCCGAAACAGCGCTGGGGTCGGGCGGAGATTGAACGGTGGCTGGCCGGGGATGAGAGCTTGCGGTTGCCGGTGGATGCAGGACTGTCCGAAGCAGGAGCGTCCCGCGCTCGCCGGTTCTATCGTTTGGGCGGGGTGGAGTGTTGGACGGCGCGGGAATTGGCTACGCAGATGGCGAAACAGTGGGACACGGCGAGCAAGGATTTGGAACGGGGGTTTATCACCGATTGGCTCCGCAATGATTGGGGCGATCAGGATTTAACGCGGGCCGTTCTGGATGTGCTGGACGCCAAGAACATGAGCGCCGATGAACAATTATTGCGGGTGCTGCTCAAGCTGGCGCCCGATTTGCCGCCAGTGTGGAAACAGTGGAGTCTGGCGAAGGAGGACTTGATCGCGGCGGCCCATGCGGCGAATCGTGGTGATGCGGCCAGTCAGCGGTTGTTGTGGGAGCTGTCTCAAGG
>CAZDVY010000126.1:0-7347 GCA_964508935.1 uncultured Candidatus Competibacteraceae bacterium | reverse complement strand
GTATCGGCGCTGGCCGGGGCGTCGGCCGAGGACGCCGCGCTAGACCCCGGCGGGGTCATCTCCGCGCTGATCGCATAGGCCGTGTTCGCCGTCACGTCGACCCAGCTCAACGCGTTCACTTCTAGGCCCCGTTCCGCCCGTCCGGCACTCCCGTTCCAAAAGTAACCCCGCCCCGCCGTGTGCTGACCGCTCTTCGGGACGTAGCTCGGGTCAAACGCTAACACCGACTCGTGATCCGCCGACACCGCCGCCCGGATCGCCGCTACGTTCAGACCCGCCCAGTCCACCTTTCGTCGAGACCGCTGACTAAACGTTTTCTCCACATACCCACTGTAGCGGCTCAGATTACGAAACGTCGCCCGGCCCGGGACGATCAGCAACAGGAGCAACAACTCGTTCAGAAATTGCCGGAACGGTTGGCTCAACCGCATGTTCAACAGTACACTTTCCAACAGCGGCATCGGGTCATCCCTCGGATTCGGTGTGGGTTCACAACTTCACCCTATCCAAATTTGACCCGGTGCCGCTACCCCGCCGACTACCCCCTCAAAAACTGTCCGAACTGTTGCTATTAGACAACAAATGATTTTGTTATTTCCTGACGAGCCTTAAGCCTATTTCTTTTGCTCGATCAGCGGCAGCAGGTTTTCCAGATCAATCCGTTGCAGAGGATTGAGGCTGTAATGATCGACCGGATTGACCGGCCCGGCAGTGGTGAAAAAACTCATGGGGTTTCTCCTGATGACGATGTTCCGCACTCTATCCTCGCTATCCCGAATCCGGCAAAGTCGGCTAAACTGCTGCTCATTCTTTTGACTCGCCAACCACACCGGCGCAGGCACCTCCGGCCAGTTTCCCGCATGACGAGCAAACCTCATGGACACACAGGATATTTTCAACAGAACTGAAGAACATCAAGCCTTCGCTGCCGGTCAGGTCATTTTCCGGGAAGGCGAGTCCGGCGATATCCTGTACATCGTGGTTGAAGGTCAGGTGGAGATCCTGATTGGCAGCCAGTGGCTGGAAACGCTCGGCCCCGGCGACATTATGGGCGAAATGGCGCTGATCGAAGATCGGCCGCGCAGCGCCACTGCCATTGCCCGCACCGACTGCCTGCTTACGCCCATCACGCGCCAGCATTTTCTCACCCTGATTCAGCATACCCCCCTGTTCGCCATTCGGGTCATGCGGGTGCTGGCCCACCGCCTGCGCCGCACTAATCAACAGAGAATTTCATGACCCAAGCCGCAGTGGCCTGCCCGGAAGAACTGGAATCGCCCAGCGAAACTCTGCTCACCAACTACCCGGTCGCCGAGTCCGGCTATGATGAGATGTGCTCAGCGCCCGGCGTGTTGCGACCGCATTGGCAAGCCATGGCCCAGTCGCTGGAGGAAATCGGCGGCGATGAACTGGAGCGCCGGCATGGCGAAGTCCAGCGGTTGTTGCAGACCGATGGCGTAACCTACAACACCTATGACGATCCGCAGGGCCCACAACGGCACTGGCTGGTCGATCCGATCCCGCTGTTAATGACCGGTGAGGAATGGACGACGCTGGCTGAGGGACTGGAACAGCGCTCGCGGTTAATGAATGCGCTGCTGGCTGATCTGTATGACCGGCGTTTGGCCATCCGCCACGGCTGGCTGCCGCCCGAACTGGTTTATGCCCATCCCGGTTTTCTACATCCCTGCCATCGCTCACTGCCCGATGGCAACCGTTGGCTGATCTTTCATGGCGTGGATTTGGCTCGTGGGCCAGATGGCCTCTTTCGCGTCTATGGTGACCGCACCCAGTCGCCCTCTGGCGCTGGCTATACCCTGGAAAACCGCATCACTCTGGCGCGGGCATTGCCCATGCTGTATCGCGATGCCCCGCTGCGCCGGCTGGCCAGCTTTCTGGAAACCGAACGCGCCACGTTAGCCGGACTGTCCCGACACCATCCGGAAAACCCGCATGTGGTGTTGCTGACCCCCGGTCCCAACAGCCCGGTCTATTTTGAACACGCCTATCTGGCCAACTATCTGTCACTCAGTCTGGTCGAGGGCGAAGATCTGGTGGTGCGCGATAGCCGGGTCTGGTTGAAAACCCTCGGCGGGCTGCGGCCGGTAGATGTGCTTCTGCGGCGGGTGCTCGATGCCTTGTGTGACCCGCTGGAACTGCGCGGTGATTCCCTGTTGGGCGTTCCCGGTTTGCTGCAAGCGGTGCGCGGGGGGCATGTGGTGCTGGCCAATGCCCTCGGCAGTAGTCTCATCGAAAATCCCGGACTGACGCCGTTTCTGCCCCTGTTATGCCGGCAACTGCTAGGCGAAGATCTGAAACTGCCATCGCTGGAAACCTGGTGGTGCGGTCAACCCGGCGATTGTGACTATGTACTGGCGAACCTGGATGATCTGGTGGTGCGCTCGATCCTGCCGGGTGGATCGTATTGGGAAGGTCGCCAACTGGATATGGCCGAACGCGCCCAACTTATTGAACGCATCCAGGCCCAACCCTATTTGTTCGTGGCTCAGGCCCCGTCACTGTTGTCCACCGCACCGGTGCTGGAGGAAGGCCGGCTGACGCCGCGCCCGGTGATGTTGCGCGGCTTTGCGGTGGCCGAGGATGACGGCTACCGAGTAATGCCGGGCGGGCTGGCGCGGGTTTCTTCCGGGATGGACACCTTGCAGGCGGCGCTGCAAAAAGGCGGAATCAGCAAGGACTGGTGGGTGTTGGCCCCGACTCCGCAACGCCACGTCAGCCTGCTGCGGCAGGCGCACGGCCCCATCGTGGTGACCCGCGATGGCGCTGATCTGCCCAGTCGGGTGGCCGATAATCTGTTCTGGCTGGGCCGCTACGGTGAACGCCTGGACGGCACCGCCCGACTGTTGCGCGAGGCGCTGGGTCGGTTGCTGGAGTGGGAGCAGGACAATACCGATGAGCGCTGCCTGGATGATCTGTTCGAGGCGCTGGAAATTCCGGTGCCGCCGGTGGCGGAATCGCCGCGCGCCCGCTTTTTCGCACTGCGCGAGGCTCTGTTAAATCTCCTGGTGGATACCGAGCATCCCGGCAGTCTGCAAGTGATCTTCAACGGTCTGTCCCGAACGGGACGGGCGGTGCGCAACCACCTGGGCGACGACAGTTGGCGGTTGCTGAATCGCCTGCAGCAATGGATTCAGGAACTACCTTCTCATTTGAGCGCCCGGCAGGCGCGTGAATTGCTGGAGGAGGAACTGATCCTGGTCGCGGCGTTCTGTGGGCTAAGCAATGAAACCATGCCGCATCATCAAGGCTGGCTGTTTTTCGACATCGGTCGCTACCTGGAACGGGTAGTGCGCACGCTGGATTTGTTCAAGCTGGCCTTCATTACCGCCCGCAATCCTGGAGTGCCGCTGTGGGAAGTGGTGTTGACCATTACCGATAACCTGACCGCTTATCGCCGTCGCTATCGTTCCGCGTTACATCCGACCGCGATCATCGATCTATTGCTGTTTGACGAGGGTAATCCCCGCTCGGTCGGCTACCAGTTGCGGCGGTTGCAACGGCATATTGGCCGCCTGCAACCGCCTGACAACTCTCCCTACCGCAGCGCCGAGGAACGGCTGATTCTGGAAGCGCTCTCTACCCTGCAACTGGCTGACATTGCGGCGCTGGCGACCCTGTCCCACGACAGCACCCGTTCCAGCGCTGAGCTGCTCCGGCTGCTGGACGCCGTGCAGAAACCGCTGCTGGGTCTGTCCGACGCCCTCACCCACAGTCATTTCAGTCATGCCGAGGTTCCCCAGCAATTGATTACGATGCAGTCATGAGATACACGATCACGCATCGCACCCTCTACCAGTACAGCAGCGGCGTCGCGTTGTGCCACAACGAAGCGCAGTTGCTGCCGCGAGAAACACCCTGGCAGTTGTACCGGCCCAGTCAAATCCGGATCAAACCGCGACCAGCATTGTCCGTGGAACGAGTGGATTTCTTTGGCAACCGGGTGCTGTATTTTGCTATTCAGGACATCCACCAGCGGCTGGATGTTACAGTCGCTACCGAAGTGCGCGTACTGGATGAGCGGCCATTTGACGAGTCCAGTCGGTCGCCACCCTGGGAGCAGGTCCAGCGGATGCTGCAGGAAGACCCGGACCCGGAAATCATTGAGGCCCGGTTGTTTAGATTACCTTCACCGTTTGTGACTCTCCAGCCGGCCTTCCGGAAATATGCCGAACCCAGCTTCACGCCAGGCCGGCCCTTGCTGGAGGCGATGGCCGATTTGAATGAGCGGATTTATCGGGAGTTCAAATACGACCCACACTTTACTACCGTCGCCACCCCGATCAACGAAGTCCTTAGCGAACGACGCGGCGTCTGCCAGGACTTCGCTCATCTGGCTATTGCTTGCCTGCGGACGTTGGGGCTGGCGGCCCGCTATGTCAGCGGCTATCTGGAAACATTGCCGCCGCCCGGCCAACCGCGACTGGTCGGCGCGGATGCCTCGCACGCCTGGCTAGCGGTGTATGTGCCCGGCGTGGGCTGGGCAGAATTCGATCCAACCAATGGCTGCATGCCCCGGGAAAAACATGTGACCTTGGCCTGGGGCCGGGATTATGGCGATGTCGCTCCGTTACGGGGGGTAGTGACCGGCGGCGGTAAGCATTCACTGACCGTGTCCGTGGATGTTGAGCCGAATCCTGAACCGTTTCGAGGGAAGCGGGGATAGGGGATCGGGATTCAGCGTGCAGGGCGCGCTTCAAAGCCGCACTGCCAATACATCGCAGGGCGCACTGTGCAAGACGGCGTTGGCTGTCGAACCAAGTAACAAGGCCAGCCCATGGCGGCCATGGCTGCCGACCACGATCAGATCGATGTGGTGATCCCTGGCAGCGCCGAGAATGCCTTCCTTGGTGGAAATAGCGTTGACGACCCATAATCCGGCGTCTTCCACGTTCAGACGCCGCGCCAATTCGCCCAGCGCGGTCCGCGCTTCCTGGAGCAATGCTTCATCAGGCAGATCAGGCAGGACCGGCAGTAATTCATAACCCCCGCCCAGGCTGATGGTCACGTCCTCAACCACATGAATCAGGCTTAACTGCGCTCCGCATTGGCGGGCAATCTCCCGGGCGCGTTCCCCTACCCGCAAGGCGTCTTCGGAAAAATCCGCGGCAAACAGGATTCGTTGGTACATGGCGTTTACTCCCCAGTTGTTTTACGGTAATGCCGTTTCCAGCAGCGTCCGCAACCATTCGCGGGTGTCCTGGCGCGCTGGATCATTGGGCGGCAAGCGTTGTTGCGCTTCGCGCAGGGCGCCGATACCGAGTTTGACCTGCACCAGCCCTAGATTATGCAGGGTTCGGGCATCATCACGACGGCGCAGTGATTCCCGATAGGCGCGTTGCGCCGAATCCAGTCGCCCCTGCTCGGCGTACAGATTGCCCAGTTGGAACCAGGGTTCGGCGTCGCCCGGTTTCAGGCGGGTCAGTTGTAAATAATAGCCCTCTGCCACGTCCCAGCGTCCGGTTTCGTAAGCCTGCCGGGCGCGTTCTTCAATAAACGCCGGATTCGCCGGGCCGGGTTTGCCCGTGGCTGCAGGAGCGGGCGGAACAGTTGCAGGTTGCGGAACACGCGGACGGTCAGGCGTCGGGGCGCTGACCGAACCGTCCAGCGTCGCGCAACCACTCAGGGCAGTGGCAAAGACGACAGTCGGCAGAAATCGCAACATGCGCAGACCTCTCCAGTGAACGGCGTCAACGTCTGTCCAACTACAGCAAAAACACCGTCGCCAGTCCCAGAAAGATGAAAAATCCCATGCCATCGGTGATAAAAGTCAGCAGCACACTCGACCCCATAGCCGGATCACGGTCCAGACGGTGCAAGGTCAGAGGAATGGCGACTCCCATGAACGCCGCCAGCAGCAGATTTAACAGCATCGCCGCCGCCATCACCCCGCCCAGCGGCAGGCTCCAATACAGCAGATAGGCGAACAGGCCCACCGTCGCTCCCCACACCAGGCCGTTCAGCAACCCCACCCCCAATTCTTTAAAGATCAGATGCCAGGTGTTTTCCGGGGTGATTTCGCCCAGCGCCAGGCCGCGCACCACCAGCGCGGTGGTTTGGTTGCCGGAATTGCCGCCGATGCCGGCGATGATCGGCATGAGCGTCGCCAGCGCCACAATCTGGGCAATGGCGTTCTCGAACAGACCAATGGCCCGCGAAGCGATAAAAGCGGTACAGAGATTAATCGCCAGCCACAGCCAGCGATTGCGCGCACTGTCCCAGATTGGCGCGAACAGGTCTTCGTCGCCGCGCAGACCGGCCATATTCAGGACATCTTCTTCCGACTCCTCACGGATATAGTCCATCACTTCGTCCACGGTCAGCCGACCCACCAGTTTGCCCCGGTCATTAACCACCGGCGCCGAAACCAGATCATAGCGCTCGAAAGCGCGGGCAGCCTCGCCAGCGTCATCGGTCGGGCTGAACAGCACCGGATCAGTGATCATCAACTCGGCAATGCGTTTCTGCGGTTCGTTGAGCAGCAGCGCCGGCAACGGCAGCGCGCCCTTGAACGCATGACGGGCATCGACCACGAACAGGCAGTCGGTGTTGGGCGGCAGCTCCTCCCGCCCGCGCAGCAGCCACAAGACCTGCTCAACCCGCTGGTTTTCGCGCACGGTCAGGACGTCCTGACTCATCCGGTGACCGACCTGGTCTTCGGGATAGGCCAGGGCGGTTTGCAGCCAGTCGCGGTCGCGGGCGTTGAGCGTCTGGAGGACTTCCGCCAGCACGTCTTCGGCAACAGCTTCGGCCAGATCCGCCAAATCATCAGCATCGAGCTGGCCCAGCGCCTTGACCAGCGCGGGCCGCTCCAGCGCTTCGATCAACGCATCGCGCACCGCATCGGAGACCTCCAGCAGCACCTCGCCGTGATCGTCCGGTATCTGCCGCCAGACCAGCAGTCGATCTTCCAGCGGCAGCGCTTCGAGAATGTAGGCAATATCCGCCGGATGCAGGCTGCGGAGTTTGAGTTGCAGTTCGACCAGATGCTGGCGATGCACCAGCGATTCGATGAGGTCATGGCGGGGACTGGCGCGGTCGCGGTCTACCAGCGTCTCGACCAGTCGATGTTTTTCCAGCAGCTTGAGAATTTGCCGCAGATGATCCTCGACCTTGTGCGGCGATGGACGCGAACCCGCAGCGAAGCCGGTCATCAGCAGTTCCGCAGGGGGTAATGCCGAACGACATAATCATCGACGATCTTCTGGAATTCGGCGGCGATAGTTTCACCCTTCAGGGTGACAGTCTTTTCGCCATCGACATAGACCGGCGCAACGGGAATTTCCCCGGTTCCGGGCAGGCTGATGCCGATATGGGCCTGCTTGCTCT
>CAZDVY010000125.1:0-7366 GCA_964508935.1 uncultured Candidatus Competibacteraceae bacterium | reverse complement strand
TGTTCAGCCGGATTCAGCGTGACCGGGCGGGGCGCGAGCAACCATACCCGAAACACCCGCTCGACATTTTCGACGACATCCGGCGCATAGCGATGTCGCCAGTCCGGTAGGATGGGAAAACGGTTAACGACGCCGCAATCCACCATTTCCAGCCCTTCGCCCAGACCAGTTTCCTCGAACAGCTCCCGCCGCGCAGCGTCCAGCGGGTCGGCTTCTTCCCAGCGCAGACTGCCGGTCACCGACTGCCAGAAATCGGGCGGCTGGCGACGACGTAGCGCCAGCACTTCACCGGCGGCGGTGTAGATCACCACCAGCACCGACTCCGGACGTTTGTAGCGGGAGGTGCGCCGCTCGCCCGCCGGCAGGCGAGCGGTCGAGGGCGGGTTGCTCAAGGTTAGGGCGTGCGCCGCAGGCGGATGTTGAGATCGCGCAACTGCGCTTCAGTCACTGGCGCTGGAGCCTGAGTCATCAGGCAGGCAGCGCTCTGGGTTTTGGGGAACGCCATCACGTCGCGGATGGAACTGGCCCCGGCCATCAGCATGACCAGACGATCCAGCCCGAAGGCCAGACCGCCATGCGGCGGACAGCCGAACTTGAGCGCGTCGAGCAGGAAACCGAATTTGGCCCGCGCTTCTTCCGGGCCGATGCCGAGCAGGTCGAATACCGCGCTTTGCATGTCCTGGCGGTGGATACGCACCGAACCGCCGCCGATTTCGCTGCCATTCAGCACCATATCGTAGGCCCGCGACAGACACTGGCCGGGATTGGCGCGCATCTCGGCGGGATCGTCGTTGCGCGGCGCGGTGAACGGATGGTGCAGGGCGTTCCAACGCTGAGCCTGCTCATCCCATTCAAACATCGGGAAATTGACTACCCACAGCGGCGCCCAGTCGTTCTTGACCAGACCCAGATCGTGGCCGACTTTCAGGCGCAACGCGCCCAGCGCGTCGTTGACCACCTTGGCGGAATCCGCGCCGAAGAACAGCAGATCGCCATTCTCCGCCCCGGTGCGGGTGAGAATCTTGGCCAGGGTTTCGTCGGGCAGGAATTTGACAATCGGCGCTTGCAGCCCGTCGCGCCCGGCGGCGACGTCGTTGACCTTGATATAGGCCAGTCCCTTTGCGCCATAGCGACCGACGAATTCGGTATAAAGGTCAATCTCGCGGCGGGTCAGCTTGCCGCCGTCCGGCACGCGCAGCGCCGCCACCCGGCCGTTGGGATCATTGGCAGCGCTGGAGAACACCTTGAATTCCACGCCGGCCATTAAATCGGACAGTTCGGTCAACTCCAGCGGGATGCGCAAATCCGGCTTGTCCGAACCGTAACGGCGCATCGCGGTGTCATAAGGCATCCGGGGAAACGGGTTGGGCAGATCGACGCCCAGCACCTCTTTGAACAACTGGCGGATCATCGCTTCCATCAGATCCGTAATCGCCTGCTCATCCATGAACGAGGTTTCGATGTCGAGCTGGGTAAATTCCGGCTGACGGTCGGCGCGCAGGTCTTCATCGCGGAAACAGCGCACCACCTGATAATAGCGATCCAGGCCGGCCATCATCAGCAACTGCTTGAACAACTGCGGCGACTGCGGCAGGGCGAAGAAGCTGCCGGGATGGGTGCGGCTCGGCACCAGATAGTCGCGGGCGCCTTCCGGGGTCGCCTTAGTCAGCATCGGAGTTTCGATGTCCAGGAAACCCACCTGCTCCAGGAAATGGCGCAGGGTGCTGATGACCCGGGTACGCAGGCGCAGCCGCTCCTGCATGAGCGGGCGGCGCAGATCGAGATAACGGTAGCGCAACCGTACTTCTTCGGAGGTATCGTCATCGTCCAACTGGAAGGGCAACGGCTCGGAACGGTTGAGAATTTTCACGTCACGGGCCAGCACTTCAATCGCGCCGGTCGCCAGATTGGGGTTTTCGGTGCCTTCAGGGCGGCGGCGCACCCGCCCGGCCACGCGCAGTACATATTCATTGCGCACCCGCTCGGCGCTGGCGAAAGCATCCGGGGTATCGGGGTCGATGACAATCTGTACCAGACCCTCGCGGTCGCGCAGGTCGATGAAAATCACCCCGCCGTGGTCACGGCGGCGGTGCGCCCAACCACAAAGGGTAACATCCTGATCTAAAAAATTTTCTGTGACTTGGCCGCAATAGTGGCTGCGCATGGCGTCTGAGTTCCTGAAGGCTAAAGATTAAAGGTTAAAGATTACCGGCCAAAGGTCAACCATGCGCCACTGACCACTGGCTGCTAAGCTGCCGCCGGACAGGCGGCGCAACTCCCCGTACTCTCGCAAGCAGTCGTGGACGTACTTTCCTTCGACGGCGCTTCATCCTTGGCGACATTTTTCTGTTTGCCCTGCTTAAAGTCGGTTTCATACCAGCCACTGCCCTTCAGGCGGAAACTCACCGGCGAGATGAGTTTCTTTAACTGCGGCTGACCGCAGGCGGGACAATCACTTAATTCAGGGTCGCTGAGTTTCTGCATCACTTCCAGGTCGTGGTTGCAAGACTGGCAACGATATTCGTAGATAGGCATGGCGCACCTCACAAGCGGACACAAAGCGGTTGGAAATTTCAACACTAGGTTATGGGGATCGTCGGGGTAAAATTCAAGAGAGGGGCAGATTAGCGCGAGTCCCATAAAGGCGCGAATGCGGGCGATGGTTGAAAAAATCACCTTTCACGTCAGCAACGCCACGAGCGCCTCGGCGGATACGGAGGACTGGTCAGATAGCCCTGATACTGGTTGCAGCCCTTGCTTCCTGGCCGGCATGCGTCCCGGGTCGCACCTGATTACAACAGGCTGCTGCTGAAAATGTACGGCAAATCCAGAATGGGAATCGGCTGGTCGCCCTGCTTGAAACAGGAGATCGCCAGGGTTCGCCAGCCGCTCGGCTGCCTCGGCAAGGCGCAGGCCTGGTCGTCGGCAACGGGCGCCCGCGTCGGGATTCCGGCCAGCAGTAGCGCGCCATATCCGGGAGCTGCTCCTGGCCGCGTCTGGTGAGTGAACACCCCAGCCAGCGTCTGTTGGCGTTGCGCCGGCTGTCCCCGCAACCAGGCCGCTACATCCATCGCCGGCAACACGGTGTTGTTCCAGACGAGCACCTGCCGACAGTAGGGCGGGCTGAGGGGAACTTCGAGCAGCATCGGCGCTTCAATCAGATGCACCAACTCGCGCTCGCCCACGGCGGCGCGGAGTTGACTGTCCAGCATCAGCACCCAGGCAACGCTTTCCCGATGCGTGCTTTCAGGCATTGATATTCTCCACGACAGCAGCGATTAAAGCCGCCAGATGCTCGGTGGTGGTTACGCAAACCAGTTCATCCTCAAGCAAAACCAGCGCCTGAATGGGAGAATCCGGCAGCGCCATGCACGCCGGTAGCGCGAACAGTCGAGGTGGTTCCGCCAACGCATCGACCCGATCGCAGACCAAGCCGAAGTGATCGGCGCCGTTATTCAGCAACGGGCAAACTCGGCGACCACTCGGCGTTTGCGGCAGAATCCGCAATTCACTGGACAGGCAATACACCGGCCACCACATGCCTGCGAACGCCACAGCCCCGACACTGTGCGGAATCCGCACTTCGCAGTCGATATCCAGGGTTGACTCCAGCGACTGGATTTCCGCTTGCGGCAAGAGCCATTTACGCCCATCCAGGGTCAGCACGGCAAATGACCGGGTTTCCTGAAGAGCGGCGAACGCCGATTGAATTCGCCCGTTCATGCTGGCCGCAGCAATTGATGGATATGCCCCAGCAATTCATCTTCCATGAACGGCTTGGTCAGGTAGACATTGACCCCCGCCATTTCAGCTTCGCGTCGATGTTTCTCGGTAGAGCGTGAGGTGATCATGATGACGGGCAAATCACGGGTGGATGAGCTGGCGCGCAAATGCGCGGTCAATTCCAGGCCGTTCATGCGCGGCATTTCCAAATCGGTCAGCACGAGATCCGGACGCTTGCCGTCGACGATCTCAATCGCTTCCAGTCCGTCGCGCGCGGTGCGCACCTCATAACCAGCGTCTTGAGCAAACTGCGTCAGCGAGCGACGGGCGCTCAGTGAGTCATCCACCGCCAGCACGAATTGACGGCGGAGAGAAGGGGTGGCCGGCGCCGTTGCTTGGGTAGCGATCCGCGCTGGCTGGCTTGCTGCCGGGGTGCGCAAAAGTTCCGGCAAATCCAGCACCGGTGCCACGCTGCCATCACCCAGGATAGTGGCTCCTACGATGCCATTGATCCTGGGAATGTACTGGCCCAAGCGTTTAACCACCAGATCGCGGCTGTCCACGATTTTTTGCACCAGCACGGCGCGAATGGCGCCAGTCTCCTCTCGCACCAGCAATACCGGCGATGCAGCGCGGTTCTGCGCGCGACGATCCAGCGGCAGGTTGAGCAACTGATCCAGGGAGGTGAGTTCGTAGATGGCATCGCCTGCCTGAAAGATAGTGGCCTTACCCAGTTTCTGGATCTTGCCGATACCGGAATACAGAACCTGCTCGATACCGCGGTCGGAGAGGGCAACCATTTGATTGTTCATGCGCACCAACAAGGCATGGGTGGAGATCAAGGTTACTGGCAGCCGCAACTCTATCAGGCAACCCTTGCCGGTTTCAGTCTGAATGCGCAGCGAACCCTTCATGTCCAACAGCCGGTTGTAAACCATATCCATACCGATGCCGCGTCCCGAGGTCTGAGTGGCTTCGCCGCGTGTGGAAAAGCCTGGCAACAGGATTAACCGGGCCAGTTCATCGTTCGCCAGTGGCTGGTCGGCGGTGAGCAGACCGCGTTCCGTGGCTGTTCGGCGAATCGCCGACAAATCCAGCCCGGCGCCATCATCCTGGCAGCGCACGGCGATGGTGTTGCCCTCGCGCCCGAAGCTGAGTTCGATTCGCCCGATCGACGACTTGCCCAGATGCTTGCGCCGGTCTGGCGGTTCAATGCCGTGATCTACGGCGTTGCGCAAGATATGCATCAGCGGATCGACCATGTCGCTCAACACATTGCTATCCATCAACGTGTCGGCGCCATGCACCACCAGTTCCGCCTCCTTCTCCACCAGCCGACAGGTCTGTCGCACGCTGCGTTGCAGGCGCGGCACCACCGTTTGGATCGGCACCATGCGAGTACGCAGTACGGCTTCCTGGTTGTCCCGGTGCAGGCGGCCTTGATCTACCAGCAGGGCGTCCAGCGCCGCCAGGTTATCTTCGATGGCGCGGCCCAGTTCGCGAGCGTCGGTGGCCGCTTCCACCAGGCGATGAGTCACGGTGTTGAGTTCGTTGTACTGTTCCAATTCGAGCGGATCGAAATCGCCGCGTTGCACTGACTTGGACAGCGGTGACGACACGTTGCGGATGTCGACCAATTGCTCCAATTCGGCGGTCAGTTGCTGGAATAGGCGATTTTGCCCCATCACCGCCCGAGTTTGTGCAACCGTCTTGCGAATTCGCTCCTGAACCTGGCCGGTCAGGATGATGCTCTCGCCCACCATGCGCAGCACATCATCGACCAGATGAGCGGGAACGCGCAGGGTTGCTTCGGGCGCCAAGGCGGCGGTGGACGGCGGCGCCACTGGCGTCACCATTTCGGGCAATTCGGCAGGTTCCGGACGGGCTATGACTGGCGATGCAACTTCATCATCCGTTGGTATCCCGACCCGGTCGATCCGGTTGGCCCAGTCCAGCACCTCTTGCAACACGGCGAACGCTTGCGACGGTGGATCGCTTATGCCGAGCAGAGCCTCACTCATGGCTTCCAGACAATCAGCGGCATTCAGCAAGGTTTCGGCCAATGCCCGGTTAGGCAGCACGCCACGTTTGGAGAGAGCTTGTAAAATATCTTCGATGTGGTGAGTCAGGGTGGCAATACCGCGCACCCCGACGGTATTACCGGCGCCTTTCAGGGTATGGGCAATGCGCTGCGCCACTTCCACGTCATTAAGATGACCATCGCCAGCGGCCAGGCGCTGAATAGTGGCGGAGAACTCAGCGGCCTGGTGAGGCAACTCCTGCAGCAGGCCATCCAACAATTCCTGATTGACATCGGTTGGCAGAGCCAGCGATACATCTGCAGATTGCGCTTGCTGTGGCCGGACTTCCGCTTCAACTGCTTCGCTCACCAGTTTCGGTGCGACCAGAAGATCAATAAGCGCAACAGCATCTGCCGCAGCCAAGGGCAGTGGCCAGTGTGCATCCTGCAAGTGATTGACCAGGGACGCGCAGGCTGAATGATCGTTCAATGCTTGCAGGTAATTGAGCGCTAAATCGGGCCAGGCGTTCACCACCTGCTGTTGTTCCGCGTCGAGCGGACTGTCCTGGGCGGCCATTTGGCTCAGGTTAGCCTGCAAGCCAGTACAAACCTGCTGCAAACCCGTCAAGCCGATGGAAGCTGAAGCATCCCCCAAGCGTTCCAAATGTTCAGCATAGCTGGCTAGGGCTTCACTCCGAGCGGCAGGCGCACTATCGGCATCCGTGGCCAGGGTCAGTATCTCGTCAGCAGTTTCGGCGATTTGGGCGATTTCCGCACACAGGATATCCAGCAATTCCTGGTGCGCTTCGCTGGATCCGACCATTGCGCCGACAGATTCCTCATCCTCGTCCTCATCAGCGGATTCCGTTTCCTCCAACTCGGCGACCGTTCCGGCTTCCTCCTTCACTTCGGCGACCGTTTCCGTGAAAGTTACCGATTTCTCTTCAGCAACGATTCTGGCGGTCATGTCCGCTATCGCCGCCGGCGCAGTCACCGCCACGGATTCCATCCATTCCGGTTGCCCGGCAGGTTCTACCCCAGTGGTCGCTTCACCTTCACCTTCAGCCTCAACTTCGATCTCTGTTTCCTCTGCGGTTTCAGCGAGCTGTTCGGCAGTGCTGGCGCCAGCGGGAATCTCAGTGAGAAATGGTTCAGTGAGTGCAGGTTCAGTCAATAAGGATTCTGTCGTCTCGGCCGCTGGTGGTAGTTGCAACACCAGCGCCGGCTCGGCAGGCGCCATTGCTGGAATAGGTGACCACTCTTCTACTCCCATCGCGACGTCAGCCCATTCCGCACCCACCGGATCTGCCTTATCGGGCGCCTGCGCCCCGTACATCAACATGCTGCGCAAAACCCCGGCGTCCGTCTCCGGCAAGGGGGTGCTCCAAGTCGGGCTACACAAGTGGTCGATCAACGGCTCGCTGGTCTGTGGATCAGTCGGAGCGCCGAGGTAACCGATGACCAGAATTGGCCACTCCTCCAGCCGTTCCCGCACAGCGTCACCCATGTCCTGTTGGCGAAAGTCCAAGTTCGACAGATGCTCCTGAAAAAAAAGACAAACATCCCGCAAACCCATAAAACCGGCGTTACCCGCCATCAGGCCAATGCGTTCCACCTGCCCGG
>CAZDVY010000124.1:0-7428 GCA_964508935.1 uncultured Candidatus Competibacteraceae bacterium | reverse complement strand
GGATCGCCCCTTCCAGCCCCCCAAAACTCGCAGAGCACGAGCACGCCGTTTCTCCTCAAGCTTTTAGCGCGATTGACCGGCCTCCCCCAGGACGACATCCGCGTGGCCCTAAGTCCTACCAGCACCCTGATCGCCATGGGGCTGGTCGAAATCGCCGCGCGGAGCGTCGATTTGGAAGACAAGCTCGACGTATGGAAGAGTTTGCCGAACATTCAATGGCGTGCGTCCGATGGTGGCGCGCCGTTATACTATGGCCGCTGTCGTGGAGTAACCCGCTGATGACCACTGAACATCTACCCTCGCGCGATATCCTCGGTGAGGAAATCGCTAACTGTGTCATTTGGGTCGGTCCTTGGATTTCTGACTTCACCACCAAATGCCAGCGTCGAACCACCCCTTGAACCATCCGCCTGCTTCCGGCCGCAGGCTGATTGGTGTCCGATTGGCTATCATCATTCTGTCCGTCGCGGTGCTGCTGGTTCTGGATCACGGGTCGCCGCCACCGCTGGACCGCGCCCGGCAAACCTCACCGCTGATATTGGACGCTAGTAACCGTATTTTGCGCAGTTTTACCGTCGCTCCGGGCATCTGGCGGCTGCCAGCGTCGGTATCCGATGTCGATCCGCTTTATCTGACGATGCTGCTGGCCTATGAAGACCAGCGTTTCAACCGTCATCCCGGCGTCGATCCACTGGCGGCGGTGCGGGCGCTGGGGCAGTGGTTGCGTCATGGCCGCATCGTGTCGGGCGCATCCACCCTGACCATGCAGGCCGCTCGACTGCTGGAACCGCATGAACGCGATCTGCCCGGCAAGCTCTGGGAGATGCTGCGCGCCCTGCAACTGGAACGGCGCTACTCCAAGGCGGAGATTCTCAGCTTCTACCTGACGTTGGCGCCCTATGGCGGTAATCTGGAAGGGATACGCGCTGCTTCACTGGTCTGGCTGGGCAAGGAACCATCCCGGCTGACCGCAGCGGAAGCCGCGTTACTGGTGGCATTGCCGCAAGCCCCTTCCCGGGTGCGGCCGGATCGTTATCCGGAACGGGCGCGGGCCGCCCGCGACAAGGTATTGGCGCGCATGGCGCAAATCAGCGTACTGACAGAGCGGCAGGTTGAGGAGGCCCGTCAGGAACCCTTGCCCGATCAGCGTCGCGCCCTGCCCTTTCTGGCTCCCCATCTCGCTGACCGGCTGCGGGCAGATCAACCAGAAACGGTGATCCATCGCACCTTGATCGACCGGGATTTGCAACAGACGCTGGAAACCCTGATCCATCAGCAACACAGCACATTGGAGCCGCACAGCAGCATCGCTCTTCTGGTTGTGGCGAATCACCACCGGCAGGTACTGGCTTATATCGGCGGCAGCGATTTCCACGACCCACGCCGCGCCGGACAAATGGACCTGATCCGAGCGGTGCGTTCGCCTGGCTCCACACTGAAACCGCTGATCTACGGTCTGGGTTTTGACGATCTGCTGATTCACCCGGAAACCCTGATCGAGGATGTTCCCACTCGGTTTGGCGACTACAGCCCCACTAATTTTCGTAATACCTATGCCGGACAATTGACGGTGCGCGAAGCCTTGCAGCAGTCGCTGAATATCCCGGCGGTGGCGGTACTCGATCAGGTCGGGCCGGCGCGGGTCGCAGCGCGGCTGCTTCAGGCCGGGTTACCGTTGCACTGGAATACGGCGCATCCCCAACCGGGATTACCGCTAGCGCTGGGCGGTGTAGGCATGACGCTGGAAGCCTTGGTCACGCTGTACGCCAGTTTCGCCGAGGGCGGTCGAGTGAGGCCGTTGCGTCTGGGGCCGGATGACCCCGAAACGCCCGGTCACTCGTTGTTGTCACCGACCGCCTGCTGGTATCTGGGAGAGATTCTGCGCGGCTCGCCGGTTCCGCAAAATGTCGCGCCATCCGCCAGTACGGCACAACCGCGTTTGATCGCCCATAAAACCGGCACCTCCTACGGCTTCCGCGACGCTTGGGCGCTGGGTTTTGATGAGGATTACACGGTCGGGGTCTGGGTCGGGCGACCGGATGGTTCGCCCAGCCCCGGTCATTATGGCCGCAACACCGCCGCGCCCCTGCTGTTTCGGGTCTTCGACCTGTTGCCAAAGCCAGTCAACCCGCTCACAGCACCGCCCGCTAATATCCTGCGGGTCGTTAGCCGCAAGCAGTTGCCCGAGCGATTACGCTATTTTCGCACCCGGCCGGCGCTGGAAACCGTCAACGCACCACCGCTGGATATTACTTTTCCCGTCACCGGCACGACCGTGGAATTGCCTGGAGAGAATGATCGATTGGCCGAATTGCCCTTGACGGCCAAGGGCGGGATTCGACCCTTGCGCTGGCTGGTCAATGGTCAGCCGTTAGTGGTCGACCCGTGGCGGCGGGAAGCGTTTTGGCCGCCGGATGGCGAAGGATTGGCGCGGATCACGGTGCTGGATC
Organism: uncultured Candidatus Competibacteraceae bacterium; assembly: GCA_964508935.1. GTDB lineage: Bacteria > Pseudomonadota > Gammaproteobacteria > Competibacterales > Competibacteraceae > UBA2383. The sequence continues at coordinate 4,978 of CAZDVY010000124.1, read as the reverse complement.
AGACAGGCCAGGCTGCCAGCACCGAGGTATGGATTCGTCGGAGCAGGGCTTCGCAGTGATATAGAGGTCGGCTATGAAACCTGGCAGTTGCCGTTTTTATCAATCACACGCATTCGCCGCCACAACCGATAACCCAGCAGCACGACAAGAATCCCGGCGTACATCAACGGTTCGCGAAGATCCGCCTTGACCAGCCACAAGTAATGCAGCACTCCGAGTATTGCAATCAGATAAACCAGTCGATGCAGGCGCTGCCAGTTTCGGCCCAGCCGCCTGATCATTCGGTTCGTCGATGTCACCGCCAACGGAATCAGCAATATAAGCCCAGCAAAACCCACCGTAATATAGGGCCGTTTCGCGACATCGGCGATGATGGCGGACAGGTCGAAAAATTGGTCGAAAATCAGATAGACGCCGAAGTGCAGGCAGACATAGAAAAATGCGAATAATCCCAGCATGCGCCGAAAGCGTTGCAGCCCATTCCAGCCGGTCAACCGCCGCACTGGTGTCACCGCCAGGGTCAGCAGCAGGAAACGCAAGCTCCAGTCGCCGGTGCGATGGCTCAGCATCTCCACTGGATTGGCGCCCAGTTGATCGCTCCACGCTAACCAGAATAGCCAAACCAACGGCAGCAGGCTGGCGCTGAAAACCAGCGGTTTGCCGATACGTTGCAGCCAGCGGGCCAATTGCGGAGTCATGGATCAGAACCATAAAGGCAGTGGTTGGTGAGAAAACGCAACTTGCAAATCGAGGACGGGTCACAAGGAAGTCTACCATCGGGAGTTGCGCCATGCTGATCCAGAAACCCGCCGATCTGCGTCCCTCGGACATCACTCCGCCGGAACTCTACGCCCGCCGCCGTGAATTTCTGAAAACCACCGCCGTGCTGGGTGCGACGGCCCTGTTGCCGCCGACTCTACGCGGTCATCTGGCCCAGGCCGCCACCGACGACGATCTCAAACCGACGTCCTATAAGGATGTGACGTCCTACAACAACTTCTACGAGTTCGGCTCAGGCAAAACCGACCCGGCGGAAAATGCCGGCAGTTTGAAAACCAAGCCCTGGACGGTGACCGTGGAAGGGCATTGCGAGAAACCCGGCCAGTATGCGCTGGAAGATTTTTTGGCCCCGCATACCCCGGAAGAACGCATTTACCGGTTGCGTTGCGTCGAGGCCTGGTCGATGGTTATCCCCTGGCTGGGCATTCCGCTGGCGAAAATTCTGCCGCGTTTTCAGCCGACCGCCAGCGCCCGGTACGTCGAATTCACCACGCTGCTTGATCCCGCGCAGATGCCCGGTCAGAGAACCCGCCTGTTGCCCTGGCCTTATATCGAAGGGCTGCGCATGGATGAAGCCATGCATCCGCTCACGTTGCTGGCGACCGGGTTGTATGGTCAGGAACTGCCGAATCAAAACGGCGCGCCGCTACGGCTGGTCGCGCCGTGGAAGTATGGTTTCAAAAGCATCAAGTCCATTGTGAAAATCCGCTTTGTCGAACCGCCACCGGTCACCACCTGGAACCACGAAGCGCCCAACGAATACGGCTTCTACGCTAACGTCAATCCCGATGTGGATCATCCGCGCTGGAGCCAGAAAAAGGAGCGGCGCATCGGTGAATTCTTCCGTCGCGACACCCTGCCGTTCAACGGTTACGCCGAGCAGGTCGCCGGACTGTATGCCGGGATGGATCTGCGGAAAAACTTCTAGCGGACCAGCAAACCCGCCGGCGTCACTCGACGAAGGAAACCCGCAAACCAAGTCTCGCCCGGCAGCAGGCGCTGGACAATGCCGTGATAGGTTTCACGATTCAGCATCAGTTCGGTGAAAGGTTGTGGAGGCGGACAAAGAGCGAACAGCCCTATGACCGCCAGATAAAGCGCTGCCGTACCGATGGGTTGCTGCAAGCTGCCCAGACTGAAGGCGGTGCCAAAGGATTTTTTCAGCATTTTCTTGCCGAACAGATTGACGCTGTAAAACTCGTCCAGCAATAAATGGACGAAAAAACCCAGGGTGACGAACGTCCCGCACATCCAGGCGTGGATGACCGAGGCATTGAACGCCTGATACGCCAGCAGGGTCGTGACTAAACCGCAACTGACGCCCATCGGAACCGAATGAATTAGTCCGCGATGGATGGTAAACCGGTCGAGCAATGCAAACACGCCATAGCGAATCAGCGCAAAGCAGCCCACCCAGAGCAAAATCAGCTCCACCAGTGAATAGCGGCGTCCGAAAGTGAAGACCACCAGGAATCCGGCGATCACCGCCAGCGCCATGAAGGCGATGCGCACCGGAATGGAATGTGGCGAGTCAATATCCGGCAACAACCCGCCCATCACCCCCAGGATGAAATAGCCAATGACCGCCTGATAGGGAAACTGGCCGGTCATCACTAGCGCGGTGGCGGCCAGCCCACTGACCGCCGCCGCCCCGATCAGGTGCGTTTTGAAATCCGCCATCCGTATAATACCTTGAGGTCTCATGCAAAAAATCCCCTCTCCCGCGCCGGGAGAAGGGATCAGGATCAGGCGGGTCAGCCCTGCAACAATAAATTGCGCAGGTCAATAATGGCGGCGTTGGCTCGGGAGATATACGAAGCCATGATCAGCGAGTGATTGGCCATGGGTCCGAAGCCGGTGCCGTTGAGAATCATCGGACTCCAGATGAAGTCCTGGGTATTTTCCAGTTCACGGATGATCTGCTTGAGCGAGACCACCGCGTTTTTGTTCTGGAGGACACCGGCAAAATCCACCTCGAGCGCCCGGAGGGTGTGGAGCAACGCCCAAGTATAGCCTCGCGCTTCAAAGAATACGTCGTCGATCTTGGTCCATGGCGTCTTGAACTCGGTTTGCTCAGGCACCGGCGTCGATTGGCGAGCGTTGGGATCGCCGGCCAGGTCGGTGTTAAACCGGGTTTGGCCGGCGCTGGCCGCCAGGCGTTGCGCCAGACTGCCCAGTCGTTTTTCCACCACTTCCAGATATTTGCTCAGGTTATCAGCGCGGGTGAAGAACTGTCCGTCCGGTGAACTTTGATCCGCGAGCCGCTCCAGGTAACGATACAGTGCATCGACCCCCTTGCGGTATTCCGACTCGGTGGAGGGCAAAATCCACGATTCCGAATCGTAATTGAACTGCGGATCGGCGACCTGCAAATCCTTGTCCTCAACTGACTGACTCTGGGAACGGCTGAAATCGTTGCGCATGGAGCGCACCAGATCGCGCAGCTCGGTTAATGCGCCAAATTCCCAGTTCGGGATATTGTCCAGATACATCCCCGGCGGAGTCACATCATTACTGAGGTAGCCGCCGGGTTTTCGCAGCAACGTTTCCGCAATACGGATAGCCGCAGCGGTGGTGATATAGCCCGGCACCAGTTTTTTCTGGTCATTCTTGGCAACTTTCAGCGCATGTTCGCGCACGTCAAAATCACCGGGCGAGTTCGACCAGATAAAACCGAGCACCGCCACAATGATGAAGTAGGTCACCAGAAACAGGCCCAGCGTCCACCACAGACCTTTTTCTTTCCAGGTGCGTGGATGATAGAAGGTCGCCACCTGAGTCACTTTGGCGCCTAGCTTGGGTTTTTTTACGGATGCAGATTCTTGAGTATCCATTACGGGTTCCTTATTGAGGGCAAGCAGATGGATGACCAAGGCTCACAATTGCCGGATGCGCGCCAGTTGTTCTTCCAGTTTAATCATGGCGGTTTGGAGTTCCGCTACACGAGCGCGTTCCTTTTCCACCACCTCAGCCGGGGCGCGGCCCAAAAAGTCGGCATTATTGAGTTTGGCCGCGCCGCGCTCCGTCTCTTTGTGCAGTTTAGCGATTTCCTTTTCCAGCCGGTCGCTTTCCGCCGTCTTGTCGATCAGCCCGGATAACGGAATCAGCACATTCATCGCACCGACCAGCGCCGTCGCGGCATCCGGGGTTGGTTCATCTTCGTTCAACCAAGTGATGGTATCCAGCCGACCCAGGCTCATCAATGAACGACGATGCTGCTCTAGGCGCTCCTGATCTTCCGTCGAACCGTGTTGCAACAGCACTGAAAGCGGCTTACTGGGTGCGATGTTCATCTCGGCGCGGATACGGCGCACACCACTGAGAAATTGCCGCAGCCATTCAATCTCGGCGACCGCTGTTTCATCGACCAGTGTGTTATCCACTTCGGGGTAGGGTTGAAGCATGATGGAGTCGCCCGCCGCCCCGGTCAGCGGCGCGACCCGCTGCCAGATTTCCTCGGTAATAAACGGCATCAACGGATGCAGCAAGCGCAGCAGGGTTTCCAGCGTTTGCACCAGGGTCTGCCGGGCGCCGCGCCGGGCAGCATCGGAACTGGCGGGGTCATTCAGCACTGGCTTGGACAGTTCCAGATACCAGTCGCAGAACTCGTTCCAGGTGAATTCATAAAGCGCCTGGGCGACCTGATCGAAGCGATAGCCTTGGGTCGCCGCGTTGACTTCGGCGATGGTTTTCTGCAAACGGGAGCGAATCCAGCGATCTGCCTGACTGAGTTCAATCTCGCCGCCCGCCCGCCCGGTGTCCTGACCTTCAGTATTCATCAGCACATAGCGGGCGGCGTTCCACAACTTGTTGCAGAAGTTGCGGTAGCCCTCAACCCGGCCCATGTCGAATACGATGTCGCGGCCCGTAGTCGCCAGCGCGGCGAAGGTGAAGCGCAAGGCATCGGTGCCGTGAGCGTGAATGCCCGCCGGGAACTGCTGGCGGGTGGCCTTCTCGATGCGCGGTGCCATCTGCGGCTGCATCAACCCGGTAGTGCGCTTGGCGACCAGTTCGTTGAGAGTCACGCCGTCGATCAGATCGAGCGGATCGAGCACATTGCCCTTGGATTTCGACATCTTCTGGCCTTCGTGATCGCGCACCAGGCCGTGGATGTACACTTCGCGGAACGGCACATCGCCCATAAACTTCAGGCCCATCATGATCATCCGCGCCACCCAGAAGAAGATGATGTCGAAGC
>CAZDVY010000123.1:0-7429 GCA_964508935.1 uncultured Candidatus Competibacteraceae bacterium | reverse complement strand
TGGCTTTCTCGCGGGACAGCCGGGTTTCGCCGAAACCGTCCTCGAGCGCATCCAGTGCGACTTCGACCATATCCCCCACTTTTACATCGAGGACGCCTTCCTCGTTGTAAAACTGCTCGATGGGAATCAGCCCTTCGGACTTCAGACCGGCGTTGACGACCACGGCGTCCGCCCGGATTTCCACAATCAATCCCTGGACGATGGAGCCCGGCTGCATTTGCTTGTCGGCCAGGCTTTGTTCAAACAGTTCGGCGAAACTTTCGGTCATGGGTTATAACTCAAAAAAAACCGGCGGTAGCAGACCGCCGCGGGTGGGTTGGGGCACAAGGTTCGGTCATGAACATTCGAACCGGTTTTGGGTTAAAACAAAAGCGTAGTCAAGACCAGCGCCGGCGTAAAGGCTTGGGTCTAGGGAATTACCCTGACCGCCAGCCGTTGTTGGGCCAGCGTCAACGCCCACTGGCAAACATCGGCAATGCTCAATCGGGTGGTATCCAACACCTCGGCATCAGCAGCGGCTTTGAGCGGCGCGACCGCTCGCTGGGCGTCGCGGGCGTCGCGCTCGGCGATTTCCTTGACAAGATCGCTAAGATTAGCATCCATGCCTTTTTCAATCAACTGGTTATAACGCCGTTGTGCTCGCTCCTGTGCATCAGCGGTCAGAAACAGCTTGAGTTCAGCGTCCGGGAACACCACGGTGCCCATATCCCGACCATCAGCGATCAGTCCAGGCGGCTGGCAAAAATCCCGCTGACGTTGCAGCAGCGCCGCTCGCACTGCCGGCAAAGCCGCCACCTGTGAGGCGGCGTTACCCATCGTTTCACGGCGAATCGCTGTACTGACGTCTTCACCATCCAGAACGACTTGCAGCGCGCCATCATCACCGGGAGTGAAAGTGACCGCCAGCCCGGCAGCGACTTGCGCGATCCCAGGTTCGTCGTTCAGGATCAAATTCCGGCGTAACGCCGCCAGTGCGGTGAGTCGATACAACGCGCCACTGTCCAGTAACGGCCAACCCAGTCGGGCTGCCAGCCATTGACAGAGCGTCCCCTTGCCGACCCCACCAGGCCCATCCACGGTGATGACGGGAGAACGAACGTTCATAGCGACTGCTCCACCAGGGTTAAGCCGGCGTCTCGGGCGCAGGTGACGAAACCGGGGAAGGAGGTGTTGACATTGGCGCAGTTCTGAATCGTGATCGGTCCGCTAGCGCGCAGCGCGGCGATAGCGAAGCTCATAGCGATGCGATGGTCGCCATGGCTGGCGATGTTTCCCCCCGACAGCATTCCACCCTGAATGATGATGCCATCGGAGGTAGGATCCGCAGCGATGCCCAAGGCGTTCAATCCATCGGCCATGACTTGAATCCGGTCACTTTCCTTGACGCGCAACTCTGCCGCACCGGTCAGCACGGTCACACCCTCGGCGCAGGCGGCGGCAATGAACAGCGCCGGGAATTCATCAATCGCCAGCGGCACCAGGGCTTCGGGAATGCGCCCGCCGCGTAATGGGGCGTAGCGCACACGCAGATCAGCGACCGGCTCGCCGCCGGCCAGCCGGGGATTCAACATTTCAATGTCCGCACCCATCAAACGCAGGATGTCGATGACGCCGGTTCGCGTCGGATTAACGCCGACATGTTCCAGCAGCAGGTCGGAACCGGGCGCGATGCTGGCGCCCACTAGAAAGAACGCCGCTGAGGAAATGTCAGCCGGCACATCGATAATTGTCCCCTGCAGTCGCCCGCCGCCCGTGACCGCAATGGTGCGCTCGCCTTCGCGCTGCACTAAGTAACCAAAACCCTCCAGCATCCGCTCGGTATGATCACGGGTGGGTGCCGGTTCAGTGATGCGGGTCACGCCTTGGGCGTAAAGGCCCGCCAGCAGTAAACAGGATTTGACCTGGGCGCTGGCCACCGGCAACGGGTAGTCAATGCCGGTTAGCGGTTGGCCGCCGTAAATGCGCAGTGGCGCAGCACCGGTTGTCGTCGTTTCAATGCGGGCGCCCATCAACGTTAGCGGTTCCGTCACACGCCGCATGGGTCGCCGGGTCAGCGAGGCGTCGCCGGTCAGCACCGTATCAAACGCCTGACCGGCCAGAATGCCGCTCATCAGCCGCATCGAGGTGCCGGAATTGCCCATGTCCAGCGGGCCATCCGGGGCCGAGAGGCCGGGCAAACCGGCGCCCTGCACAATCACCTGCCCCTGCTCCGGCCCGTCAATGCGTACTCCCATAGCGCGGAAGGCCTTCAGTGTAGCCAGGCAGTCTTCGCCTTCCAGAAAACCGGTAATTGTGGTGACGCCCTCGGCTAATGAGCCGAGCATGATGGCGCGGTGGGAAATGGATTTGTCGCCGGGAACCCGCAAATAGCCGCGCAGGGCGCCGCCGGGTTGGACATGAAAAGTGAGAGTAGTCATAAGCTCGGAGGGGTAGTAGAAAATATTCTGGGAATCGGGGCAGGGACCTGGCGCAAATTGACCAGAATCCAGTATGCATCGATTCTGGCGATGATCATCGGAAATTCAAGATGAAATCGTGTCAAGCCCTGATAAAGTTAATAGCCAGTCCATGGCGACTTTCCGGTCGCCGGGAGCATCCCCAAAAACATCAATCCCATGAGGAGGAAAACATGCAGCGTCGTGAGTTTATCAGGAAGGCGGGGCTGGGTTTGGCGACTGCCGTTGGGGCAGCCGCTATCCCCGCCATAGCCCAGGAGGCCCAGTCGGGATCGCTGCCATCCATCAAATGGCGGATGGCATCCAGCTTTCCCAAGAGCCTGGACACTATCTACGGGGCCGGTGAGGTGCTGGCCAGGCGAATCGCAGAGATTACTGAGGGAAAATTTGAGATCCGCGTCTTCGCGGGCGGCGAGATCGTACCGCCGTTTGGGGTGCTGGATGCCGTGCAACAGAACACCGTTGAACTCTGTCATACGGCTTCCTACTACTTCCACGGTAAAAACAAGGCGTTCTCGCTGGATTGCTCGGTGCCGTTCGGCCTTACCGCCCGGCAGATGTTCGCCTGGTTCCAGCACGGCGAGGGCGGCTCCCTGCTGCGCGAGTTTTTCGCCAAATATAACGTGGTCAGTTTTCAGGGCGGCAATACCGGTACACAGATGGGCGGCTGGTTCCGCAAGGAAATCAAGTCGATGGACGATATGAAAGGTTTGAAAATCCGCATTCCCGGCTTTGGCGCAGAAGTGTTTTCAGCGCTGGGAGCCGTGCCGCAATCGTTGCCGGGGGGTGAGATTTATCCGGCGTTGGAACGCGGGGCGATTGACGCGGCGGAATGGGTCGGTCCTTACGACGATGAAAAGCTCGGTTTTTACAAGGTGGCCAAGTTTTATTACTACCCCGGTTGGTGGGAGCCGGGCCCGGTGCTGTCGTTCTACGTGAACAAGGAGCAATGGGATAAGCTGCCCAGGCCCTATCAGGCGGCGTTTGAAGCGGCCGCCGCCGAGGCAAACAGCAGTATGTTGGCCGCTTACGACACCAAAAACCCTCAGGCGATCCAGCGTCTGGTGCAAAACGGCGCTCAGTTGCGGCGCTACCCGGATGAGGTGATGAAGACGGCTTACGATGCGGTACAAAAGATCTATGCAGAAGAATCGGCAAAAAATCCCGATTTCAAAAAGATTTTTGACTCCATGCAAGCTTTCCAGAAGGTGTCAGATATCTGGATGGGATTGCCGGAAGGGACGTTGGCTAATTTCATGCAAGCCATGCTGCGCGCTGGCCAATAATGGCCTGAACCCGTTCCGCCCCTCTCCTCTGGCGGGAGAAGGGCTGGAAGTGAGGGGGTTGCTATGGCTTGGGGGGCTGAAGTTGTCGGAACAGATCGGCGGCGTCGTCCCGATTGATGCTGCTCCGATCCTCCTGCGGCATGAGGAGCTGAATCGGTTTGGGCTGACGGGTGTTCGCTGGATGATCCGGACCCAGCGTAGCCAGCGAAGGAAAAGCAATAATCAGCGTCACCATAATCATTTGAATGACCACGAACGGTACTGCACCCCAATAGATATCAGTGGTGCGAATCGTCGGTGGCGCGACGCTGCGTAGATAGAACAGTGCAAAGCCGAACGGCGGATGCATGAACGACGTCTGCATGTTCACGCCCATTAAAATGCCGAACCAGACCAGGTCGATGCCCAACTTCTCCGCCACCGGGGCCAGCAATGGCAGGATGATAAAGCTGATTTCGAAAAAATCCAGAAAGAACGCCAGCAGGAACACCAGAATATTGACGACGATCAGGAAGCCCAACTGTCCGCCGGGCAGATCGATCAGCAGTTGCTCGACCCACAGATCGCCATTGACGCCGCGAAACACCAGGCTGAACACACTGGCGCCGATCAGGATGAAGATCACAAAACTGGCGATCTTTGCGGTGGAGTGCAGAGATTCAGTCAGCATTTTCCGGTTGAGTTTGCCCTTGGAAAACGCCAATAACAATGCCCCGACGGCGCCCATCGCGCCGCCTTCAGTCGGCGTGGCCCAACCGATGAAGATCGTTCCGAGCACCAGGAACATTAACACCAGTGGCGGAACCATCGCCACGATGGCCCGACGGAATAGCGCCCGGCCGCGCAGAGTACGGGCTTCCGGCGGCAAGGCTGGAGCTACATGCGGTCGGAAGATGGTGTTTAGCAGAACCCAACTTACATACATCGCGGCCAGGATCAGGCCGGGCAGGATGGCGCCCTTGTACATATCGCCGACCGAGCGCCCCAGTACGTCGGCCATCACGATCAGCACCAGTGAAGGCGGAATAATCTGCGCCAGGGTCCCGGATGCGGCGATCACTCCACAAGCCAGCGGTTTGTCGTAACCGTAACGCAGCATGATCGGCAGCGAGATCAGTCCCATAGCGATCACTGAAGCGGCCACCACTCCCGTAGTGGCGGCCAGCAATGCGCCGACAAAGATCACCGCGTAGGCCAGTCCGCCGCGAATATTGCCGAAGAGCTGGCCGATGGTGTCCAGCAGATCTTCGGCCATGCCGCTGCGCTCCAGCACCAGGCCCATGAAGGTGAAAAACGGGATCGCCAGCAGGATCTCGTTTTTCATGATACCGAATACGCGATCCGGGAAGGCTTGCAGCAGGTGGGGGGTGAGCAAACCGAGATGAATGCCGAGCAGCCCGAACGCCATACCCACCGCCGCCAGAGAGAAAGCGACGGGATAGCCGATCAGCAGGAACAGCATCAACGCCGAGAACATGATCGGCGCCATATTGGCGATCAGGAATGTGGCCATGTCAATGGCCTCCCCGGAAGGTCGGCGTGGGCCGATCGCCGGTGAGCGCCGCAATATTCTTGATGATCTCGGAGAGTCCTTGCAGGCTGAGCAAAGCGAACGCAACGGGAATAGCGAGTTTCAGCGGCCACCAGATCAATCCGCCAGGGTCGGGCGAGGCCTCGCGGGTATGGAAGGACAGCAGAAAATAGTGCCAGGAATCGACCATGATCAACAGGCAGACCGGCAGCAGGAATAGCAGTGTGCCGAGAAGGTCGATCCAGATGCGGGTGACCGGCGACAGGCGCGACGACACCACATCAATACGCACATGACCGCCTTCCAGCAGAGTCCAGGCCGAGCAGAACAGAAAGACCAGGCCAAACATGAACCATTGCGCTTCCAGCAGGGCGTTTGATCCCCAGTCAAATACATAGCGCAGGGTTGCAGCGGTCGCGCTGGTCAGGATGCAAAACAGAATCAGCCAGGTCATCCAGCGACCGATCAGCGTATTCAGCGCGTCGATAGCGGCTGCGATGCGGAGCGGAAACTTCATGAGGCCTCCCAGCGTGGGCCATAGCAGGGTGAGGCAGCGGGAACCTTGTTTGTAAACAGTAACCCGTGCTGGATAGATCAAAGGTTTCGAAAGTGTAGTTGCTGAAATTGCACCTGCCATGGGTGAAGTCAGAGGCTGGAAGCGTTTGCTGTTAAAATGCACACTTCGCGTTCAACAAGCGCAAGCGGGCGCATACTCACTGTCGTTTAGGATATTATCCATGCACTATCAGGACTTGCGGGATTTCATTGCTCAACTGGAGCGGCTCGGCGAATTGAAGCGCGTCCAGGTCACGGTTGATCCGCATTTGGAAATGACTGAAATTTGCGACCGGGTGTTGCGGGCCGGCGGGCCGGCGATCCTGTTTGAACATCCCCAAGGCTATACCATCCCGGTGCTGGGCAATTTGTTCGGGACGCCACGCCGGGTCGCTTTGGGCATGGGCGCAGACGATAGGGCGGCGCTGCGTGAAGTCGGCAAGCTGCTGGCCTTTCTCAAGGAACCCGACCCGCCCAAGGGCCTGCGCGACGCTTGGGAAAAGCTGCCGATTTTCAGGAAAGTGCTGGACATGGCTCCGAAGAAGGTCAGCCGACCGCCCTGTCAAGAACGGGTGATCGAAGGAGCAGAGGTCGATCTGGCGCAGTTGCCGGTGCAGCATTGCTGGCCGGAGGATGCGGGGCCGTTGATCACCTGGGGGCTGGTAGTGACGCAAGGTCCACAGAAAGCCCGGCAGAATCTGGGCATTTATCGCCAGCAGGTAATCGGGAGGAATAAAGTGATCATGCGCTGGCTGGCTCATCGGGGCGGAGCGCTGGATTTTCGCGACTGGCAACAGGCCCGGCCCGGTGAGCCGTTTCCCATCGCCGTCGCCCTGGGCGCTGATCCAGCCACCATTCTCGCAGCGGTCACGCCAGTGCCGGATACCCTGTCAGAATACGCCTTTGCCGGCCTGTTGCGCGGTTCCCGAACCGAACTGGCGCAATGTCGAGGGAGCGAGTTGCAAGTTCCGGCGTCCGCCGAATTTGTCCTGGAAGGCCATATCGCCCCCGGTGAAACCGCATTGGAGGGACCTTTTGGCGACCATACCGGCTATTACAACGAAGTGGATCGCTTTCCGGTATTCACCATCGACCGCATCACTCACCGTGAAAATCCCATTTATCACAGCACCTATACCGGGCGTCCGCCGGATGAACCGGCCATTCTCGGCGTGGCGCTGAATGAGGTCTTCGTGCCGATCCTGCAAAAGCAGTTTCCCGAAATCATCGATTTCTATCTGCCGCCGGAGGGCTGTTCCTACCGGCTGGCGATTGCGTCGATGCGCAAGCAGTATCCCGGTCACGCCAAGCGGGTCATGCTGGGCGTTTGGTCCTTCCTGCGCCAGTTCATGTACACCAAATTCGTCATCGTCGTGGACGAGGATGTGAATACCCGCGACTGGAAAGATGTGATCTGGGCGATGACGACCCGCATGGACCCGGCGCGGGATACCGTGCTGATAGAGAATACGCCGATTGATTATCTGGACTTTGCCTCGCCGGTGTCGGGGCTCGGTTCCAAAATCGGCTTCGACGCCACGAACAAGTGGCCCGGCGAAACAACCCGTGAATGGGGCCGACCCATCGCCATGAGTCCAGAG
>CAZDVY010000122.1:0-7755 GCA_964508935.1 uncultured Candidatus Competibacteraceae bacterium | reverse complement strand
GGTCTTTCTGGTCAGTCAGGGGGCGATTCAGAATTTCTCCGCCTATCAGGAGGTCCTGACGGTGGAGGCTGTCACCTACGAGCAGCCCAAGCTGGACGCTGCCGGTCAACCGCTCAAGGACGCCCAGGGGCATCCGGCAACCGAGCCGGTTGCCCTCCAGACGCAAACCCTGTCCATGGGGCCGGTCGCTTCCCAGGAAGCGATCAAGATGCTGGGCACCAACGGCGGCGGTTTTTTCAACGCCAACTCAGCTCATCCTTTTGAAAATCCGACGCCGCTGACCAACTTCTTGCAAATGCTGGCGATTTTCCTGATTCCGGGCGCGCTGTGCCATGCCTTTGGCCGCATGGTTGGCGATCCCCGCCAGGGTTGGGCGGTGCTGGCCGCGATGACGATGATTTTCGTGGTGGCGGCGGTCGCGGCAATTTATTTCGAGCAGCAGGGCAATCCGTTGTTCGCCGGCGTCGATCAGGCCGCCAGCGCCACCCAGGCGGGCGGCAATATGGAGGGCAAGGAAACCCGCTTCGGCATCGCCGATTCGGGTTTGTTCGCCGCCATCACGACCGCCGCTTCCTGTGGCGCGGTCATCGCCATGCATGACTCGTTCACCCCGCTCGGCGGAATGATCCCACTGGTGCTGATGCAGTTAGGCGAAGTCGCATTCGGCGGCGTCGGCTCTGGTCTTTATGGCATGTTGGTGTTCGCCATCATGGCGGTCTTTATCGCCGGGCTAATGATCGGGCGCACCCCTGAATATCTGGGCAAGAAGATCGAAGCCTACGAGATGAAGATGACCTCCATTGCGATTCTGGCGACGCCGCTGCTGGTGCTGGGCGGGACCGCGATTGCCGTGATGACCGCCAGTGGTCGGGCCGGTATCTTCAATCCGGGGGCACACGGTTTTTCGGAAGTGCTATACGCCTTCACCTCAGCCGGTAACAACAATGGCAGCGCCTTCGCCGGTCTCGGTGCCAACACGCCCTTCTACAACGTGATGCTGGCTATCGCCATGTGGTTCGGCCGCTTCGGCGTCATCGTGCCGGTGCTGGCCATGGCCGGCTCGCTGGCCGCAAAGAAGCGCGTCGCCTTAACGGCGGGAACGATGTCGACCCACGGGCCGCTGTTTATCACATTGCTGATCGGCACAGTGTTGCTGATCGGCCTGTTGAACTATGTTCCCGCGCTGGCTTTGGGGCCGGTGGTTGAGCATCTTCTGTTGTGGGCCGACCACTGAGGGAAAGGAGAAAAAACCGATGTCTCGCAAAACGCTGACTCTGTTCGATCCGGCGCTGGTAAAGCCCGCTGTCATCGACGCCTTCAGAAAACTGGACCCCCGACTGCAATGGCGCAACCCGGTGATGTTCGTCGTATACGTCGGCAGCCTGCTGACCACCGCGCTGTGGGCGCAGGCCCTTGGCGGTCAAGGTGAAGCTCCCGCCGGTTTCACTCTCGCCATCGCGCTCTGGCTATGGTTTACCGTCCTCTTTGCCAATTTCGCCGAGGCGCTGGCCGAGGGTCGTAGTAAGGCCCAGGCGGCGTCACTGCGCGGCGCTAAAAAGACAGTCATGGCTAGAAAACTGCGGGAACCGCGTTACGGCGCGTCAACCGATGTGCTGCCCGGTATTGAACTGCAACGTGGCGATGTGGTGCTGGTCGAGGCTGGCGACATGATTCCGGCTGACGGCGAGGTGATCGAAGGCGTCGCCTCAGTGAACGAAAGCGCCATTACCGGCGAATCAGCGCCGGTGATCCGCGAATCTGGCGGCGACTTCAGCGCGGTGACCGGCGGCACGACGGTGCTGTCCGACTGGATCGTAGTCCGCGTCACCGTCAATCCCGGCGAGGCGTTCATCGACCAGATGATCGCCATGGTGGAAGGCGCCCGGCGGCAGAAAACCCCCAATGAGATTGCGCTGACCATTTTGCTGGTGGCGCTGACCCTCATTTTCCTCGGCGTGGCGGTGACCTTGTTGCCGTTTTCTCTGTTTAGCGTGAACGCAGCGCAAGCCGGTTCGCCGGTCACCATCACCGTATTGGTCGCCCTGTTGGTTTGCCTGATTCCGACCACCATCGCCGGGCTGCTGTCGGCGATTGGCGTGGCCGGCATGAGCCGCATGATGCAGGCGAACGTCATCGCAACTTCCGGGCGGGCGGTAGAGGCGGCGGGCGACGTGGACGTGTTGCTGCTTGACAAGACTGGCACCATCACGCTCGGCAACCGGCAGGCGTCCGCGTTTTTACCGGCCCCCGGCGTCACGGAAGCGGAGTTGGCAGACGCCGCGCAACTGGCCTCGCTGGCGGATGAGACCCCGGAGGGGCGCAGCATCGTGGTGCTCGCCAAACAGCGTTTCAATCTGCGCGAGCGCGATATTCATGCGCTCGGCGCGACCTTTGTCCATTTTTCGGCGCAAACCCGGATGAGCGGCGTGAATCTGGATGGCCGGCGCATTCGTAAAGGTTCCGCCGACGCCATCCGCCAACAAGTTGAGTCGCTGGGCGGACGGTTTCTGGAAGCGGTTTCGCACCGGGTGGATGAAACCGCCCGTCGCGGCAGCACGCCCCTGGTCGTAGCTGACGGCCCCAAGGTTCTGGGCGTCATCGAACTTAAGGACATCGTCAAAGGTGGCATCAAGGAGCGCTTCGCTGAATTGCGTCGGATGGGCATCAAGACCGTGATGATCACCGGCGACAACCGACTGACCGCCGCCGCCATCGCCGCCGAAGCCGGCGTGGATGATTTCCTCGCCGAGGCCACGCCGGAAACCAAGCTGGCTCTGATCCGCCAGCATCAGGCCGAAGGCCGGCTGGTGGCCATGACCGGCGATGGGACTAACGACGCGCCGGCGCTGGCGCAGGCTGATGTAGCGGTAGCGATGAATACCGGCACACAGGCCGCCAAGGAAGCCGGTAATATGGTGGACTTGGATTCCAACCCCACCAAATTGATCGAGATCGTCGAGACCGGCAAGCAGATGTTGATGACCCGTGGTTCGCTGACCACGTTCAGCGTCGCCAATGATATCGCCAAGTATTTCGCCATTGTCCCGGCGGCGTTTGCGACGACTTACCCGCAATTGGCGGCGTTGAATGTCATGGGACTGGCCAGCCCGGCCTCGGCAATTCTCTCAGCCGTCATTTTCAACGCCCTGATCATTATTTTCCTCATCCCATTGGCCTTGAAGGGCGTCAAATACCGACCACTGGGTGCAGCGGTATTATTGCGGCGCAATCTGTTGATCTATGGTCTGGGCGGCGTGCTGGTCCCGTTTATCGGAATCAAGCTGATTGATCTGCTTATTTCATTCGCGGGCTGGGCGTGAGCATTCCAAGGAGTAAGCACCATGAAAACTCTGATTCGTCCGGCGGTCACGCTCTTCATCCTGCTGTCTATCGTGACCGGTCTCCTCTACCCGTTATTGGTGACGGGTATTAGCCAGGCGTTATTTCCTGAGCAAGCCGCTGGCAGCCTGATTGAACGCGACGGCAAACTCATCGGTTCTCGGCTCATCAGTCAGAATTTTACCGACCCGAAATATTTCTGGGGCCGACCGTCAGCGACCAGCCCTTACCCAAATAACGCGACAGCCTCCGGCGGTTCCAATCTGGGTCCGCTGAATCCAGCGTTGAAAGCGGCGGTGGAATCCCGCATTAAGGCGCTGCGCGCGGCCGATCCGGGCAATGCCGCGCCGGTTCCTGTCGATCTGGTTACGGCGTCTGCCAGCGGACTGGACCCGGACATCAGCCCGGCGGCGGCTGACTATCAGATGGGGCGCGTGGCGCGAGCGCGGGGACTGGCGGCTCAAACAGTGCGCGCCGTGGTGGTTCAACATACTGAACATCGCCAGTGGGGCCTGTTCGGTGAGCCGCGTGTGAACGTACTCGAACTTAATCTGGCGCTGGACCGATTGCGGCCTGAATCCCGACCATGAAAGACGGTTCCGGACGCGCAAGCATGGGAGGTAAGGATTAATGAACCAGGCGATAACCATGGCTTCCCCTCCGCTGGTCCGCCACTTCCGCCAAATCCTGCTGTGGCCGTTGCGGGTGATACCGGACCAAATGGAAGAAGCGCATTTCTCGAAATACTGGGAATTGTTGGAAACGTTGGGGGCACAGTGTCCTTGGCAAGAAGTCGCGGATGAATTCGGCGATCCCGCAGATTTCCAGGAACGGCACTACAAGGAATTCGTGACCTTTCTGCCTTATGTGCAGCGCTTCTTGTATGGTGAGGGAGAAGGCCGTGGGGGGCAGATCGGTTATGGCAAGTCGCCGATCCGGGTATTCCGCCGGCGCGATATTGCACAAATGCGGGTCGTACTTGATGCGCAAGCGCCGCCCCTGCTGTTCCAGATCGCCCACGTTGATCTCTATTTCTTCTACGATCTCGACATCGTCATTCTGGCGCTGGAGTTTTTCGCCAACGATATTCCGCTGTTGATGGCCGAGGATGTCCTGTTCAAGGTTGGACGGGCTTATCCAGCATTCTGGGAGGCTGACGGTCAGGGCGGGGAGTGTCCGCAACGGGTGGAATGGCTCTCGGCGACCGGTGAGACGCTGGCGGTATCCGACTACGAAAACCGGCGCCAATATCTCTCGTTTGTTTGCCAGCATCGTTCCCCTAATGTCTCGGCGCATTGGGAATATCTGCTGCGGCCGCTGGCTCCGTATCATTCCGATCGCGAAGGCGTGATCCGCTACCGGCAGATCGAATACCATCGTATGCCGCTGCTGGCCTACCTCAGCTTCGGCGATCCTCAGGGCCTGACGCGCGGTGATTTCGCCCGGCTGGCGTTGATTACCAAGGCTGGGCCATCCGAGACGTTGCCGTACTCCGAGACGGAGTTGGCCGATTTCGAACAACACTACTGCAATGACAAGTTCTGGAACCCGACCAACCCGGCGATGTCCAGTCGCTACCTGTGTTGTGGTCATGCCTTCGTGGTGATCGGCAAGGCCAGCGAACGCTTTTTCGTCGATCCGGAAACCGGTCTACTGGGCCAATTCCGCCACCAGTATTTTCTGATTAACCTGATCGCCCACTTCCACAAGGGCACGCTGATGCTGTTCTCGGAATGGCTGGTCGAGGCGATCAGCCAGCTCGACATCCGCGACATGGATTCAATCAGGACGTTCAAGCGGGAAGTCCGCCGGATCATGGAAACGTTCCTGCGTTTTAACCAACGCTATTGGTTCCATGAAGTCTCCAACCAGGTGCTGGTCCGGGATTTGTTCCGACTGCTCACCGGCCATCTCAACACCGACCAGATTTATCAGGATGTCAGCACGTCAGTGAAGGAAATGAATCAATATTTGGATAGCGACAGTCTGAGGCGTCAGGCGAATACCGTGGTGCGCTTGACAGTAGTGACGACACTGGGGCTGATAGCCACCGTTTCGACCGGGTTTCTCGGCATGAATATTTTTGATGAAACCGACAATCCGGGCTGGGTCAAGTTGTTGATTTTTATTGTCGTATTTATTCCCAGCACGTTACTCGTCAACTATGCGGTCGCCCATTCCAAGGTACTCTCGGATTTCCTGGAAGCCCTGGCGGACAAGCGGCTGACTTGGTGGGACCGGCTCAAGATCTTGTTCAGAATCTGGCAGAAACCGCATTAAACGTTGCCCAGGATAGCCTCAAGATTACCAGCAACTCATTGAATTCGCTATACTCATGAAAACGGATATCCGCTTTATTTAGCAGCCTGCTGGATTCTTGCTAACGCGGGAATAGCGGAAAGCAAAAGTCCCAAGTCTGAATTTTGCTCTTGGAAATCACTCCCATGCTGATCAACTGCACTGTTTACCAGGACGGAATCAAGCTCCGCGACATTTCGGTTGCGGAAATCAGCGATTACGTCAGCTATCCGGATTGTTTTGTCTGGGTTGCGCTGCGGGATGCAGAACCTGCCGAACTCGAGGAGATGCAGATTGAGTTCGGCCTGCACGAACTGGCCGTCGAGGATGCGCGCCATGGCCACCAACGACCGAAAATCGAGGAATATGGCGAATCGCTTTTTGCGGTGATGAAACCACTGGAAATAGTGGATGGAGTGCTGACGGTTGGCGAGGTAGCGATCTTCGTTGGCAAAAACTACGTGCTGTCGGTACGCAACCGCAGCCAGCAGAATTTCCTCAGCGTCCGCGAACGCTGCGAACGTGAACCACACCTGCTGCGACAAGGATCTGGCTTTGTTCTTTACGCGCTGATGGATGCGGTGGTCGATCGTTATTTTCCCGTGATTGACGCGCTCGAGTCGGAATTGGAGACCATTGAGGGGCAGATCTTTGCCAAGGGTTCGGCGCGTTTCAATATCGAGCGATTGTACGAATTGAAGCGCAAGGTCATGATGCTTAAGCATGCCGTTGCGCCCTTACTGGAAGCGGCGGCGAGCCTGCATGGCCGATGGGCGCCGCCCGTTTGCGCCAACACCCAAGAGTATTTTCGCGACGTGTATGACCATCTCGCCCGCATCAGCACCTCCGTTGACGCGATCCGGGACACCCTCGATATCGCGATTCAGGTCAACCTGTCGATGGTAGCGATTGAGCACAGCGAAGTGAATAAGCGGTTGGCCGCCTGGGCCGGAGTCTTTGCCGTGGCCACCGCTTTGGTAGGCGTCTGGGGGATGAACTTTGAAATCATGCCCGAATTAAAGTGGAAGTATGGCTATCCAGTCGCGTTGTTCCTGATCGCCACGATTTGCGGAGTGCTTTATGTCCGCTTCAAGCGGGTCGGATGGCTGTAGAGCATCTTCTCCCACACATGACTGTCAGCGCCCGGTTCCCGACCTGTTGCTCCATCGCTTCAAGGAGGAAGAGGCGCGTTCCCGGCGCGTCTCCGACATATGCTCACCGAAACCGGCGTCGGTTATCGGTCAATCCAGAATAAGGACGAGCGGCTGAGAATATGCCACATGGCATAACGCTGGCTGGCTCCGTGAAAAATATGCCACGTAGCATAACGCCGACTTCTGATCCGGTCAGCGGCCCGGTATCTTCATCAGAGTGTTCAGCGCAAGGGTGAGTTGGGCGTCGACGAACGCGAGGTCTCCAGGATCGAAAACCTGCTTCCCGCTTCATTGGCTTCGCGCAGGCGCGATTTTTCGGCGGCGACGCCCACGGACGGCTTCCACCAAAAGTTCAACTAAACAATGGCCCTAAACCCAATTGCGCATGGATACTGTTGACCGTCTGGGCATCCAGACCCAAACCCTGCGCGAGTTGTTGCATGTAGCTTATCTCGGCAGGCGTGTCGAGGTTGATGGCCATGAGGGATACTGCATAAATCTGTGGCGTCAGGTCCTGGCTGATGTCGGCGAAAAAATCGAAATTCAAAGGCTTGGACATCTCTTCGCGGATAAACGCCGCTTCCTGGGGACCGATATCGCCCAGCTTGGAAACGATTTTCTGCTGTTCCTCAGCATCAATCTGGCCATCCGCCTTGGCGGCGTTGATCATTGCCTTGATGAAGGCCAAAGCCTGTTGATGCGCCTGGGCGGCATCCACCGCCGCTGGGGGCACTTGCTCGGATGCTGCGGTGGCTAATGCAGCGAACGAGGATGATCCCGACGCCGCGCCGCGCTGGTTGAACATTTGCAAGGCGACCATGGCCAGACTGCCGAGTAGACTGGACAGATTGGAGCCGCCAGGAGTACCGCTGCCTTGGGGTCTGACGCCTCCGCTCAGGCCACTGAGCAGGTCGGTCAAGCCGCCCCCAGCCCCGCCGCTCTGTGCGCCGCCTCGGGACAGGCC
>CAZDVY010000121.1:2543-7836 GCA_964508935.1 uncultured Candidatus Competibacteraceae bacterium | reverse complement strand
GGTGGTGCTCTAACCAACTGAGCTACGCGCCTAAGCGATAGGCGCGGAAGATTACCCAAAGAAAGCCGGGTTGGCAAGGGCGTCATTGAAAAAAGGCCATTTGCACGGTCAGGCAATTTCCTGCAAAGTTTCGCGGGAACCTCGTCTGCTTGCAACACGACCTCCAGGAACCTGCCCCATGAAATTCTGCAGCCAGTGCGGCGCTCCCGTCATCCTGCGCATTCCCACCGGCGACAATCTGCTCCGGTATGTCTGCGTGTCCTGCGATACCATTCATTATCAGAATCCGAAAATCGTCGCTGGCTGCATTCCTGAATGGGAGGGACGCATTCTGCTATGCCGGCGCGCCATCGAACCGCGCTACGGTCTGTGGACTTTGCCGGCGGGGTTTATGGAAAACCATGAATCGGCGGTGACGGCAGCCGCACGCGAGGCGCTGGAGGAAGCGAATGCGATGGTCGAAAATCTCCAGTTGTACGGCCTGTATTCGCTGCTCCACGTCAGCCAGGTCTATCTGATGTTTCGCGGCCAGCTCAAGGATGGTCAGGCCAGCCCCGGCGAGGAAAGCCTGGAAGTGGGCCTGTTTGCCGAGGAAGAGATTCCGTGGGAGAAATTGGCCTTTACCGTGGTTCACGAAACGCTGCGTCAGTATTTTGCCGAGCGGCGCGCCGGCGCGTTTCATCTGCATGTCGGCGACATCATCCGCGAAGCCGATCATTTCCGAATTCATCGTTATTCTTGAGTCCGCCAAGGGTCTCGGCGTGATGTATAGTTAGCAGTGATCCATCATCCCAAGTAAACCGCAGGAGTGCTTGCCATGAAGCCCTATCTCATCGTTGTGGAAGATCCCGGTTCTGACAAACTGCTCAATGTTGCGGTCATTCACGCCGACAACGAGCCACAGGCTGAAGCCCGGGCCCAACAATTGTTTCCCGGCCTGCCCGAAGAGGATTTATGCGTGTACGATGTGCATGAATTAAATCATGATAATCCCGATGGTTGGACCTATCTGGATTGAATATTCCCGCCCGCCGTGCAACAAGCGCGGTAGTTGTCGACCTTGGAGAATAAGCTGCGTGGAGACCCCAATCGCCGAGACCGACGACGGCGCAATGGTCGGCATGTCGTATGTATTGAACGAAGAGGCGCAATTGGCCCAGGTTTGGAGCGCCCGGGATCAGGCCGAACATGAACGAGGCGGGCAGGAAATCGCCACCCGCTTTAGCAAGGTGCGCCAGCGTCTTGAAGGGCTGCGCGCCCAAGCAAACACAGTGTGGGAGCAGTTCGTCAGTCTGGTACTGGAACGCATTCTGTCCCAGCAGGTTCGCGAATTCCTCGACGAAATCGATGGAGAGATACAGACGCTGACCCAGCACCTGACCGAGATCGATTGTGAGATGGATCGGATTCGCGCAAGCGTTCATGATCGGCGCCGGGCGCTGGCCGAAAAGATCACCTTGCTGGAGCCGTTGGCGCATCGCACATCCACCCAGAACCATCTCAACATGATGCTGGCGCGGGTGGAAGGGCTGGAAGCTTATCTGCTGGGCAGAAAAGATGTGCCGCCACAATCTTATGATCTGCACTACAAGCGGCATACCAACGCCTCGGGCGATTTATCCTATCTGCGGGTGCGATTAATGACGACCCGGATCGCCCTGATCGCCGCCAATCGCAGCCAACAGTTGAGCCGATTCGACGCCCAACTCTCGGAATCGTTGCTCGAAGCCGAGCAATACAAAGCCGAACTGGCCATGCTTTCCGCGCGCATCGAATGTATGAACGAGCTGTCCCGCTATTGGTTGATGTATCTCGACATCATCCTGGACAAGATGGATGGTCAATGAAAATCAGGAAACGGATGACCTTGTTCGCTTCCTGACGAACGCCGGATTTGTGTTGTGTAAAAGTCCGCGCCATCGTCATGCCGTTCCTCCAGTGATTTGTTTTTAGGTTAATGTTTTTCCATAGGTAAGGTTAACCCCCCCACTTTTAGTAGCCCCACGCAGCGCAGCAGTTCTATGGAACCCTTGGCAAACCGCCTTAAGTCCAGGACCTGTCAAAATCAGTGCGGCAGCCCACTAGCAGCTAGCAGGCGATGCGTCCGGCTTTGCCCGACGAAACCCGGCCTAATTCAAACAACTTCGTTGTACTCGAAAGACCTGCAAGACGGTCCAACTATCGACGGATGGCTGATCGTTCGGAACCTCTTCACCGTTCGTGCAAAGTTTTGAATAGTCCTTGTACAAATACCTGCAATGATGTACAAATAATGTCCAATATTTTTAGACCTGTTTCTCCGCCCGTAGGAGGAATCCATTTGCACAGTTGTCTCTATGTTGGCCATATCCGGCATCGGCGCTTTTTCCCCCGGCGGCATGAATTCCGCTACAACCTGTTTATGGTCTACCTCGACCTCGCGGAACTGGATTCCGTTTTCCAGAACCTTTGGCTGTGGTCAGCCCGGCGGCCGGCGCTGGCCTGGTTTCGTCGGAAAGACCATTTCGGCGATCCCAACATCCCGCTGGATACTTATGCACGCGATCTGGTGGAGCAGCAAACCGGCCGCCGCCCCCAAGGACCGATCCGCCTGCTGACCCATCTGCGCTACTTCGGCTACTACATGAACCCGATCAGCGTTTATTACTGCTTCAAGCCCGATGGCGAAGCCCTGGATTTCCTCGTTGCCGAAGTGAGCAATACACCCTGGGGCGAGAAAATCGGTTATGTGCTGGATGTAGCTGATCAGAATGGCGGCAATCAGCGCGCCGAATTTCAGAAAGCCATGCATGTTTCGCCGTTCCTGCCGATGGATTTGCGCTACGGTTGGCATTCCATTACGCCTGGCTCGCATCTGGCGGTGCATCTGGATGTACTCAAGGGTTCATTCCGGATGCTCGACGCCACGTTGAGTCTGCGCCGCCGACCGCTCAATGGCCGCAATCTGGCCGGAGTGCTGGCGCGTTTTCCATTCATGACCCTCAAAGTGATTGCCGCCATTCACTGGGAGGCGTTGCGGCTGTTCCTGAAACGCATCCCGGTGTTCTCCCATCCCCCGGCACCCGGCAAACCCATGGAGAATTGATCATGTCCCCCGAATCGGTGATGTCGTCCCCTCTCGAACTGCCCCCCAATGCCATGCAGCCGCACTGGAGCGAGCGCTGGTTGCGCCGCGCGGTGTTTCAGCGACTGGAAAAGTTGACGCAGGGTTGCATGACGGTCGTGGATGCTGATGGTTCCCATGCATTCGGCCAAGTCAGCGCCGACTGCCCGTTGCGCGCCACGGTGGTCATCCATGACCCCAACGCTTATCAGCGGCTGGCCTTGCGCGGCAGCATCGGCGTCGGCGAGGGCTATATGGCCGGGGAATGGTCCTGCGACGATTTGCCCAGCCTGGTGCGCATCTTCGTGATTAACCAGGACGCCCTGCTGGAACTGGAAAAGGGCCTGACCCGGTTGATGATGCCGCTGTTCCGGTGGCTCTACGCCCGCCGCGATAATAGCCAGCGGGGCAGCCGCGCCAACATCGCCGCCCACTATGACCTCGGCAATGAGTTCTATCAGTTGTTTCTGGACGAAACGTTGATGTACTCCTCCGCCATTTTCCCGACCCCGGACTCCGGACTGCGCGAGGCGTCCATCGCCAAACTGGATTGTATTTGCCGCAAGCTGGACCTGAAGCCGGAGGATCATCTGCTGGAAATCGGCTCCGGCTGGGGCGGGTTTGCGCTCCATGCCGCGCAACACTACGGCTGTCGGGTCACGACTACCACTATCTCCCGGGAACAGTATCGGCTGACCTGTGAGCGGGTGCGGGAGGCGGGACTGGAGGAGCAGATTACCGTGTTGTGTCAGGACTACCGCGATCTGCGCGGTCATTACGACAAGCTGGTGTCTATCGAAATGATCGAAGCGGTCGGCGAACGGCATCTGGAGACCTATTTCCGCACCTGTGCGCAATTGCTGAAACCCTGCGGGATAATGCTGTTGCAGGCCATTACCATCGCCGATCAGAAATACGATCAGTATCGGCGCGAAGTGGATTTCATCCGCCACTACATTTTTCCCGGCGGCTTCCTGCCATCGATCACCACCATCGCCGAAACGCTCACCCGCGCCACCGACCTGCGGGTTTTCCATCTGGAAGACATCGGCGCGCACTACGCCACGACCCTGCGCCACTGGCGGGAACGATTCCTGACCAATCTGGATCGGGTGCAGGCGCTGGGCTTCCCGGAGACCTTCATCCGCATGTGGGACTACTATCTGTGCTACTGCGAGGGTGGCTTTCGGGAACGGGCCATCGGCACGGTGCAAGTGTTGATGACCAAGCCGTTATGTCGCCGTGAGCCGCTGACGCTAGCGCTGAGATGAGCAAAACTTCCCTCCTTGCAGGAGAAGGCACGGGAGCAGCCATGCTATTGAACTTCATTGCGTTCCAAATCGGCTGGTTCGCCTGCGTCCTCGGCGGGGCTTACGGCTGGCCCATGCTGGGCGTTGCCGTCGCCGCCGTCATTATCGCCCGGCATCTGCACCAGGCGGCGCAGCCACATCCGGAAGCCATATTGATTGTGTTGAGCGGTCTGCTGGGCTTTGTGGCGGATTCGCTGCTGACCAGCCTTGGCCTGTTGCGCTTTCCCTCCGGACAATTCCACCCACAACTTGCGCCATACTGGATGGTCGCCATGTGGATGTTGTTCGCCACGACCTTCAATATCTCGCTGCGCTGGCTGAAAGGGCGGTTGGGACTGGCCGCGCTGCTGGGCATGATCGCCGGGCCACTGGCTTATTATGGCGGGGCGCAACTGGGCGGCGTCGCGTTTGCGAATCCGCTGGCCAGCCTGCTCGCTGTTGCCGGGGTCTGGACCCTGGCCCTGCCGCTGCTGCTAGCTACCGCCAATCGCTGGGACGGGAGGGCAGAAACAGTTCTGACCAGTGCCGAACCTGGCACGTCCGACACAGCAGATAAGCCAGTGTGACGACGTTGCCGAGCAGGAACAAAGCCATGATCCACACGATTGCTCGCCAGCGAATCGGCTCCACCAGCCACAACCAGACAGCGATAAACAGCAAACCCACTCCCAGGTCGATCAGGGTTACGACGCCCCAGGGATCAGCGATGATATAGCGCAGTCCAGCCAGGACATGGCTGTGGTTGCTGGCGATCAGAATCGTAGCTGCCAGCAGGCCAAGCAGGATTCCGCAGAGAATGACGGGGATACGCAGCATGGAGGTTTCCGAGGCAATGAACAGGGCTTTTCAACAAGACCACGCCAGCGGCGGGAAGTGCGTT
>CAZDVY010000121.1:0-2443 GCA_964508935.1 uncultured Candidatus Competibacteraceae bacterium | reverse complement strand
TGCTGGCCTGGGTGG
The DNA here is from genome assembly GCA_964508935.1 of uncultured Candidatus Competibacteraceae bacterium. Lineage (GTDB taxonomy): Bacteria > Pseudomonadota > Gammaproteobacteria > Competibacterales > Competibacteraceae > UBA2383. The sequence goes on along the minus strand of CAZDVY010000121.1, from coordinate 2,428 downwards.
TGCAATGGCGCACGGTGGATGCTGGAATCGTCGATGTGGCCTGGGCAGCCGGACTGGGACTGCTGGCGATCGGTTACGCCCTACTGGCGGATGGCGATCCGTTGCGGCGGTTTCTCGTCGCGCTCATGGCGGGCGGCTGGTCATTCCGGCTGGCCGGCTATTTGTTGTTGAACCGGGTGATCGGCCAGTCGGAAGACCGGCGTTATCAACGATTGCGCGCACACTGGCGCGAGTACACCCAACTCAAATTCTTTGGCTTCTTCCAAACGCAGGCGTTGCTCACCGCCATCTTCGCTATTCCCTTTCTCATCGTGGCCCTGACCCCGGAACGTCCACCGCTTCTGGCTGTACTGGCTGCCATCGTGCTCTGGCTGCTGGCCATTGGCGGTGAAGCGCTGGCGGATCGACAACTGGCAGCGTGGCGGGCAAATCCGGTCAACCGTGGCCGCACCTGCCGGACGGGCCTGTGGCGCTATTCCCGCCATCCCAACTATTTCTTCGAGTGGCTGCACTGGTGGAGCTATCCACTGCTGGCCTGGGGATCGCCGGCAGTGTGGCTGACTCTGTTGGGGCCAGCATTGATGCTCTACACCTTGCTGAAAATCACCGGTATTCCCTATACCGAACAACAGGCGCTGGCCAGCCGGGGCGATGATTACCGGGCTTATCAACGCAGCACCAGCGCCTTTATTCCCTGGTTCCCGAAACCGGAGTTGTCCCATGCTGAAAACCGCGATTGATCTTATAGAACGGGGCTATGTCCCCGACTGGCTGACCCGAATCGGCATTCGCCGACTGCTGGCCGAGCGGTTGCGGGTTGCACAAAGCGATGAGGCGGCGCTGGCCCGGCTGGAGGCGGAACTGCGCCATAGCCCCATCGCCTTGCACACGGATTCAGCGAACCAGCAGCATTACGAAGTGCCAGCGGGCTTCTTCCAGAGCGTCTTGGGGCCGCGTCTGAAATACAGCGCCTGCTGGTGGCCGGAGGGAGTGCAGGATTTGGCAACGGCGGAAGCCGCGATGTTGGCGCTGACCTGCGAACGGGCGGAACTGGGTTTCAATCAGGATATTCTGGAACTGGGCTGCGGCTGGGGATCGCTGACTCTGTGGCTGGCAGAGTTCTATCCCGATGCGCGGATCGTCGCGGTGTCGAATTCCAGCTCGCAGCGGGAATTCATCGAGGCACGCTGCCGGGAACGGGGTTTCAGTAACGTGCAAGTCATCACCGCCGACATGAACGGGTTTTACCCTGACCGGCGCTTTGACCGGGTGTTGTCGGTGGAAATGTTCGAACACATGCGGAATTATCAGGAATTAATGGGACGGATTCACGCCTGGCTGAAACCGGGCGGTAAACTGTTCGTCCATATCTTCACTCATCGGCAACTGGCCTATCCCTTCGAAATCGAGGGTGAGGATAACTGGATGGGACGGTATTTCTTCACCGGCGGCCTGATGCCCTCGCGGGATTTATTGCCGCGCTTCCGGGGCGATCTCCAGTTCGAGCAAGACTGGCATTTCGACGGTCGCCATTACCAGCGCACACTGGAAGCCTGGCTGGTCAATCAAGATCGACATCGGAAGGATCTTCTGGCGCTGTTCCGGGAAACCTACGGTTCCGATGATGCGGAACGCTGGTTTCAGCGCTGGCGGGTGTTTTTCATGGCCTGCGCCGAGCTATTTGGTTATCGGAACGGTGAGGAATGGGGCGTCTCGCACTATCGGTTCGGCAAGGTCAGCGTCGCCGAAACGGCAGCATCCGGTGCAGAAAACCGTCCTTATCAAACCAGTGATGTTTAAGGCCCAGACCGACATGCCAGGCGATGAACACCACGGCGGCATAACCCAGGATGATATGCACCGCCATCATCGTGGTCGCCAGCCAACCCTGCTTGCCAATCGGATTGGGCAGTTCGTACAGGCCAAACAATTTGACCCCGAAACCGCCCGCCATGACGAACAGATAGCCGCTGATGGGCAACAGGAACATGCACCAGTAAAGCCGCGCTTCATTCCAGTGGGAAAATGCCTGCTCCGCCGGCGACAGAGTCGGCGCCCAATCCGGCAGCGGCGTGGTCTTGCGCCAGATCAGCCGCGCCAGCGCCAACGTTAGCAATACCAGACCGATGGATTTGTGCCAGTTGTAGTAATCGCCCTGAGTCAGGCTCAGCAACGTTTTATCCCGGGCCAGATGAGTCATGATCGCCGCGCTCAGATATTGCCAGAGGAACAGCACAACCATCGACCAGTGCAGAAAGCGGGTCACTGAACCGTAGTGGGTCGCAGAGTTCTTCAGGGGCATGGCCGAATCCTCGTGGTTTGAACAACGTCACCGGAATTATGGCTGATTCTCCAGCACTCAGCCGGCCCATATCCACCTTTGCGCAAAAGCCATATAAAACCGCTTGCCCGGCTGAACCTGCGGCTA
>CAZDVY010000120.1:0-7858 GCA_964508935.1 uncultured Candidatus Competibacteraceae bacterium | reverse complement strand
TAAAAGAATCGCTATCGCCTGAATTTTCAGGCGGTTTCGCCGTCTCAGCCTTCAGCGTTTCGCCGGTTTTCCGAACATCCATGAAGCAGTTCTTCCAGCGCTATTTGCCAGACCCCCATCAACTGCGTTCACATAAGAACCTGCGTTTCCTCGGCGATTTGTTGCACGATCCCCGTCTTTGGCATTTCAGCCGCCGTTCGACGGTGCGCGGCCTGGCTGCCGGAATGTTTTTCGCCTTTGTGCCGGTGCCTTGGCAGATGTTGCTCGCCGCGACCGCTGCCGCCCTGCTGCGCTTCAATATGCCAGTAGCGGTGGCCATGGTCTGGATCACCAACCCGATCACCATACCGCCGATCTTCTTCGCTTGCTATCAGTTCGGCGCCTGGTTGCTGGGCATGCCCCCGCTGGACTGGGCGTATGAACCTTCCCTGGACTGGTTCCTGAAGCAGATTGGCGATCTGGGTTGGCCGTTGCTGGTCGGATCGTTGACCATTGGCGTCGTGTCCAGCGCTGCGACCTTCGTCATTGCCAATCTGCTCTGGCGCAGGCGCATTATCAACAAGTTTCGCCGCCGTCGGGTGGCAGCCGTTTCCGGCTGAAACATCGAACTGGACGGCGGCTTTTCCCACTCTTCGCTTTTGTTCGGGCTGATGTATTCTGGTCCACTGTAAGTGATTTTCATTCAGGTAATATCTGGCATGTCCTCTATCGAACATTTTGAACAACTCGCACTATCCCCTGCCCTGCTGGAAACTCTCCAGGAACTCGGTTACGAAGCGCCAACGCCGATTCAGGCAGCCACCATTCCGCCCATGCTGGAGGGTTGCGATGTCTTGGGCCAAGCCCAGACCGGCACCGGCAAGACGGCTGCTTTTGCCCTGCCGATCCTGGAAAAACTGGATTGGAGCGACCGGCAGACCCAAGCGCTGGTGTTGACCCCTACCCGGGAACTGGCGATTCAGGTCGCGGAAGCCTTCCAAAGCTACGCCCGCCATCTGCCCGGTTTTCACGTTTTGCCCATCTACGGCGGCCAGAGCATGACCTTGCAACTGCGTCATCTGCGGCGCGGGGTTCACGTCGTCGTTGGTACGCCCGGACGGGTCATGGATCATCTGCGCCGGGAAACCCTGTCACTGGCGGCGCTGCGCACAGTGGTGCTGGATGAAGCCGATGAAATGCTGCGGATGGGTTTCATCGACGATGTCGACTGGATTCTGGAGCAGACCCCGGCAGAAAAACAGGTCGCGCTTTTTTCCGCCACCATGCCGGAGCCGATTCGCCGGGTGGCGCATCGCCATTTGCACGATCCTCGGGAGGTGCGGATCGAGACCCGCACGGCGACGGTCGCCACCGTCCGGCAGCGCTACTGCCAGGTCGGCGTCCAGCACAAGCTCGATGCCCTGACCAGGGTGCTGGAAGTGGAGGATGCTGACGCTATATTGATCTTTGTGCGCACCAAGGTAGCCGCGACGGAACTGGCGGAACGACTGGAAGCACGAGGGTATCCCAGCGCCGCCCTGCATGGCGATATGACGCAGGCCCTGCGCGAGAAGACCATTGACCAGTTGCGCAACGGTGGCCTGGACATCCTGGTGGCGACCGACGTGGCGGCGCGCGGGCTGGACGTGCAGCGGATCAGTCACGTCGTCAATTACGATATTCCCTACGATCCCGAAGCCTACATCCATCGCATTGGCCGCACCGGGCGGGCCGGGCGGGCCGGCGACGCCATTTTGTTCGTGGCCCCCCGCGAACTGCGTATGTTGCGGACCATTGAAAAGGCGACCCGCCAGCCGGTTGAGCGGATGCCACTGCCCACGCAGGAAGCGATCACTGGTCATCGCCTGGCGCAATTCAAACAGCAAGTGACTGAAGTACTGACATCGCAGGATCTGGAATTTTTCCAACAGGTCGTCGCCGAGATCGAGCGGGAACAGGAAACCAGCCCTCATGACATTGCCGCTGCCTTGGCCTATCTGGCGCAGCGTGACCGGCCACTCCAGTTTGAGGACACCATTCCCAAGGACGCCGAGCGGGAGAGAGAGCGGGATCGGGATCGGGAAAAAGCCTCAGGTCGGCTTGATCGTGAGGGACGTTCGACCCGTAGCAGCGACCGGCCAGCGCGGGACTATACCCGTGATTCCAGCGATTTCAATAAGATACGCTATCGAATTGAGGTGGGCCGCGAGCACGGCGCAACGCCGCAGAACATCATGGGTGCGATTGCCAATGAAGCTGGGATTGAAGGACGGTATATTGGCCGTATTGAAATTCATGATGACTACAGCACGGTTGATCTGCCTGATCAAATGCCTCCCGAGATTTTCCAGCATCTCAAGCGAGTGCGAGTGCGGCAGCAGATGCTGAATATCAGCCGCCTCGATGGGGCCGAGCCAGAACGGAAGCGGTCAGCACGGCCCCGAACGGAGCGGCTCGCGAGTGATCGGGAGCGGTCTGTAGAACGCAAGGAGCGGAAACGGCCGGTGCGGCCGGCGGTTGATTCTTGACATCCTTGTAGTAATAGGGGTAGAGCGCGGTTTCCACGGGCTTGAACCGGTATCTACCTTTCAGGTCCCGCCAACTTGGCGTGAAGCCAGGCTAATTGTTCCCAGACCCAGCCACCGGGAATCTCCCGGCCCTGCAGCACATACTCCAGCGTGTTTTCATTGCTCAGGGTCAAGGCGAGATCGCGCCGTGCCGCGCTGCAACCCACCAGCAGCCATTGATCGCCGGTCTGAACGGGCGTATGCCGGTGCGGCAGCATGACCGTTGAGTCATTCGTGCGGGCCAGATACAGCGCCCGGCATTCCAGTTCCTCGGCGCGGTCATGCGGGTTACGCAGCAAGTCGCCCAGCGGTGCCGGGGTGTGGTTTAAGTGCAGCCAATCCATCAGCGCCGGTGCTTCCACCGCGTCAATGCAGACGCTCCACACGGTCGGCGCTTCCCAGCCGAAGCGTTCGGTTAACTGCTCCAGCAGGGTGCTGGCCCAGGATTCGCCGCGCTGCTTGATCTGCCACAGGAATGGCTCCAGCAGCGGCGTGGTGAGAATCGCCAGGCATTCGCGGGCGACGATCTGACTCGGCACGACGGTAAAATCCGACTCGAAGGCGTCGAATAGTGATTGATTAGCCTGCAGATTTTGCCGCAGCACTACAAACAGCCTTGGGTTCAGTTCCCGGGCCGTCACCACGATCGACAGGTTATTCACATCGCGATGAGTGCAGGCCACAATACCCACCGCCTGCTGAATGCCGGCTTCCAGCAGCGCCAGCGTCCTGCTGCCATCGCCGCGTACCCAACGCCGCTGGCTTTCGCTGGCGGGCGGCGCATGGTCGATAATCGTTACCGGGATGTTTTCCTGCTCCAGCGCTGACACCATGACCTTGCCGAACCGCCCATAACCGCACAACACCCAGTGGCCGCGCGGCGGATCGCGGTGCGGTTCGACTATCGTGCCGGGAACGGCCGTCAGCCATTCCAACAGGTGATAGGCCGCTGGCGCATGCAGGGCCAGCGCCAGGTACCGGCCAAACTTGTCGAAGGGATTAATAATATGCCGGGTGCCGAAGGACGCCATGTTGGCGGCCGTTTCCACTGTCTCGGCGCGGCAGAGCGCCGGTACTTTAGGGGCCAGCAGGCGGGCGGCGATGGCGATGGCCAGATTGGCGCCATCATCATTGGTCAGGGCGATAATGCCCCGGCAGCAGCGATGGGTCAGACCGGCCAGCTTGAGGATTTCCGGTTGCCGGGCGTCTGCGGCCAGCGCCGGGATGTCGGCGGAATGCCCATGCAGGTCGAGCTGACTGACCCGGCCATGGTCGATTTCGATGACCACCGCCCGCATTCCGAGTTGATCCAGGGTGCGACAGATCAATTGCCCGGTTTCCCCGTAGCCGCACACCAGATAGAACGGTTCACGCATATTGCGCACTGCCTGGCCGAAGCGCTGCAAACGCACCGCATTGCGGAAATTCTGGTCCTGCAACAGAGCCAGCAGTGCGCCGATAAAATAGGCCCAACCAATCACGGACAGATAGATGCAGAAGGTGACCCACAGCCGTTGCGCTTCAGAGAAAGCGTTGGGGATTTCGCCAAAACCGATTGTGGTAGCGGTGTAGCTGATGAAATAGAAGGCATGCAGGAAGCTCATTTGGCTGGGATTGCCTTCGGCGTCCAGGCTGGGAACGAGCGTCAGGCCCAGAATCGAGACGGCATAAATCAGGATGAGCATGATCAGCGGCGCCCGCATCCGCCGCAGCGCTAAAAACAGGGTGCTTTCGTAGGCTTCGGGGTTCATCGTTTTTGCATGATCGTTTCGGCGATCAGAATGACAACGGATACGACGTTGGCGAACAGTGCGCCGCCGGAAAGGGAAACTACTTTGGCAATGGTCTCCGGAGACATGCCGACACTGGCTACGTGGACGCCGTAACCCCAGACCAGGGCGGCAGCGATCAACTGGAGGTCGGCGACCAGGCTGGTGGAGAGGTGAATCGCGCCAATATGGGTGCGGTCGCCGAACTTGAGTACGGTGGCGATGAGGTTGACTACAATGGCGGCGAACAGCTCGTAGACATCATGATGCATCGGATTGTCCAGGTCACCGACGAAGAAGCCAAAATTCAGGGTGGCGGCCAGGACGATGAAAAAACCGAAGATGACTTTTTCGAGGTTCATAATTCTTTGTTCTGTAAAACTCCCTCGCCCCTCGCAGGGGAGGGTTGGGGTGTGAGTAGTTGCCTTTGATTCAGGCATTATAGCTGTTTACTATCGAATCCTGATTTTGCGAGGTCCTGTTTATGAAATTGCTGGCGCTGGAAACCGCCACCGAAGCCTGTTCCGCTGCCGTCTGGATGGATGGTGTGGTGCGGGAACGTTATGAACTGGCTCCGCGCCGCCATGCCGCACTGATTTTGCCGATGATTGAGTCCGTATTAGCCGAGGCGGGCCTGACAGTCAACCAGTTGGATGCCATTGCGGTCGGGCGTGGACCGGGGGCGTTCACAGGGGTGCGGATCGCTGTCAGTATCGCTCAGGGCCTGGCGTTCGCTGCCGATTTACCCGTAGTTCCGGTGTCCACATTGGCAGCGCTGGCGCTGGGCGCCGCACGGGAAACCGGTCAGATGCGGATTGCGACAGCGCTCGATGCTCGCATGGGTGAGGTTTATTGGGGAACCTGGATGGTATCTGAAGATCGAGTGGCCTTGCTGGGTGAGGAACGGGTATGCGCTCCAGCCTTGGTGACTGCGACGCCCGACGAATGGTTCGGTGTCGGCGTCGGCTGGAGCGCGTATGCCCAAGCTCTGTCGCAACGGCTTACGGTGAGCGGTTGGGTGGGCGACCGTTATCCCCATGCCAGCGATATCGCTCGATTGGCGGCGGATCCGGCCCGGCGTGATTCATGGGTGACGGCAGAACAGGCGTTACCGGTCTACTTGCGGGATCGGGTCGTGGCATGTTAGTGAGTCATTGGCGTTTGGCATTGAGGCGGTATTCGCGATAAGCTTTTGCAGTAGTATGAATAAAACAATGAAAGCAGCCTTGACTGCCTGGAGGATGTGTTCATGAACGCCACGATCATCGCTGATTCTGTCCATAGTAAAGCGCTGCCTGATCTGGTTGCCAAATTGCTGGCGGCGCGTCAGGAGAGCCTGGTGCTGTATCACCGGCTGGCTGCGTTGAAACCTTTTACCCTCGCTGATCCGGTGCGCCATCAGTTGCGACGCTTCCGGCAGACGCTGGTGGATTATCTGGCGCTGGGACCGTTCGAGGTCTTTCAGGCGCTGGAGGAGCAGCCGATGGATTCACCCTATCAACAGGCCCGCGAACTGGCTCAGAAACTTTATACCCGCATCGCCCGCACCACCCAAGCCGCGCTGGCTTTTCACGACCGCTATGACGGAGATCCGTCCGACCCGGCGCTGGCCAAGCTGGATGAGGAATTGTCGCGGTTGGGCGAGTCGCTGGCGGCGCGCATCGAGCTGGAAGATCAGATCGTCGCCGCCGTCCGTAATAGCCGCCGCAGGACCTCTATCGCCGCCTGAGCGGTAGGGCGGATTTTGGGTTAATGAAGGGTCAATCAGTAACCCCTTAGCCATTCAGGACGCAGCCTTACCCCGCCGGCCAGGGCCATTTGCAACTGCGTCAGTAACCGCTCTCGATCTTGGGGCAGGGTTCCAGCCAGCGCCAGAGCGTTCGAAGCATGATTGGAGCGAAAGATCAGCGGTGCTGGCGGGTTCAGCCGCTCGATCAGCCGGACTTGTTCCGCCAGCAGTGCATGGTCATCTTGCTCCCGGAACGGCTCCCGGAACTTGCGATGAAATTCCTGGCAAATCGTCGGATCCAGCATCAATTGCAGGGTGGACAGGTAATCCAGTTCGACCTGATTGACCAGATCAGCAGTGGCGTCGATATGTTCCTGCCAACCGGTCTGGCCGCCAAGACCGAGAATGACGGTGGCGGAGATTTTCAATCCGGCCTGTTTCGCCTTGGTGAGTCCTGTGATCATCGCTTCCGGTGTGGCGCCCTTGGTGATGCGCTTGAGCAGGTCCGCCGAGCCGGTTTCGATACCGTAATAGATCAGCGTCAGGCCGGCTTCCCACAGCCGGGTTAATTCATCGACTGATTTTTTCAGCAGATTAGCGGGCAGAGCGTAGCTGGAAATTCGCTCTAGCCAGGGAAAGGCAGCGTGCAGATTCTCCAGGATGGCGAGCAGGTGATCGGTCGGCGCGGCCAGGGCGTCGCCATCGGCCAGGAAGACTCGCCGTGTTCCGGGATAAGCGCTCGCTACTGCCTGAATATCAGCCTGAATCGCCGCCAGCGACCGGATGGCGAATGTCTTGGTGCGGTACATTGAACAAAAGCTGCAATGATTGAAACTGCAACCCAGCGTGGCTTGCAGAATGAAGCTGTCGGCTTCGGACGGCGGCCGCCAAAGCGGCAGATCATAATCGATCAGCATGGTGGACTCCTGAAGCATGGCGAAATGCAGGCAGTGGCGTACCGGGTATTTTTCGACTATCCTAACACCCGTTTTTCCCCCAGGAATTTATCGCCTCATGCCACGCTGGTGTGGTGGAATGGTATACACACAAGACTTAAAATCTTGCGCCCTCAACCGGGCTTGTGGGTTCGAGTCCCACCACCAGCACCATTTTTCAATGACTTAGCGTAGGCTGTTTTTCAACTTATCAGCTTGGAATACCGCCATTTTTGGCGGTTTTTCGTCTCTGATTGTCCCATGAGTGCCCCACGGGCCAGGATTTCGTAAATCTGAGTGACCGTTAACCGATAACGGCGCGATAGGTCGGCGTGATTTCTCCCGTCAAATTCCTGCCGGATTGCGGCGTCGCGTTGCGCGCGCTTGAAAGCATCCTGTTTAGGGATGTAAATCTGACTGCCGCTGAAGGCCTGGCAAAAATCGTCCACCAAGGCCAGCGCCAAGCGGTCGGCTTGAGTATCAGAGAAATGCTCATTAAGACGCGGGCGCAACAGGCGAGCGATGTCAGCAAGGATTGGCGGGTAGTGGTCAGGAATCTGCATGATGACCTCGACACGATTTGGGGCGTGGTCATTTTACCGGGTTAGGGTTCGGATTTACGCTGTCTGTTCAATTCGTTATGTCCGGCTTATTCCGGCTTATTCCGGCTTTATCAGGAATTCACTGCGGCAATAGGGGTGTGACCAGGGGCGTTTTTCCCTCGCCACGAAAAAGGCGCGCTGCTTGCGGGCGTCCTTGCCCGGTTCAATCACCCGTTCAGCCGGTCAGGTCCTGGGCATACCAGAATCCCGCCTCGGTGTAGATCAACCCCTGTCCAACTGCGTCGGCTTTCGCTGCCAGCCAGCGTTCTTCACTCCA
>CAZDVY010000119.1:0-7870 GCA_964508935.1 uncultured Candidatus Competibacteraceae bacterium | reverse complement strand
TTAGCAAACTTTGGCGACGATTCGCGCCCTTCAAGTTCTTTGGGAGTTTTTATGAGCCGCATCACCTTGACCCCGGAATTGCAAGACGATTATCAATGCCGTTTCGCCGCCTGCGTGATCCGTGAAGAACGGGCGGCTGAGGTGGATGCGCTGGTCGATGCCGTGTGGGCCGACCGTAACCGTTACAAAAAGGTGGGCGAGCCATTAAACATTCCCTGGTTCGTGGTGGCGGTGCTGCATCAGATGGATACCGGCGGCGATTTCACCGTGCATCTGCATAACGGTGATCCGCTGACGGAGCGTACTCAGCATCTTCCCGATGGTCGTCCGGTAACCGGCGAACCGCCCTTTCGTTGGGAGGACAGCGCCAGCGACGCCCTGCAACTGCGTCACTTCGAGTTGTGGACGGATTGGAGCATCGCCGGAACGCTGTTTCTGCTAGAAGGGCATGGCGGTTGGGGCTACCGGCTGCATCATTCCGAAGTGCCTTCTCCCTATTTGTGGAATGCTTCGACCTACTACACCCAGGGCAAGTATGTCGCTGATGACACCTGGAGCGAGACCGGCGTAGCGCAACGCTGTGGCGTGGCGGTCCTGCTGCGGCGGCTGGCGGAACGCGGCATGATCAAATTCGCCAGCACAGGGGAACCGTGGGCAGGGTCGCTGCTACGTTACGATGAAACCGCCATTTCGCCCTGGACGGAGGCGCTGCAACGATTTTTGAACACCTTGCCGGGGATTTACGTCAAGGTGGACGGACGGGCCGGCCCACGCACTTCGGCAGCGTTCCGCCAGTGCACCGGGGTTTATTTACCCGGCGATCCGCGTATTGAACTGGGGTAAGTTCGACGTGATGAAGCCGCGCGGGGCAGGGAAAAAGCTGTGCCGAAAGGGCGTCAGGAAATTTTACACCCAGGCGCTTTCACCGCATCTGATTGCCAATCAGCCCTGCAAAAAATGGCGGTCCTGCGTATCGAGTGATAGGAACCCCCTTGGAAAAGGGAGGAACGCCCAACCGATCACTCGCATTTCAGGACTACCCATTAATTATGGCATCGCAAGGTGCCTAGAATACGTAAGATCTAAGAAGGTATTATAGAAAAATTTATATATTCAATATGTTAAGCCTTAAAATGTTAAAAAACAGCGGCTCATTGACTGTAAAAAATCCTGACAGCGGAACCTTCACAGCCTGCCGGGTCAACGCCAGCACCTCACTCGCGGTTTTCTGCGTAACCATCTTTTTTTAGGTGGGATTGCCGTCTTTCTGCCAATCTGCCCCGGTTAGGATGGGCTTGATCGCGGCTATAATGGCTATGGAATATAGTCATGAGGAATTCACCATGCTCTGGAACATCGCCCAAGCCAAGCAGCACTTTTCGGACGTCGTCAAACAGTCTGCTGATGAACCCCAACTGATCTACAATCGGAATCGACTGGTCGCGGCGGTGATCAATGCGGAACAATTCAGCAGCTTCCAAACCTGGCGTCAGCGTCAAAATATGAAAACACTGGGAGAAGCATTCGCCGAGCTGCGTGCGCTGGCCGACGGCGACGAGAATCCGTTGCCCGTTCCTGAACGCCGGGATCGTCCTAACGCTTTCCTGGAAGTTCTCGATGAACTACCTGATTGATACCAACATCGTTAGCGAATTGCTGCGTCCAGCGCCGAACCCTGGCGTTCTGGCATGGGCGGCGAAACAGCCCACTGTTGGGGTTTCTGCGGTGACCGTGGAAGAATCCATCTACGGATTAACTCGTAAGGCGAATCGTCGGTTACTCGACGGATTCGAGGCATTGATTGCAGAGCAGTGTCATATCTATTCCACAACCGAGACCATTGCCCGTTGCGCTGGCGATTTGCGAGGACAATTTTCCCTGCGCGGCATCGTCAGGAGCCAAGCTGACATGCTGATCGCCGCTACCGCACAGGTGCATCAGTTGACCTTGGTAACCCGCAACATCCGCGATTTCGAGGGTTGCGGCATCGGGCTGTTAAATCCATTCAGCACCGAGGGATCATGAAGGCCGTAGTCCAAGGAACCACGGGTGATCCCATGCTGACTCATAAAAAGTCCTCTGCTCTATTCAGTCTCGCCACCCGCCGGAATCCGCCATGACCGAAAGCCCGCACACCAACCGCCTGATCCACGAAACCAGTCCCTATCTGCGCCAGCACGCTCACAACCCGGTGGACTGGCATCCCTGGGACGAGGAAGCTTTGGAGAAAGCACGCCGCGAAGGCAAGCCAATCCTGCTGTCCATCGGCTATTCGGCCTGCCACTGGTGCCACGTCATGGCCCATGAATCCTTCGAGGATGAAGCCACCGCCCAGGTAATGAACGAATTATTCATTAATATCAAGGTGGACCGCGAGGAACGGCCCGATCTCGACAAGATTTACCAGACCGCCTTTCAAATGCTGCATCGCCGATCCGGCGGCTGGCCGCTGACCATGTTCCTGACCCACGATGACCATGCGCCCTTCGTCGGCGGCACGTATTTTCCGAAAACGCCACGTTATGGAATGCCCGCCTTCACTGACCTCCTGCTACGGGTCAGTGAGCACTACCGCCAGCACCCGGACGACATCCGCCGCCAGAATCAGGCGTTGCTGGACGCCCTTTGCGCTGAAGTCACGCCGACTACCACCGGCAATCTTACCTTGACCGCCGCTCCGCTCCAGGCCGGGCGCGATGAGTTGCTCAGTCATTTCGACCCAACGCATGGCGGCTTCGGCGGAGCGCCCAAATTTCCTCATCCCACCAGCCTGGAACGGTTGCTGCGTCACTGGACGGCCAGCCTCCGGTGCGATGCATTCCAGTGCAATGAACCGGATCAGCAGGCCGAAACCGCTGTGCGGCTCACCTTGCGTCAAATGGCGCTGGGGGGAATTTACGACCAGCTCGGCGGCGGGTTCTATCGCTACTCGGTGGATGCTGAATGGCAGATCCCCCATTTCGAGAAAATGCTCTATGACAACGGCCCGCTGCTCGCCCTTTATGCCCAGGCGTGGCAGGCGGCTCAGGAGCCGCTGTTCCGCACGATCGCTGAAGAAACCGGCGAATGGCTCATCCGGGAAATGCAATCACCCGACGGCGGCTACTACGCTACCCTGGACGCCGATTCGGAAGGCGAGGAAGGTCGATTTTACGGGTGGACGCCAGCGCAGGTTCGGGAATTGCTGAACACCGAGGAATATACGGCTTTCGCCATCTGCTACGGGCTGGAACTGCCGCCCAATTTTGAGGGTCGCGCCTGGCATCTGCGTGTCGTTGCCGAAGCCGCCGACTTGGCGCAGCGCCTGGGCGTCGCACCAGCGCAGGTCAGCGCCTGGCTGGCCTCAGCGCGCCAGCAACTGTTCACCGCCCGCTCCCGGCGAGTGTGGCCGGGCCGGGACGAGAAAATTCTGACGGCCTGGAACGGTCTGGCGATTCGCGGCCTGGCGATCGCCGGACGCTTGTTGGAAAGAGGCGATTTCGTGGATTCCGCCGAGCGGGCGCTGGATTTCATTCAGGCTCATCTCTGGCGGGATGGCCGATTGCTGGCGGTGCATAAGGACGGCCAAAGCCGGTTGAATGCTTATCTGGACGATTACGCTTTCCTGATCGACGGCGTGCTGGAACTTCAGGCATGCCGCCAGCGGGAGGGCGACCTGGAATTTGCCCAGCAGTTGGCGGATGTGCTGTTGGAGCAGTTTGAAGATTCAACGTCTGGCGGCTTTTATTTCACCGCCCACGATCACGAAACGCTGATTCAGCGCCCCAAGCCGCCCCATGATGACGCCTTGCCGTCCGGGAATGGCATCGCCGCACAAGTGCTGTTGAAACTGGGATGCCTGACCGGACAGACTCGCTACCGGGAGGCGGCGGAACGGACGCTGCGTTGGGCCTGGCCAGCGCTGGGCCGAATGCCCACCGCCTGCAATGCCTTACTGACAGCCCTGGAGGAATACCTCGCAGCGGCGCGGACTGCTATTAATGACGCCAATTGCGGATAATTTTTTAACACCCTGCTTGAAATCTACCATAATGACAGGGATTGTCATTCCCTGTTCAACCCTTGGAGAGAGCGCATTGCCATGACCATCCATTTGTACTTCTCATTGATCCCCGAAGCCTTGATCGCCTCCATGCTGCCGCCGGAGCAGTTCGGCCAGTACTACGCCACCGGCCACAAATATAAGTCCAAGGGGCAGGCGATCTTTTTCGAGGTCGATCCTTCGTTTCGGCACGAGTTTTTTAATCTGGAAGAAGGCATTGCCCGTTGTACGCCTCATCCCGACGGGACGCCGAAAAATTCCGTTTACATCTCGGTGTACCGGGTGCTCGAACATATCCCGGTCAGTGCGTTGGGCAAGCTGTATCTGAGCACCGCCTACGGTCATACCCTCGGCCTGAGTCGCAGCGACTCCGCGCCGCCGCCTGCTTCGGGCCTGCATATGTACCAGGATCTGTCGCCGGTCAACAGTCTGGTGGTCAGCACCCTTGGCCCGGCCGACTACTATCATGGCGTGACCAGCCAGCCAGCTAAATTTATCCGCTTCCCTGGCTTGTGCTTCGTCGAACTGGGGCTGGGCGCGCTGGCGACCGACCCCGAAAACGGCCCGGTCGGCGATCTGCCCTACTCGTTCATGCATCACTTGCGTGAAGCTCTGTTATTCCTAGGGGGCGACAAGACGAGCAAACTGGTGCATCGGGTTCACTCTCTGGAATTCCCCTATCGGATGGTCAAGAGCGGATTCTACATGGGCAACGGCCCCGATCTGGCGTTCTACCCCATGCCCACCCATGAAGTGCTGCGCCGCGAATACAATAGCTGGTGGCGTTCCGCCAATCTGTAGGGCAGGGAGGTAGCGAGACAGGGAGGCAGACAGTCCCTATCTCGCTACTCGCTTCTTGCTATCACCATTTCGGCCAGCGGACGCGGTCTGCCGATCCCGTACCCCTGCGCGTAGTTCACCCCGATTGCGCGCAGCTTGTCCAGAATCTGCTCGTTTTCTACGAATTCGGCGATGGTTTCCATCCCCATGACATGCCCGACCTCGTTGATGGAATTGACCATCGCCAGCGAGACCGGATCGCTGGCGATGTCCTCGACGAACATGCCGTCGATTTTGAGAAAATCCACCGGCAGCTTTTTCAGGTAAGCGAACGAAGAAAAACCGCTGCCGAAATCATCGAGAGCGAAACGGCAGCCAATGCCCTTGAGCGTATTGATGAAGTGCAGGGCGCTGGGAAAATGGGCGATGGCGGCGGTTTCAGTGATTTCGAAGCAAAGCTTGTGATTCAACGGCGACGGAGCCGCCAGCCGCTCCAGCAAATAATCCAGCAGATGCTGGTCGCTGAGCGAATGGCCCGACAGATTGATGGTGCAGAGCGATAGACCGTTAAGGTGTTCAGGATTGCTGGACAGCCAGTCCAGCGCCGTACCCACCACCCATCGATCCAGCTTACTCGCCAAATGATAGCGTTCGGCAGCAGGCAGGAATGCGCCGGGCATGACGATCTGGCCAGATTCATCCTCCATACGCAACAGCAGTTCGTAATGATAGCCACTTGCCGGACCATGAGTGGGCACAATGGTCTGGAAGACCAGTTGGAAACGATTGTCCTCCAGGGCCTGGTTGATGCGGGCCACCCAGCGCATTTCACCCTGGCGGCGGGCCAGTTCCAGGTCATTATCGGTGTACAGATGGGCGCGGTTGCGGCCAGCGTCCTTGGCGGCGTAACAGGCACTGTCTGCTGCGCTGAGGACGTTGGCGCAGCTTTCGCTGTGGTCGTCAATCGCCACCACACCGATGCTGACGCCGACCCGGAAGATTTTATCGCCCCAGCTAAAGCGGAAGTCGCTGATAGCGTTGCATAGTCCGTTAGCAACCCGCATGGCGTCATGCAGCGAGCAATTTTCCATCAGCACCCCGAACTCGTCGCCGCCCAGTCGCGCCAGCATGTCCTGCCGGCGCACCCGCGTTTGCAGAATGCGCGACAACTCACGCAGCAGGACATCGCCAGCAATGTGTCCGCAGGTGTCGTTGATGACCTTGAACTGATCCAGATCCAGGTAAAACAGGACATGCTCGGTTTTCAGCTCACGGGCGCTATCCAGGGCCTGCTGGAGGTGGATCTCAAAAGCCCGCCGGTTGGCTAATTCAGTCAGTGAGTCATGGCTGGCCTGATAAGTGAGTTGCTCGGCGAGTTGCTGCGCTTCGGTGTAATCCAGCCACGAGCCGACCAGTTCCATGGGCCGGCCATCCGCGTCGCAAATCAGGCGAACCGTGTCCCGAATCCAGCGCCACTGACCATTCTGATGCCGCATCCGATACTCGCGGCTCATTGATGAGCGTCCTTCTCCCAGATCCGGACTCGACGCAAGGCGCGACCAGTCGTCAGGATGGATCAGGCGTTCGAAAAACCGCTCATCGGCGAGCAATTCTTCCGCGCGATAACCGAGCAGGTCCCATATGTTGGCGCTGATGAAATTGATCGGCATTCCTGGACCTGGATGGCGTGAATAGATGACCGCAGGACTGGCGCTCACCACATGCTCCAACCGGGCGCTGGCGTGGCGCAGCGCTTCCTCGGCGCGCCGGCGCTCCGTGATGTCGTGCGCCACCATGTGGCTGCCGGCGTAACGCAATGTTGGGTTGTGTTTTTCACTGATGGCTAACGCGATGATTTCCACAATGACCAGTGGCGCCAGGCGTGGATAGTGGCGACGGAAGTTGGGGTCGCGCGTCAGACACAATTCCGTTGTCAGGGATTTCGTTGGGTTTTTGGCGAGCGCCGCCAGCAACTGCCGGGCCTTTTCCTGGTCCAGCGGTGTGACCAGTTCCAGCAGAGATTGCCCCACCAGCGATTCGGGTTCGAAACCGAGCAGGGTTTTGACGCGGTGGTTCAGGTAGGTGAACCGGCCGGCCGCGTCCAGGACCATGATGAGATCGGGAGAATGATTGACGATAAAACGATGCAGACGTTCAGAGGTTTCCAGACGCTGAGCCATCGCCCGGTTGGTTCGCTCCAGCCGCAGCTTGTGGATCGCATTGGCGACGCTGCTCAATAGTTCTTCAGGGCCGAAGGGCTTGCGTAGAAAAGCGAGGGCGCCCCGGCTCATGGCGGTAGTCGCCTCGACTACTGAGGTCGTGCCGCTGATCACGATAATCGCCAGATCCAGACCCTGCGTATTTACGAAATCCAGCACCCCGGCACCCCCCAAGCCAGGCATCGCTAAATCCAGCAGCAGCAGATCATAGTGGGTTTCAGCAAGGTGCGTCAGGGCTTGCGGACCGTTGGCGGCGACGGTGACTTGATAGCCCTGTGTCCTGATCAGTTGCTCAAGGCTCGTCAGAAGACCCACATCATCATCCACTACCAGCACTGAGAATGAAGTTGGTTCCTCCATTATCTTTCCCCTTTATCAATTTAATATTTTCTTCCAGTCTGAGTTCTGTACAACCCGAATCCCGCGCTTCGCACTACCTTTTCTTAGCTAAGGAAGAGGAGAATCCGGATATCTGGATAATATTGCGAAAGTCTATATCTAAGTTTATGCGCATCCTAGTTTATATAGTGTTCCTGCACGAGCTATCGAATCACCGCTTCTAATCACCCTGGCGCTGCGCGCCACCCCTCCTGATCCAAGGCGGGGAAATTACACAATCTGATAAGGGAATGTCTGAAAAACTATCATAACTATTTGACTAGAAAACCTTTTATCGCCAGCTCTCGCTAACGCTGCTATTTTCTAATCAGATAGTCCGATGAGTTTTTAGGCAGCTTCTTAGAAGCTGTCTAAGAACCCCTCTCCCGGTGGGAGAAAGGCAGGGGTGAGGGTCGTTTTTCAATCAGTGAGCCGAATCGATGTTGCACAA
>CAZDVY010000118.1:0-7915 GCA_964508935.1 uncultured Candidatus Competibacteraceae bacterium | reverse complement strand
GCCGCCCGCCTTTGGACAGTTCGACGCGCTCGCGCAAGCGGAAGGCGTGATAGTTGGTAATGACGATTTTCGCGTGCCGCAAATCTCTCAGCAGATCGCCGGGAACCAGCTCGCGCTCCCGATAATAACTATCCGGGTCATGGGGTTGCAGAACGCGCAGGCGATCCTTGATGGTCAGGCCCGGCGTGCAGATCAGAAACCCACGGCTGAATGAATTGCTCCACGGTCGGCGCAGGGCGTTGAGGGTCTACCTGGCCGCGCACTTCGTTGATGATCGAGGTCGGATCGTATTGCTGGGCCGCGCTGGACAGGCCGGCGCCCTCATCGAAAACGATGCCCTGCTGATGGGCCGCCTTCTTCTGCTTTTTCGGCTTTGGAATCGGGGTGATGAACTGGGCGCGCCGACGATAATGCAGAAGCTGCTGAGTCGGTTGCCCGGCTTCATCCAGCTCCCAGTGCCGGGACGGGCGCTCGTAGGGGGAATTCAGAATGGGGTGGTCAAAGAACGGATTGGACATCGTTGGGACCTGCGCGCGGTTTGTCTGCGGATTGCAGTCTACCTTAGACTATCCCGCGTGATTCCATGCCCCAGCCCCTCTCCTGCCGGCGGAAGGGGGAGTGAATGGTTACTACTGGGTGCGCCGCCTGAAAAAATGCCGCCATGTTCTTCGGTCAAAAAATCCACCCGCTGAATTTCGATGTTCCCGAAACGCTGATCCTGACCGGCGACGCCGCAGAGTTGAGCGGGCCGGGTGTCCGGTTGCAGATTCGCTGCGCTGACATTGCTGACGGTTGTTTACGCTTGCGGTTCGAGCACGCCGCATCCGCCGATCTGCGCCAGCATTCGGACGCGGTGTTGCCAGCATGGCGCGCAGGGCAGCCGATAGCGCCGAGGCGTGAGGCGGACGCCGTGCGGTTCGACGCCGCAACGGGAGCGGCCTGCCTCAGCGCCAGGCAACTGCGGCTGGAAGTGGCCGGTTTTAACCTGGAAACCGTGGCCGCCGGCATAGGCGCGTGCGGCGATGCGCTGCTGCTCAATTTCGCCCTGTGCGGCGTCGATGGGTGTTACGGCTTCGGCGAGCGCACCCGGCGACTGAACAAGCTCGGCGACAGCGCTGATATGCTGACTGTCGATGTCGTGGCCGTTTTTCGCCATACCTACGCCCGTGATGACTACGATCCAACCTATGTCGCTATTCCTTTCGCCATTCTCAAGACCGGTGAGCGGTTCTTGGGCCTGTTCTTCGACAATCCGGGTCGGGCGGTATTGGACGCCGGGAAAAGCCAGCCCGGCGAATTCTGGTATCAGTCCTTCGGCGGCGTGACCGATTTGTATCTGCTGGCCGGACCGACCTTGCCGGATGTCGTGCGGCGTTATGCAGCATTAACCGGAAGAGCGCCCTTACCGCCGCTCTGGGCGCTGGGCTATCACCAGTGCCGCTGGAGTTATCGCAGTGCGACGGAATTTCGCCAGTTGGCCGCGCAATTCGCCGCCGCCGATCTGCCGGTCAGCGCCCTGTGGTATGATATTGATTACATGGATGATTTTCGGTTGTTCACCTGGAACCGGCAGGCGTTTCCCGACCCGGCGGCGTTGAACCGCGAGTTGCAGGCTGCCGGGATTCACGCCGTAGCGATTGTCGATCCCGGCGTCAAGCGTGAGATGGGTTACGCCGTTTACGACAGTGGGCGGGAACAACAAGTGTTTTGCCAAACCGCCAGTGGCCGCGAGTATGTCGGCAGGGTCTGGCCCGGCGATGCGGTGTTTCCCGACTTTACCCTGGAAGACGCCCGCGCTTGGTGGGTGGGCGAGTTAGCGGACTTTCTGCGCCAGAGCGCAGTGGATGGCGTCTGGCTGGACATGAACGATCCGGCGACCGGCTACAGCCGCGCTGAGGACATGCGCTTTGCCCACGGCGCGATTCCCCATGACCGTTATCACAACCAGTACGCACATTTCATGGCCCGCGCCAGCCGCGCTGCTTGTGATGAAATTGATCCTGAAGGTCGCCCGTTCTTGCTGACCCGCAGCGCCTGCGCGGGAACGCAGCGCTATAGCGCGGTATGGACCGGGGACAACGCCAGTAACTGGAAGCATCTGCGCATGGCCCTGCCGTGTTCGCTGAATCTGGGCTTGTCCGGCGTGGCGTTCAATGGTCCCGATGTGGGCGGGTTCATGGACGATGTCAGCGTGGAGCTGCTGGTGCGCTGGCATCAGGCCGGTTGCCTGTTCCCGTTCTTCCGCAACCACGCCAGCCGCCATTCCCGGCAGCAAGAGCCGTGGCAGTTCGGACCGGAGGCGCTGGCGGCGATTCGCGGAGCGATTCGCACCCGTTACCGGCTGTTGCCGTATCTGTATCAGTGTTTTTTCGCCCACTGGTTGACCGGCGATCCGCTCATTCGCCCACTGCTGTACCACTACGCCGGGCCGGAATACGTGGATCTGGACGATCAATATCTGGTCGGCGATGCGCTGCTGGTTGCGCCGATCCTGCACGGCGAGGGACTTGGGCCGGACATTATCCGCCGTGGGGTGAAAATGCAGGAACGGTCGATTCTGCTGCCGCCGGGCGCGTGGTTCGATATAAACCGGGGCCACTGGCTGGACGGCGGCCGCGCTGTGCATTACGCCGCCGCGCTGGATGAGTTGCCGCTGTTCGTCCGCGATGGGGCGGTCGTGCCGTATTACGCCGGGCCGTTGCGCAACAGTTTCATGGACTTGAGCGCGGTGGAGTTGCATCTGTTTTGCCGGGAACAGGCGGCGCGCTTTGATTATTGCCTGGATGACCGGGCAACCCGACGCTATGAATGTGGCGATTATGGCGTCGCCGGCATTACGGCAGAGATCGACGGCGACCGGCTGCGGGTGGAAATTGCCGAATCCGGCGACTATCCACGGGAGACGGTGCGCTTTACCCCAATCGTCTACGGTCGCCCCGAACTGCGAAAACTGGCGCTGACCGTCAACGGTCGCACGGAGAACCGACGGTTGCACGCCGGCCAGCGCGAATGGCTGTGCCGGGAATTGACTCCCCTCGTCCCCGACCCCCCAATGGCTTACTGAGGAGAACCCCATGGCAATATTCACGATTACCGGCGATGTTGACCCGTTTCTGCATGTCTCGCTGCGCAAGGGCGAAAAGATTTACTGCGAATCGGATGCGATGGTAATGATGGAAGACGCGCTCGATTTGACCGGCAAGATGACCGGCGGCCTGGGCAGCGCCCTGATGCGCCGGTTTGCGAATGGCGAATCGTTCTTCCAGCAGCACATCGAAGCCACCCGGGGCGATGGCGACTGTCTGCTGTCGCCGGTGTTGCCGGGAACCATTCAGATTCTCGAAGTGGGCGCCACCCAGTATATGCTCAGTGATGGCGCGTTCGTGGCGGCGGAAAGCGGCGTCGATTTGAAGGTGCGCACGCAAAGTCTCGGCAACGCCCTGTTCGCCCAGTCCGGCGGGTTCTTCGTCATGGAAGCGACCGGCAAGGGCAAACTGGCAGTCTCCGGCTTTGGCTCCGGTTTTATTCTCGATGTCGAACCCGGCAAGGATGTGATTATCGATAACGCCCATGTCGTGGCCTGGGACAGCCAGTTGCGTTATGAAATTTCGGTGCCGAGCCAACAAAGCGGCGGCATGTTCAGCCGGCTGGTGAGCAGCGTGACTAGCGGCGAAGGCATCGTGCTGCGCTTTTCCGGGCGGGGGAAAGTGGTGATCTGCTCGCGCAACCGCAACGCCTTTTCCAGTTGGGTGCGCGGCGGGGCCAGCGCCAGCGGCTAACTGGCGCGATCAACTGTTTCCCGACGTTTCCTCGCGCTTGGCCCGGTTCCACAGCGCGTCCATCTCCGCCAGCGTCGAATTGGTCGGGGCGCGCCCCTGCTCGGCCAGCCACTGTTCGATGCGCCGAAAGCGTCGTTCAAACTTGGTGTTGGTTCCGCGCAGCGCCGCTTCGGGATCGAGCTTCAGATGCCGGGCCAGATTGGCGACCGCAAACAGCACATCGCCCAACTCATCGGCCAGCCGTTCCGGCGGCGCGTCAATAGCGATTTCATGGCGGATTTCGCCGATTTCCTCCTGGATTTTAGCCAGCACCGGTTCAACCGCGCCCCAGTCGAAGCCGACCCGCGCCGCCTTTTGCTGCAATTTGGCGGCGCGGGTGAGCGCAGGCAACGCCAGCGGAACGCCATCCAACACGCCAGCGGATGGTGAGGAAGCCTGCGCTTTTTCCGCCGACTTGATCCGTTCCCAAGCGGCAGTCTGTTCAGCAGCGTCGGCATAGCGTTCATCGCCGAAGACATGCGGGTGGCGACGGGTCATCTTCTCGACAATGCCCCGCGCCACATCGGCGAAATCGAAACGCCCTTCTTCGCGGGCGATTTGGGTATAGAACACCACCTGAAACAACAAGTCACCCAGCTCTGAGCGCAATTCCGCCCAGTCTTCGCGGGCGATGGCGTCAGCGACTTCGTAGGCTTCCTCAATCGTATGCGGAACAATCGTCGCGCAGGTTTGTTGCCGATCCCACGGGCAGCCATGCTCCGGGTCGCGCAACCGGGCCATCAGTTGCAGTAATTGTTCAAGTTCAGTCACAACAAAGGCTCCTGTTCGCCGGTGGGCGATTCCCGTTCGGCTTTTTTGAAGGTCAGTCCACCTTGACTCAGGTCGGGATACCGCGCCCGTTCCGCACCATTCAATACCCCTTCAATGGTCAGAATTTGCAGTTTGGGAAACGCGCCGAAATGCGGCGATTGATAATAACCGGCGCTGAGAGCTTCGGTTTGCATCGGTTTGGTCGGCGGAGTCAGGGTGACGAACAAACCGATAGCGGCTTTCTCCCGTTCCACCACATGGCCTAAATCCCGAATCATGCTGACATTGACGTTGTCGCCGCCTTTGACGGAAACAATGATCTTCTTCGCCGGCCCGGCGTCGTCCTGGAAATAGATCAACCCGTCAATCCCGGAATCTGCGCCTTTTTTCTTGCCCTGATACGGCTGGGCGTTGACTCGCGCACAGGCCCACCACTGGAATTGATATTTATTCCGAGCGGCTAAATCACGGGCGCTGGCTAAATCCTTGGGAACGCCCAATACTTCAAACTCAATACCCGGAAAGGCGGCTTTTATCCGCGTTTCAATGACGGCAATCGCCAGATGGGTGATGTCAATCCCGATCCATTGCCGGTTGAGCTTATGCGCCGCATGAACCGCCGTGCCGCAACCGCAGAAGGGGTCCAGTACAATATCGCCTTCGTTGCTGCTGGCCTGAATGATGCGCTCCAATAAGGCCAGCGGCTTTTGCGTCGGATAACCCAGTCGTTCCGCCGCTTGTGAGTTGATCGGCGGAATGTCGTCCCAAATAGCCTGACACGGTATTCCGGCGGATTCGTCGAGATAGCGTTTCAGCCGAATGCCGCCTTTGCTGGTAAAATGCAAGCGACCTTCTTGATCCAGGCGCTGCATGGTTTCGAGAGGGCAACGCCATAACGAGGTTACGCCCTTGTATTCATATTGGTAACCGCCGCCGCTCAATCCTTTGGCAGTCAAGTTATCATCCGTCCAGCGTCGGCCATCCGGATCGGTATTCCGAAACCGTGCCTTATAATCATCGTTATAAGACTGATAGATCGGATTGAAGACATAATCTTCAGAACGGGAATAATAAAGCAGCGTGTCCAGATTGGCCCCAAAACGCTTGGCATCGCTGTGAGCGCCGGTGCGTTTCCAAACCAGTTCATTGCGAAAATTCTCCTTGCCAAAGACAGCGTCCAGCACGATTTTCAGATAATGCGAAGCGGTGGGATCGCAATGCAGATAGAGACTGCCGGTTGATTTCAACACCCGATGCAATTCCAGCAAACGATTCGCCATCATCACCAGATAGGCCATCATGTCATTCTCGCCCAGAAACGAACGCAACGCCTGCATCACTTCGGCAGTCTGGGTGTTCGGCTGATGGAGAATCTCGGCAAACTCCCGCTCGGCTTCCGGCCCCCAGCGCCAGCTATCCTCAAAGGCCATGATTTGTGCGTCCGCCTGCTGGCCCTTGGGTGTTTTAAACAACAGGTTGTAATCGCGCTTGGAATTAAATGGCGGATCGAGATAAATCAAATCCACACTCTCATCGGCCAAATGTTCACGGCTAATCGCCAAATTATCGCCAAAATACAGACGTTGCAGGCTCATGGTCATTCTTCCGGGGAAAATAGGGAGCGATCAGCGTCCGCCGCGCCGTTTGCCGCCGCCGCAGGGACTACCCTGAGTAAAAGCACGGGCTGGCCGCCGATCCGCAGGCTGCGCCTTGCCGTTTTGCGTCGGCGGCAGCGTCTGGGCGCGTGGCGGCAAGCCGGTGTGCTGGGTCAGAAAGGTCTGCGGCCCGTGCTTGCGGCCCCTTCGTCCGCCTTCCCCGCCGCTGGCACCCGTACCTGCCGGTTGCCAGAGCGGAATCAGATGCCGCTTGCCGTTGCCAATCAAATCAGCGCGGCCCATGCGCTTGAGCGCCTCGCGCAGCAGCGGCCAGTTCTCCGCATCGTGGTAGCGCAGAAAGGCTTTATGCAACCGGCGCTGCTTCAAGCCCTTGGCGGCAAAGACGCTTTCCCCCCGGTCACGGTGAGCGCCCTTGAGCGGATTCCGCCCGGTATGATACATGGCGGTCGCCAGCGCCATGGGCGAGGGCAGAAACGCCTGCACCTGGTCGGCGCGGAAGCCATTATTTTTTAACCACAGCGCCAGATTCAGCATGTCCTCGTCGGTGGTTCCCGGATGGGCGGCGATGAAATAGGGAATCAGGTACTGCTCCTTGCCGGCCTCGCGGGAATATTGCTCGAACAGTTCCTTGAACTTCTCGTAGGCGCCCATGCCCGGCTTCATCATCTTCGCCAGCGGCCCGGCCTCGGTGTGCTCCGGGGCGATTTTCAGATAGCCGCCGACATGGTGGGTGACCAGTTCCCGCACATAAGCGGGATCACGAATCGCCAGGTCATAACGCACCCCGGACGCCACCAGCACTTTTTTCACTCCCGGCAATTCCCGTGCCTTGCGGTAGAGATGGATCAAGGAAGAATGGTCGGTCTTCAGGTTCGGGCAAATATCCGGGTAAACGCAGGACAGTTTGCGGCAATTGCGCTCAATCTCCGGCGATTGGCAGGCCAGCCGGTACATATTGGCAGTCGGCCCGCCCAGGTCGGAAATGATCCCGGTGAAGCCAGGCGTTTTATCCCGAATCTCTTCGATTTCCCGCAGCACCGAGGCTTCCGAGCGCGATTGAATGATGCGGCCTTCATGTTCGGTGATCGAGCAGAAGGTGCAGCCGCCGAAACAGCCGCGCATGATGTTCACCGAAAAGCGAATCATCTCCCAGGCCGGGATGCGGGCGTCGCCGTAGTGCGGATGCGGGGCGCGGGCGTAGGGCAGGTCGAACACCGCATCGAATTCGGCGGTGGTCAGCGGAAGCGGCGGCGGATTCAGCCACACAGCGCGGTCGCCATGTTGTTGCAGCAAGGCGCGGGCGTTGCCGGGATTGGTCTCCAGATGCAGCAGGCGCGAGGCGTGGGCGTACAGCAGCGGATCGCTTTTCACCTGCTCGTAACCGGGCAGGCGAATCAGCGTTTTGGCGCGATCATGGCGCGACGGATGCGCAGCGCGATCCGGCTCGGTAGCGTCGATGTCCAGCCAACCCTCCGGCAAAGCGCCGCGATGGATAAACGCCGTTCCGCGCACATCGCGCAGGGTTCCGGGCGGCTGGCCGGCGGCGGCACGGTGCGCAACCTCGACGATGGCCCGTTCCGCGTTGCCGTACAGCAATAAATCGGCTTTGGCGTCGAGCAGAATCGAGCGGCGCACTTGGTCCGACCAGTAGTCGTAATGGGCGATCCGGCGCAATGACGCCTCGATGCCGCCGATGACGATGGGCGCGGC
>CAZDVY010000117.1:0-7935 GCA_964508935.1 uncultured Candidatus Competibacteraceae bacterium | reverse complement strand
GCCGATCCGCCGTGGATGCCCAGTTTCCTAGCCCGTTCCAGCAACCATTCGTAGAGCAGAATGCCGTGATGCCGGCGGTGTTCGTGAACGTAGAACTTGAGATAGCTCCCCTTCATGGCGCCCCCAATGTGATCAATCCTCTCATGACCAGAATCCCCAGCAGCGTCATCGTCACCGAACCAATGACGTGAACCAGCACAATCACCAGGGTCCAGAGATATTCCTCGCGCAGCAGCAGGGTGACGGTTTCGGCCGAAAAGGTTGAAAACGTAGTGAGTCCGCCTAAAAAGCCGGTGGTAATCGCTAAACGCAGTTCGGGCGGCAGGACGGCGTGTTCGAGCAGAAATTGCATCGCCATGCCCATCAGAAAACCGCCGAGCAGATTGGCGGCCAGCGTTCCCAGCGGCACGGTGGGAAATACGGGATTGAGCATCAGACCCAACCCCCAACGCAGCCAGGCGCCGGTTGCAGCGCCAAGACCAATAGCAAGAAAAGCGTAGAAACCCATGTCATCCCATGCGAATCAGCGTCATTGCGCGGCTCGGGATGAAGCAGTCCAGCGGGGAAGGCGGGGAAAATCGGGATACGCCTCCCGCTTCCTGTTCCCGAGGAAGTCGGTAGGCATCATCAGCCATTACGGCGGTTCGAGGAGGAATGCCATCTCCTTAATTTTGTAAATTACCCCAAAATACAGCCGGTCGCAACCGCGATTGGTGTCGCTCTCCATTCCGCATGGTAAAAAATCACGCTGATCATATTGCGCTGCAACAAAATCTGCGTTATGCTGCAACCGCACAATTTCACTGTCCACTGACTTTATTTGGGAGAATCGCCATGACCAACGACGTGTTGGCCACAATGTCTTCGCAGTACCAAAATCTGATGGGTCCGGCGCTCAAGGCTAACAAGCTGTCCGCCGCCAATCTGGAAGCGCTGGTCAATTTCCAGATGAGTGCCCTGCAATCCTATGTAGACATGGCGATGGCCCGCATGAAAGCCGCCGCCGACATCAGTGATCCGGCCAGCCTGCAAGCGTTTCTGACCAGCCAGGCCGAGACGATTTCGAGCCTGAATCAGAAATTCATGGACGATTCCAAAGCGCTAGGCGACCTCATGGGGCGCTTCAAGGCTGAATTCGACAAGCTGATTAAGGAAAGTCTGCCCTCCAGCAAATAACTGCTGCGCGGCATTGTTCGCGCCCCTCGCCCGACCTGCCGGCGAGGGGCCTTTCTTTTTCCAACGCCCTCCCCATGCCCAAAACCCGCATCGTTGTTGGCCTCTCTGGCGGCGTAGACTCCTCGGTCGCCGCATTGCTGCTGGTCGAACAGGGTTATGAAGTCCACGGCGTGTTCATGAAAAACTGGGAGGATTCCTTCGAGGCCGGTTATTGTTCAGCGGCTGAAGATCTGGAAGATGCGCGGGCGATTTGCGAAACGCTGGACATCCCGCTGCACCAGGTCAATTTCACCGCTGAATATCAGGAGCGGGTGTTTCGCTACTTCATCGAGGAATACCGCAGCGGTCGGACGCCCAACCCGGACATTCTGTGCAACACCGAAATTAAATTCCGGGCTTTTCTTGATCACGCCCGACTCTTAGGCGCAGACGCCATCGCCACCGGCCACTATGTCCGCTGCGAAGAACGCGACGGTCGCCAACATTTGCTCAAAGGCCGTGATCCGGGCAAGGATCAAAGCTACTTTTTATACGGACTCAATCAGGCTCAACTGGCCAGCGCCCGGTTTCCGGTCGGCGATTTACGCAAAGCCGAGGTGCGGGAGCTCGCCGCCACGGCTGGATTGGTCACGCATGCCAAAAAGGACAGCACCGGCATCTGCTTTATCGGCGAGCGCCGGTTCCGGGAGTTTCTGAATCGCTACCTCCCCGCCCAACCTGGCCCCATTCATTCGGCAGAGGGCGAATGGCTGGGCGCACACGCCGGCCTGATGTTCCACACCATCGGCCAGCGGCAAGGATTGAGAATCGGCGGACGGCGCGACGGCAATGGCGAACCCTGGTATGTGGTGGGCAAGGATTTGGCGCGCAATACGCTGATTGTCGCGCAGGGCCGCGATCATCCGGCGCTGTTCCACCGGCGGCTGCGCGCCTCACAACTACACTGGATCGCCGGCGAACCGCCTCCCCTGCCATTCATCGGCGCCGCCAAAATCCGCTATCGCCAGCCGGATCAAAACTGTGTACTGGAAATCCTGGACAACGACTGTGCCGAGGTTCGGTTTAGCATTCCCCAGCGAGCCACGACCCCCGGCCAATCAGTGGTGCTTTATCGGGACGACGAATGTTTGGGCGGCGGAATTATTGATGCGGGCTACAATTGAGCACATCCCTTCCCGCCACCCATCCCGACTCTCATGCCCAAAACCGATCAAGATCGCGTCATCGCCCTGGCCGGGGCGATACAGGCTACTGACCTGGTGCGCAACATTGCCCGGCGCGGCCAAATTCAGGCTGATGATTTTGCAACCTGCATGGACAGTCTGCTCGAGATCGACGCACCCAGCAGCGTCGATGTCTATGGCGGCATCAACCGGCTGTTGGCTGGTTTGCGTCTGCTGGAACAGCAACTCCATAATCCGCAGGATATGGAGTTGACCCGCTATTTGGTGACGCTGCTGCGGCTGGAGCGCAAACTGAGCCGTCGCCAAGACCTGTTGAATATCCTGAGCGACGGAATCAAGGACATCATCCAGAATCTGGCGCATTTTCCGGTCACGCACAGCAATACCATCGCCCGGTTTGCCGATCTCTACCTGCAAACAATCAGCACCCTGTCGCCGCGCATCATGGTCAGTGGCGTTCAGGCGCACTTGAACAACCCGGAAAACACCAATCGCATCCGGGCATTGCTGTTAGCCGGGATTCGCTCTGCCATGCTTTGGCGACAATGCGGTGGCAGCCGATGGAGTTTGTTGCTGCGGCGCAATATTCTGCTGCGCGAAACCCGGTTACTGCTGACACAGGCGGACTGATAGGTCAGGCCGGGCGAGCATCGCCAGTCGCCGACGTCATCACTCAGGTCTTCCGATACGCTTCCATCACATTGCGCAACTGACCGATCTTGTCCAATACCCGGCTCAGTTGCAGTACGTCGGTAATTTCCAGCGTCAGCGCCATGCGGGCAATCGAGGTTTCCCGGTCGGTCAGCGTATTCGCGCCCAGCACATTGACCTGCTCATTGGCAAGGATCGAAGTGATGTCCCGCAACAAGCCGGAACGGTCGTGGGCGATGATCATGATATCCACCGGATAGGTGGCCGGCGTCTCGCCCCAACTGACTTCAATCACCCGTTCGCTGTGCTGGTTGGCCAGCGCCAGCAAATTGGCGCAATCCTGGCGGTGGATAGTGACGCCGCGCCCCTGGGTGATGTAGCCGGCGATCGGCTCAAACGGAGCTGGCTGACAGCAATGCGCCATCTGGGTCAGGAGCCGTCCCACTCCGCGAATTTGTACATCGCCTTTGCCGGATTCCACCATCTTCGACTTGCGGACGACCAGCAGACTCTCGGCAGCCGGCGGCGCCTGCGGCAACAAATCCTGAATTCGCGCCACTACCTGGCTGGTGGTCAACGCGCCATGGCCGATTGTCGCGAATAACTCATCCGGCCGGGTGAAGCCGAGCCGCTCCGCCACCTTGTCCAGCTTGAGGTGGCGCGCACCCAACCGCTGGAATTCCCGCTCCAGAGCGATGCGCCCGGCAACGATGCTCTTTTCCTGATCCTGCTGGACGAACCACTGGCGAATTTTCGCCCGCGCCCGGTTGCTTTTGACATAACCCAGGTGTGGACTGAGCCAGTCGCGGCTGGGACCGCCGGTCTTGGCAGTCAGAATGTCCACCTGTTCGCCCGTCTTGAGTTCATAGGTCAACGGCACAATGCGGCCATTGACCTTGGCCCCCCGGCAGCGGTGGCCCACTTCGGTATGAACATGGTAGGCGAAATCGAGCGGTGTCGCTCCCTGCGGCAACTCAACGATCGTACCTTTAGGGGTAATCGCGTACACCCGATCCTGAAAAGCTTCAGCCTTGAACCGCTCCAGCAAATCGCCGTCGTCGGTTTCTTCTTCTCGGGATTCGAGCATTTGCCGCAACCAGGCAATTTGCTGGATCGCCGCCGACCCCGTTCCGCCCTCCTTATAATTCCAATGCGCAGCCACTCCCAGTTCCGCATGACGATGCATGTCGGTGGTGCGAATCTGCACTTCCAGGGTTCGGCCTTCCGGCCCGACCACCGCCGTATGCAGCGATTGATAGCCGTTGGGCTTGGGATGCGCGATGTAGTCGTCAAATTCCCGATGGATGTGATTCCAGAGGGTATGCACCACCCCGAGCGCGGCGTAGCAGTCGTTGACGGTATCCACCATGACCCGCACCGCCCGCACGTCGAAAATCTGCTCAAAAGACAGCTTCTTGCGTTGCATCTTCCGCCAGATGCTATAGATATGCTTGACCCGGCCGCTGACCTCGGCGTCAATCTGCGCTTCCCGCAGATGGTCGCGCAGCTCCTCCATAGCCCGGGCGATATAATGCTCCCGGTCAGCTCGGCGCTGCTCGAGCGCCGAGGCGATTTGCTTGTAGGCCAACGGGTGCAGATAGCGCAACGCCAGGTCTTCCATCTCCCACTTGATGCGACCAATGCCGAGCCGGTTGGCCAACGGCGAGAAAACCTCCAGCGTCTCACGAGCAATGCGCTGCTGTTCTTCCACCGGCCGCTGTCCAAGCTGGCGCAGGGTATGAAGCTGTATCGCCAACCGGATCAACACCACCCGCAGATCCTGGGCCATGGCCAACAGCATCTTGCGCAGGCTTTCCAGTTGACGACCGACGTGCTGGCTGCTCTGATGCAATTCGCCGATGGCGTCGAGCTTGATTAACCCATCCACCATTTGCGCAACAGCCGGGCCGAACTCGTCCCGTACTCTGGAGAGCGCCCACTGCCCGGTAGCCATAGACTCATGCAGCAACGCCGCCGCCGCGGTCTCATGATCCATGCCAAGATCAGCCAGTAAATCTGTAACGGCCAGTTCAGGTTCGCCGCTGAGAGCATAGGCGCGGCGCACCATCTCAAGCTGCGCCGGCGACCACTGGACCCGCAAGGTATTCAGCCATGTGTCGAAATCCGCGCCGGCCAGCGCGGTTTGCCTGGAAGCGACCATGATCCATCCCCAGTAAACTGGCCCGCAACGGGCATGGCGCCGACGCCAGGAATCGGCGCGGCGAATGACGGGGGTTCGGAAGCGGACTATCCCTCTCCCTGTTAGGAAGAGGATTTTGGTATGCAGAACCGGCTTCTTTCCGGTTTGAGCCGGCGGGACGCCGGCTCCATTGTACAAGCTGGTCTTTTCGGCCAGACGCTAGTTATTCTTGGCGCCCTGATCAACCCACTGACGCAGGAGAGCGAGTTGTGCTTCTGGCAATTTCACCTTGCCATGCGGCATCTGTATGGAAGGGTCGACGCCAGGGCGGCCCTCAGCCAGCCGGTTCAGGCTGCTATTAAGGCTTTGGCCGGGAATGATGACCGGCCCGAGTTTGGTGCCTTTCATCAGCTCTTCATAGGTGTTGACCGCCAGACCACTTTTCTGGTAGCCCTCGCCGTTGGGTACAGTATGGCACTCGGCACAGGCCGCTTTCAGGATCGGATACACGTCTTTCTGGAAGCTGACCGGCTTGTTCGGGCTTTCCCCGGAGCAGCCCGCCAGCAGGCCCAGCCCCAACGCCAATATGGATGCAAGCAGTTTGTGAGAATTCATGATCGTCCCTTGGATTGTTTGACGGGTTCTGATGGGTTTGCATGAAACAAGATTGATTTTATCAGATACCACATAATCCCCACAAAAAACCATCCTTAGAGGAATCGGCGCTATACTTATCCGAATCAATTGACGGGTTCCGGGATTGATGCCCGGCAACACCGTCATCAGGCTGGGCGGTCTGGATCGTCAACCACCGTCGGACACAGCCTCAACCGTCAACATAAAACCAGGATGAACAAACGTGACGAGCCCGAAACTCAATCCCGAACTGCAACGCATCATCGAAGCCCGCCATCATGACCCCTTCGCCGTCCTGGGCCGCCACCCCCAGGATAAGAAAGTCGTCGTTCGCGCCCATCTGCCCTACGCCCAGGAGGTGCATATCGCCGAAGGCAACCTGCTGATGGAGCGCATCCCGAACACTGACCTTTTTGAATGGCAAGGCAAGCCTGATCAGGTTCCTGAGCGCTACCGGCTGATCTGGCGCGATTCTGATCATCACGAACATATTTCCTACGATCCCTACTGTTTCCTTCCACAAGTTCCCGATTTCGATCTCTACCTGTTTGGCGAAGGTAAACATTGGCACTCCTACCGTTTCCTGGGCGCTCACCGGCACGAGGCTGATGGGGTGGCTGGTGTGTTGTTCGCTGTCTGGGCGCCCAATGCGGAGCGTGTCAGCGTCGTCGGCAACTTCAATCGCTGGGATGGTCGCGTCCATCCCATGCGGGTGCGCGGCGGCAGCGGCGTGTGGGAACTGTTCATCCCTAACATCTGCCCGGGCGATCTGTATAAATTTGAAATCCGTAACCGCCACAGCGGCGCCATCCTGTTGAAATCCGATCCCTACGGTCAGCACTTCGAGTTGCGGCCCAGTACCGCCACCATCATCACCAAATCCAGCGCCTATGCCTGGCGGGATAAGGAGTGGCTCGACAAACGCAAGGCCGCCGACTGGCTGCACCAGTCCATGTCCGTCTATGAAGCCCATTTAGGCTCCTGGCGACGCGGCCCGGAAGGCGAGTTTCTGAACTACCGGGAACTGGCGCATCAACTGGTTGATTACGTTAAGGAGTTGGGTTTCAGCCATATCGAACTGCTGCCGATCACCGAGCATCCCTATGACGCCTCCTGGGGTTATCAGACCACCGGCTACTACGCGCCGACCAGTCGCTTTGGCACACCGGACGATTTCCGCTACTTCATCGATTACTGCCACCAGCACGACATCGGCGTAATTCTCGACTGGGTGCCGGCGCATTTCCCCAAGGATGCCTCCGGCCTGGCCCGCTTCGACGGCGAGGCGCTGTACGAACACACTGACCCCCGCAAAGGCGAGCATCTGGACTGGGGCACGCTGATCTTCAACTTCGGCCGCTATGAAGTGAAAAACTTTCTGCTGTCCAGCGCCCTGTACTGGATCGAGGAGTTCCACCTGGACGGGCTGCGGGTGGATGCGGTCGCTTCCATGTTGTATCTGGACTATTCACGCAAGGAAGGCGAGTGGATTCCCAACAAGTACGGCGGCCGCGAGAATCTGGAAGCGATTGACTTCATGCGCGAACTGAACACGGTCGTGCACAGCGAACACCCCGGCGCGATGGTCATCGCTGAAGAATCCACCTCCTGGCCGCAGGTCACCCGCCCGACCTATGTCGGCGGGCTGGGGTTCAGCATGAAGTGGAACATGGGCTGGATGAACGATACCCTGCGCTACATAGCACAGCAACCGATCCATCGCAAATATCATCATGACCTGCTGACCTTCAGCATGCTGTACTGCTTCACCGAGAATTTCATGCTGCCGTTCTCGCACGATGAGGTGGTGCATGGCAAAGGCTCGATGATCAACAAGATGCCGGGCGATGAATGGCAGCGTTTCGCCAATCTGCGGCTGCTCTATCTCTACATGTTCACCCATCCCGGCAAGAAACTGCTGTTCATGGGCACCGAGTTCGGCCAGGGCACCGAATGGAACAGCGCCACGACCCTCGACTGGTATGTCCTCCAGTATGACTTCCACCAGGGTATGCAACTGCTGGTCAAGGACCTGAACCGGCTTTATCACAGCGAACCCGCGCTGCATCACTACGAATTTGAATGGCAGGGCTTCGACTGGATTGACTGCCATGACGCCGAGCAGTCGATTCTGAGCTACCTGCGCAA
>CAZDVY010000116.1:0-8057 GCA_964508935.1 uncultured Candidatus Competibacteraceae bacterium | reverse complement strand
GCGCCGAGGCCCAGGCTCGGATTCTGGAGAATGTGTGGCCGACGCTGGAAACGGCGTTGAGGTAAAGGGTCAGCGGGTCAACCGTTCCAGCGCTTCGCGGTATTTGGCGACGGTTTTCTGCACGATGTCTGGCGGCAGTTCTGGCCCCGGCGGTTGCTTGTCCCAGTCCAGCGTTTCCAGATAATCGCGCACGAACTGCTTGTCAAAACTCGGCGGATTGACGCCGGGCTGATAACCGTTCACCGGCCAGAAGCGGGAAGAATCCGGGGTCAGCACCTCGTCCATCAACACCAACAATCCCTTCTCGGTCAGCCCGAACTCGAACTTGGTATCGGCGATGATGATGCCTCGCCCCCACGCATATTCCGCTGCCTCCCGGTACAGTTGCAGGCTGATCGCCCGCACCTGTTCAGCCAGCGTTCGACCGATGGTCGCGGCGATCTGCTCGAAACTGACGTTCTCATCATGCGCGCCCAGCTCCGCCTTGGTGGAAGGGGTAAATATTGGCTCCGGCAACCTCTCCGCCAGCCGCAGACCGTCTGGCAGGCGAATCCCGCAGACGGTCCCGGTGCGCTGGTAATCCTTCCAGCCGGAACCGATCAGATAGCCGCGCACGATGGCTTCGACCGGCAGCCCCTTCAACCGCCGCACCACCACCGCCCGCCCGGCAACTCGATCCCGTTCAACCGAATCCGGCAACGCCTGATCCAGAGTCTTCTCGGCCAGTTGCAGATGATTCGGCACAATAGGACGGGTGCGATCGAACCAGAAATTGGCGACCGCCGTCAATATCGCGCCCTTGCCGGGCAGCGCCGTCGGCAGGATGACATCGAAGGCCGATAACCGGTCACTGGCGACCATCAGTAAATGCTGGTCATCGACGGCATACAGGTCGCGGACCTTGCCACGATAAACAAGCGGCAGGCTGGCGATTTCGGGCGCGACGGCATCGGCAACAGACATGGGTGGCTCCTGGAGTAAGGTCAGCATCGATCTCCGGCATTGTAATGCCAAAATCACTCTGACATTTCACAACGCCACCCACCCACCGGATGCGGTATGCTTAATATCATGAACCTTACTGACGCATTGCTTCCCGCCGATTTACTGTTTTTCGCCTACTTCGTCTGGCTGCTGATCGGCCTCCAGGCGGCGCGCGCCGCGCCGTGGCGCACGTTCCTGTCCACGATTAAGCTCCAGCATCTCTTTCTGGGCGCTTCGACAGTGCTGTTCCTGATGTGGATTTTCGAAGTCGGCGTCCGGCCCGCGCTGGGTTTTCATTTCCTGTGCGCGACCGTCTACACCCTGATGTTTGGCTGGGCGTTGGGCGTCATCGGCGTCAGTCTGATTATGGTGGCGGTCACAATTATCAGCGGCGACTGGGTGGCGCTGGCGATGAACGCCCTGCTGCTGGGCATCCTGCCGGTTTCGGTCAGCTATGGCGTTTATTTACTCGTTTACCGCTACCTGCCGCGCCATTTATTCATTTACGTTTTTCTGTGCGCGTTTTTCAACGCCATGCTGGCAGCGGGCACGGCCGTGCTGGCGTTGGCGACCTTGCTCGTCGTCAACGAAACTTACACGTTTGCTCGCATCAGTCATGAATATTTACCGTATCTACCGCTTTATTTATTCCCGGAAGGCCTGCTCAATGGCATGACCACGATGGCCTTGATTGGCTTGCGTCCCGACTGGCTAAAAACCTACGATGACGACATTTATTTGAAATAGCAGCCCCTTCTCCCGCTTAAAGTGGTCGGGAGTTTAGCGAACGAGGTTGTCAATTCAGCGTGTTAGGAAAACTGTTTGGCGGAGCTTTTGGTTTTATGGTCGGTGGGCCACTGGGCGCACTGCTGGGTGCAGCGGCGGGTCATCACTTCGATCAGGGCCAGCAGAAAGCGGCGGCGGGGCCGGACGGCCATGATCACGCTCGAAACATATTTCACGCCACCGCGTTCCAAATGATGGGCCATATCGCCAAGGCCGATGGCCGGGTGTCGGAATGGGAAATCGCCGCCGCCCGCGCCATTATGGATCACCTTCAACTGAATGCGGGTCAGCGGCAATCGGCCATGGACTGTTTCACCGAAGGCAAACAGCCCCAATTCGCCGTGGGCGTCGCTATCGAGACGTTTCAGCATGTGTGCCGCGATCACCCGGCGCTGTTGCAACAATGGCTGGAACTGCTACTGAATGTCGCTTACGCTGATGGGCGGCTGCATCCGCAAACCCATGCCCGCTTGCTGGACATTACCGATCGGCTGGGTATACACCGCCTGCAATTTGAAACCCTGCACACCCTGTTTCGCGCCCAGCGTTGGGCGCATCAATCCGGACCCAGTGGTTTTAGCGGCTCCGGAAATTCTGGGACGGATGGACCTCATTATGAACGGCAGGCTTATGGCCGACGCCCGGCCACTCCCGTCAACTCGCTCAGCCAGGCCTATACCGTGTTGGGATTAAAACGCGAGGCCAGCCCCGATGAAATCAAGCTGGCTTACCGCCGCCTCATCAAGCAACACCATCCTGACAAACTGGCGTCCAGAAGCGTCTCCTCGGCGGAAATGGTGTACGCTACGGAGAAAACCCGTGAAATCACTGCCGCCTACAATCGGATTCGCGAAGCGCGGGGGTTTTAGCTACAACACGCCCCGTTCCGCGAGCGATACGGTCTGACCATCGCCGACCACGATATGATCCAGCAAGCGGACATCAATGATCGACAGCGCTTCTTTCAACCGTAAGGTGATGGCTTCATCAGCCCGGCTTGGTTCGGCAACCCCGGAAGGATGGTTGTGTGCGGCGATGATTGCAGCAGCGTTGTGATGTAGCGCCCGCTTCACGACCTGGCGCGGGTGCACGGCAGAACTGTCAATTGTGCCGAAGAACAGCTCCTCGTACTCAATGACTCGATGTTTGTTATCGAGAAACAGGCAAGCGAAGACTTCATGAGGATGATGGCGCATTCGGGCCATTAGATAGCGGCGGGTGTCAGCAACGCTTTGAATCGCATCCACCCGTTGCAGAGTATCTTTTAGATGACGATGAGCCAGTTCCAGCACGGCCTGCAATTGAACGTATTTGGCCTGTCCCAGACCTCGCGTTGCGCAGAATCCGGCCTCATCCAGTTCCAGCAACTGACGAAGGCCACCGTGTTCCTTGAGCAGGTCGCGGGCCAAGTCAACAGCGCTGCTTCCGCGCACCCCGACCCGCAGAAAAATCGCCAGTAATTCCGCATCGGAAAGCGCCGCCGCACCGCGTTTCAGCAGTTTTTCCCGGGGACGTTCATCATCAGGCCAGTCGCGAATGGACATCTTGGCTTCCTCAGTGAGTCACTCCGCACAAGCATGATGACCCCAGGTAGGCAGATCAAGCGACTTTAAAAATAAATCCGCCCGTTGACCCGCCTTGCCCCAAGAAGAGGCAAGCGATCTGCCCAAAGCGCCAGCATGAAGCGCCCCACCGCCACTATAAAGGTATCGAAATAACGACTTATAATTAAAAAATTTAAAAAACAAAACATTAGAAAAGTTGGTCATTGAATTGCTAAGTTAGTCACCAAGGGTTCGCGTTCACAAGCCTGCGGGGTTTGTTCGCAATGTGAATCCGGGCGGCTAACGGGGGCCGCCGTCGCGGACTATGGCGTCCGATTGCGCGTCAGTTTGAGTGTAGTCGGACGCCCTTTTTTTTGGCTGGCAGGGAATTTTTTAAAACAGCACACAGTTCGCACATGGTAGAATTTTTAGGGTAATGAACCCTGTCGATCATAGCGGCGATCCCCGGCGCTTTCGGAATCCTCTGCGTCTATCCACCAGTCGGACCCGTCGGACGCTGCGCTGGATGCGCCGATTGCTGCTGACCCTGCTGTTACCCTTGTTGCTGCTGGCGGGATTCGCGCAGTGGTGGCTGTTGCCGCGCCTGAACGATTACCGTGATGAGCTGGCCGGTGCGCTGGGCAACGCACTACGGATGCCGGTAGGCATCGAGACGGTAACCGCCACTATGGAAGGCTGGCGGCTGGCGCTGCAGTTACAGGGTGTCAGCCTCTACGATACCCGACGGGACGCGACGCTGGCCCGATTTGCCCGCGCCTTGGTGACGCTGAACCTGTGGCGCTCACTGCGCGAATGGCGTCCGGTCATCGGCTACATCCGTCTGGAAGGTGCCAGCCTGACGCTGGAATCGGACGCCGACGGCATTCCCCGGCTCCGGACAGATGTCGACAGGACAGAATCCGTTATTACGCCCCAGGCCCTGCCGCAAGTTGCTCACTGGCTGTTCGACCTGCGCGGCCTGGATATCGTCGGCGAGCGGCTGGCGGTGCGCCTGCCTAACGGCTCCGCTCTGCAACTGCTGCGTCCCTATCTTCATCTGCGGGAAACGCCGCAGGGTCGGCGACTGGAATTGACCGCTGATTTACCGGCTGATCTGGGCGAACGACTGGAAATGACCATCGAACAATCCTTGCTCAGTGCCGGATGGCGATTGCAAGGTCAGATTGGCTTCGCGGATGCATCGGGTCGGAGACAGACGCCCGTAGAATTCACCGCGGCGCCTACCGAAGCCGGCTGGCAGGCGACCATTCGCCACGGGCGCACTGAACACCTGCTCACTTGGGCGATGTCCTGGCTCGATGAGCCGGCCCGGCAATGGCTGACGCCGCTCAACCCGCGGGGTGAGTTGCCGGAAATCGGGATTCAGGCCGAGTCGGGGAATTACGCCGTAACCGCTTCCTTGCGGGAGATCAGCACCCATCCGGCGCACGGTCTGCCCGGCTTGACCAACGTCACCGGCCATCTCCATTTCACCCCGGAGCAGGGCCGGATCGAACTGGACAGTCATGCTGTTCAGGTAGACACTGCGGGTCTGCTGCGCGCGCCCATCACCCTCGCCACCCTGCGCGGAACGGTTGCATGGCGGCGCGAGACCGACCGTCTGCGTCTGGAAAGCACGGGGTTGGAACTGGCTAATCCTGATCTCAACAGCCGATTTTGGGGTCGCGTGATAATCCCTGACGTCGGCGAGCCATGGCTGGACCTTCAAGGTCGCTATCGTGATGTCAAGGTCGGTCAGGCGCGGCATTACCTACCCGTCGCAGTGATTCCGCCCGAAGGTGTGGCGTGGCTGGATCAGGCGCTGGTCAGTGGTCGGGTGGTTGCGGGCGAAATGACGTTTCGCGGTCCCCCGTCGGCGTTTCCATTTGATCGAAACGAGGGGCTGTTTGAAACCCGCTTTCAAGTCGAGGACGCCGTACTGGACTATGCGCCGGGCTGGCCGCATCTGGAACGGCTGAAAACCGAAGTATGGTTTCGCAACCGTGAATTGATCATCGAAGCCAACCAGGGCCGGTTGCTGGATGGTGAGCTGGAAAGTGCGACGGCCCACATTGACGATTTGTCCGAAGTCGTCGTGCAAGTCAAAGGACGAGTCAAAGGACCTGCCGCCAGCCTGTGGCGGGCGCTCAGCGAGAGTCCCCCGGGCAGAGAACTCAATGATGATCTGCCGGATTTACAGGCAACCGGCGTCAGCACCCTCGACCTTGAACTGACCCTGCCAACCGATGATCGGCCTAATCAGGCGCGGGGACGGATCGGCTTGCTGGACAATCATTTGACGCTGCCGGCCTGGAATATTGCCCTGGAGCGATTGCGCGGCGAGGTGCATTTTACAGAAAATGACCTAGACGCCCGGAATGTGCAGGCTCAGTGGCGCGGTGAGCCGATCCGGCTGGATTTGGAGCTGATTGGACACGAGGGCCGCCGCGAATTGCGCACGCAGATACAGGGACGGTTGGGATTGACAGCGCTGGCGGGTGAATCGGCCATGGCGCTGGAATCCCGTGTGGCTGGCAAAAGCGACTGGAAAGCGGTATTGACCGTCCCGACCCGTCAGGAGCGACGCAGCGGACAACCGGCCTTCAAATTGAACTTGAGTTCAGATTTGCGCGGCATCGCCATGGATTTGCCCGAGCCGTTTGCCAAGCCTGCCCACGAGGCTCAACCGCTGCGAATGGTAGTCCAACCAGTGACCTCTAGCCGGTTGACGGTCAATGTCGAATATGGCGAAGCCACTCGGGCCGCGCTGGCGTTGAATGGTCCGCTCCATGCCCTCCAACTGGAGCGCGGCGAACTGCGCATCGGCGCCGGCCCGGCGAAATTGCCCGATCAGCCCGGATTCGCCATCGTCGCCGAACTGCCGCACTGGACATGGCCAACTCCGGCAAAAACACCCTCTGTACTCCCAGCAAAGGGCAAGGGTTGTAAAGAATTCAGCAGGTCGGAGCCTTCTCCTCATCTGCTGACGCGGCTGCGCCGTCTCGAGGCCCGCATCGATCAGCTCACCCTGGCCGGACAGCGCTTCGACGCTGTGACGGTGAACGCTGCCCGCTATGCTGAAGGGTTGCGTATCGAACTGGACAGCGCGGCTCTGGCGGGTCGGTTGACTGTGCCGGACGAGCCGACCCCGCAGCATCCGGTGAACGCCGCGCTGCAACGGTTACATATCCGTCATGCGCCAGGTAGAGCCTCCCCAAACATTCAGTCGGACCTCTGCCAATGGCCGCCGCTGGTGTTCACCGTCGCCGGACTGCAGATGAACGACCGGAATCTGGGTCGGCTGCGCCTGGTCGCCATGCCCGACGCCGAGGGCGTCCGCCTGTCCAGCATTGAGCTGAGTTCGGCGCGGCAGCGCATCGAAGCCAGCGGCACATGGCAATGGAACGATTATGTCCAGACATCCCGGATCAAGGCGGTGTTGCACAGCCCGGCGCTGGGCAAAACGCTGGCCGATTTCGGCTATCCCAACGCCGACGTGGCCCGTGGCGAAACTCAGGCGGAACTGGACGTCGAATGGTCCGGTGCATTGCCGGATTTCGCCCTGGAACGCCTCGCCGGCACCCTGCAATTCCAGGTCGGTCCTGGCCAGTTGCTGGAAATCAATCCCGGTCTGGGCCGCCTGATCGGCTTGTTCAGCGTACAAAATCTGTCTCGCCGTCTGAGCCTGGATTTCAGCGATCTGTTTCAACCCGGCGCCAGTTTCGACCGGATTACCGGCAATGTGACCTTTAACCGTGGGCAGGCCCGGCTGGACCAGTTGACCATTGAAGCGCCGGCGGCCCAGGTGGACATTCAAGGCCGGGTGGGATTGCGGGATCGAGACTACGATCAGCAGATCACCGTCACGCCGCGCCTGGGCGGCGCGCTGCCGATTGCCGGCGCGCTGGCCGGCGGGCCAGTGACGGGCGCGGCAGTGTTCGTTGCGGAACAACTTTTGCGGAAAGGCATTGAACAGGCTACTCGCTACCATTACCGATTACACGGTTCGTGGGATGATCCGGTGTTGGAACCGCTGGCTGAAGAGATACCGCATCCCACACCCCGGCAGGGGTTCATGAATGATAATTGAGCGAGGTTGACCGGCATGTTACTGATGGCCGCCATTCAAATGGTTTCCGAACCCGATATGGCCGCCAATCTGGCGACTGCCGCCGATTTGCTGGCCGAAGCGGCGGGGCGGGGCGCACAGTTGGCGGTCTTGCCGGAGAATTTCGCCCAGATGGGCCGCCGCGAAACCGATAAACTGGCGGTGCGGGAAACCCCCGGCGCCGGACTGATCCAGGATTTTCTCGCTGAACAGGCCGCCCGGCATCGACTCTGGCTGGTCGGCGGCACGATTCCCTTGCGGACGGCAGGCGATGATCAACGGGTGCGGGCGGCCTGTCTGCTGTTCGATGATCACGGCCGGCAAGTCGCTCGCTATGACAAGGTGCATCTGTTTGATGTGCAGGTGGTGGGCAGTCGCGAGCGCTATGCGGAATCGGCGACCATTGAACCAGGGAATCGCTATGTGGTTGTTGATACGCCGTTGGGGCGGCTGGGGTTGGCAGTTTGCTACGACCTGCGTTTCCCGGAGCAGTTTCGGGCGATGGTCGATCACGGCATGGAGATTCTGGCGCTGCCCGCCGCGTTCACTGCCTCGACCGGGGCGGCGCACTGGGAGACGCTGCTGCGGGCGCGGGCGATTGAGAACCAGTGCTATGTAATCGCCGCTGCCCAGGG
>CAZDVY010000115.1:5485-8147 GCA_964508935.1 uncultured Candidatus Competibacteraceae bacterium | reverse complement strand
CAGGAAGCGCCGCCCCGCGATCCGACGCTCCGCGAGCATTTCAATACCTACCGCTTCGCCGATTACAAGGAGACGGTGATTGATCTGTTGCAGCGCGTTACCACGGTCAGCGTCGAAACCCGGCGCATTCAGGCGGATATGGTGGCGCGGCAACAGAGCGATCCAGCCTGCCGCTAACCGCTTTCCACCTCAAAACCCACCACCGTGCGCTGCTCGCGGCTGAATTCAATACCAATCAAATCAATGGGCTGGCCCAAGGCGCGGTATTTATCGGCGTAGCCGCGCTCCTTGAGCTGCTGGAGCGCCCGGCCTTCCGGCTCCAGTTCTACCACCTTGAATTCAAACAGCCAGATGCGCCCGTTAAATTTCAGCGTCAAATCAATCCGGCCCTGATGGGTCACGTCCTCGGCGATCAAATCCAGGCCCAAAGCGGCCAGATGGCTGTAGAACACGCTGGCGTAATAACCTTCATAGCGGGCTATCGGGTTGCCGGTGTGCCAGTGATGGGGAATCGCCGCGAACAGGCTGACCAGATGCGCCCGCAGCGCGGCAAAATCCCCGGTGACCAGCACATCGTACAGTCGGCTGGTCAGCTCGCTGACGCGCCCCGGCTGGCCAATCAGCGCCTTGACCAGACTGTCATTGAGCGCAGTTTCCACCTCCAGATTCGGATAACCCAGGGTGTATTCCAGCCGGGCGCCGATCCGTCGGGAACCGGTGAAGGTCAGATAGCCGGTCTGCCACAGCAACGCCTCTGCCTGCATCGCCTCGACATCGAAGGCGGACAGCAACGCCTCGTCCGCCCGTAACTGCGCCA
Source organism: uncultured Candidatus Competibacteraceae bacterium (assembly GCA_964508935.1). Lineage (GTDB taxonomy): Bacteria > Pseudomonadota > Gammaproteobacteria > Competibacterales > Competibacteraceae > UBA2383. The sequence goes on along the minus strand of CAZDVY010000115.1, from coordinate 7,330 downwards.
GATTGGGCGTGAAAAAACCGCGCTGGGTCAGCACCTCGACCAGAAAGGTCGGCGTGCCGGTCTCAAACCACCAGGTGCGGAATTCGCGGGCGTCGAACAACAACAGCAGATCGAACGGGTTATAAACCGCCTCGCCCATCCAGTTATAACCGTTGTACCAGCGGCGGATTTCCGCCCGATCCAGTCCCTCCAGTTCCGGGGCGAACACGGTTTCCACGTCGTATTCGGTATAGCCGCACAACGCCGAATAACGGGCGTCAACCGTGAGGTCTTTCAGGTTATTCAGCCCGGAAAAGATACTGACCTTGCTGAACTTGCTCACCCCAGTCAGAAAGGCAAAGCGAATATGCGCCTCGTTGTCCTTAATCACCGAGTAGAGATTACGCAGCCCGTCGCGTAAATCGCGGGCAATCCGCGGATCGGTCAGGTTATCGAGAATCGGCTTGTCGTATTCATCGACCAGTACCACCACGCGCTGACCGAACGCAGTGCGGGCCAGCCGGATCAATTCCGCAAACCCGCCGTTGATCTCCGTTTCGCTCAAGGTCAGGTCCAGCGCCGCCTGGTTGACGCGCAGTTGCTGCCAAATCTTTTGGTCCAGTTCCGCCCGGCTTTTCACAATGCCCCCGCCAAAGCTGAAGCGGATGATCGGATAGCGGGTTGTCCAGTTCCAGTCAGGATGAATCGCCAGTCCGCGAAACAGCGGCTCATTGCCGGCGAATAGTTCAGCCAGGGTATCGAGCAGCAGCGACTTGCCGAAACGGCGCGGGCGGGACAGAAAATACTGGCCGCCCTGGTCGATCATCTGCCGGATAAAACCGGTCTTGTCCACATAGTAATAATCGGCCTCGCGGATTTTAGCGAAGGTCTGAATGCCAATCGGCAATTTACGGCGGTGCATGGCGTGTCTCCGGGTCTGATGGATTCCGCACAGGCGGGTTGTCTGTCTATATAATGCCTGATCCATACCATCTGACAAAGTTTCGCCAGATGGTTGAATTCACATAATTTATTGCGGCATTGAGGCATTGAGGCACCCATGAACATCCTGATTATCGGCGGCGGCGGCCGCGAACACGCCCTGGCCTGGAAAGCAGCGCAATCCAGTCGGGTTAGCAACGTCTATGTCGCGCCGGGCAACGCCGGAACCGCCCGCGAAGCGAAGGTCACGAATATCGCCATTACCGCCGACGATCCGCCCGATCTACTCCAGTTCGCCCGAACGCATCATGTCGATCTCACTATCGTCGGGCCGGAAGTGCCGCTGGTGCTGGGGATTACCGACCGCTTCGCCCAGGCTGGGCTGCGCTGTTTCGGCCCGTCGAAAGTGGCGGCGCAACTGGAAGGCTCGAAAGCCTTTGCCAAGGATTTTCTGGCCCGTCATGGCATTCCCACCGCCCGTTATCAGAGCTTTACCGAGGCCGAGGCGGCAGAAGCGTATATCCGGGAAATCGGCGCGCCGGTCGTAGTGAAAGCCGATGGTCTGGCGGCGGGCAAGGGCGTGATTCTCGCCCAAAGCGTTGATGAGGCGGTGGCTGCGGTTCACGGCATGTTGAGCGGTCAGGATTTCGGCGCGGCGGGCCGGCGGGTGGTGGTCGAGGAGTTCCTGCACGGCGAGGAAGCCAGTTTTATCGTCATCACCGACGGCAAAACCATCCTGCCGCTGGCGACTTCGCAGGATCACAAGGCCCGCGACAACGGCGACCGGGGGCCGAATACCGGCGGCATGGGCGCGTATTCCCCGGCTCCAGTCGTCACGCCGGAACTGCATGAACGGATCATGGCCGAGATTATCGAGCCGACGGTGCGCGGCATGGCGGCGGAAGGCTGTCCTTATGTCGGCTT
>CAZDVY010000115.1:2414-5385 GCA_964508935.1 uncultured Candidatus Competibacteraceae bacterium | reverse complement strand
CGCATGACGAGGAACTGGGCGATGAGGTCAAGTTGTTCCACGCCGGTACGGCGGAAGCCAAGGATGGGCATATCATCACCCATGGCGGGCGGGTGCTGTGCGCGACGGCGTTGGGCAGCACGGTCGCCGAAGCGCAGAACCTGGCCTATAACCTGGCGAAACGGGTGCATTGGGACGGCGCTTATTACCGCACCGACATCGGTTATCGGGCGATTGCCCGCGAACGCGGCGCATGAATTAAGCCGCTGATCGGTTCAAGGCAGCGCCCTTGAATTTTCAGGGCCTGATCCCGTTAAGGTTCAGCCAGGGACGGCTGAAACCACGGATTTTTAGCCTATCAAGATGCGATGATTCTGATGCCGATTGATCCCCCGGTTTCCCCGAAAAAATTCCTGACCAACCAGGGCGAAAACACCCTGCGCAAGCGCCTGGAAACCATTTTACCCACCACCCATGATTTTGCTTGCTTGGTCGGTTATTTTTTTATCAGCGGTTTTTTCCGTCTCTATCCAGTGCTGGAATCGGTGCGAAATATCCGCATTTTAATCGGCCTGAAAAATGAGCAGGTGGTGCAGGGTTTATTGCGGATTGCTCAGGATTCAGCAGCGGAAGCGCCCTTGTCAACTTCGGAAATTCGGCGAATCTTCGCCGGGATGATCCGCCAGGAATTGCAGGATGCGTCGGAGACGTTGGCGATTGAAACCGGGATTCGTAAATTTATCGCCTGGATTCGCTCCGGGAAATTAACGGTCAAGTTATATCGTGAGCAGAATATTCATGCCAAGGTGTATATTCTGACCCCGGAACAACCCTTGCCGGATGTCCTGCACGGTTATGTGATTACCGGATCGAGCAATCTGTCTTACAGCGGTCTGGAGGGTCGGCTGGAATTTAATGTCTTGCTGAATGAGCCGGAAGATCACGATTACGCTCTGCATCAATTCAATACGCTCTGGGAAAATTCTGTTGATGTTCAGGATGCGCATCAGACGATTTTGCAAGTCGTGGAACAGGAATCGCCGTTTGCGTTTTTTACTCCTTATCAATTGTATTTGAAATTTCTCGCCGAATATTTCCGCGATTATTTAGGCGAGCGTTCCCGGCTCAATCCAGAAAATTTACCGGCAAATTTCAGGAAGCTGCAATATCAGGAAGATGCGGTATTCACCGCCCAGCAAATGTTGAAAAGCTATGGCGGGGTATTTATCGCTGATGTGGTCGGTTTGGGCAAAACCTTTATTTCCGCTTTATTAGCCTTGCAACTGGAAGGTCGCTGTCTGGTGATTGCGCCGCCCAACCTGCTGGATGAAAACAGTCCCGGCTCCTGGCCCCGGGTGTTTCGGGATTTCTGCATTCCCGGCCATAAATGCGTTTCCATTGGCAAGCTGGAAGAAACCCTGGCGCAGGGCGTGGATTTTTACAAATACGTTTTTATTGATGAATCGCACCGTTTTAAAGGCGACGCCACCCAGCGTTATGAGCTTTTGCAACAAATCTGTCAGAATAAAGGGGTGATTCTGGTTTCGGCGACGCCGTATAACAACACCCTGGATGATTTATACAGCCAGATCAAATTATTTCAGGCTCCGCGCAACAGCACGATTCCCGGCCTGCCGAATCTGCAAGGTTTTTTTGATCGACTGCGCAAGCGCCTCAATGGCCTGCATCGGCTGGAAGATGCGCAACGCTATGTCGAAGCGGTTGAACGCAATGCTCAGGAAGTGCGGGAGCGGGTTCTTAAATATTTGATGGTGCGCCGCACCCGCCGCGAAATTGAGGAATTTTATGCGGATGATTTGAAAAAACAGAAGATCGGTTTTCCTCAAGTGAACGATCCGGTTCCGCTGTTTTATCAGTTACACCCGGCGGAAAGCGCGGTTTTTACCGCAACCTTGCAACGTATTACCAGTGCTGATTTTCATTACGCCCGTTATCAGTCGCTCAGTCCGCTGTATTACAGCAAACCGCTGGAAGAACGCGCCGTGCAAGGTCAGCGCAATCTGGCCGCGTTTATGAAAATTCTGTTGGTCAAGCGTCTGGAAAGCAGTTTCTATGCTTTTCGGCAAACTCTGCGCCGGTTTATTCAATCGCATCAGTTGGTTTTGCAGGCGTTTGATCAGGGTTTTGTTTACACCAGTCAAAAGCACAGCGGTAAAGTGCTGGATTTTCTGGCGGAAAACGATCAGGAGGCGATTGAGGAACTGATTCAGGCGGAGAAAGCGGAAAAGTTTGCCGCAGCGGATTTTACTCCGGCGTTCCGTGAGCATGTCAGCGCCGATTTAGCGACTTTGCAGGCTATTGAACAGGATTGGCAAAGCATTCAGCGCGATCCGAAATGGTTGGAATTGAAGAAACTGCTGACCGAACAGCCATTATTTCAAACGGAAAAGCTGATTATTTTCAGCGAGTTTGCCGACACCGCCCGCGATTTGGCCGAGCGGATTAAAACCGGGATTGAAACGAAAACTTTGTTATTCAGTTCCCGCTCCAGCCCGGAACAGCGTCAGGCAGTGATTGCTAATTTTGATGCGAACAGCCGTGAAGAATCCGATGATTACCGGATTTTAGTAACCACTGATGTCTTGGCAGAAGGGGTGAATTTACATCGTTCAGCTATTGTGATTAATTATGATCTTCCATGGAATCCCAGTCGGCTGATGCAGCGGGTTGGACGAGTTAATCGGGTCGGTACGAAATTCAAGAGTATTTTTACCTATAACTTTTTCCCAACAGATCAAGGCAATGATGAAATTGCTTTAACTGAAGCGGCTAAGGCGAAGATTCATGCTTTTATCACTCTGTTGGGTAATGATGCGCGATTGCTGACCGGTGATGAAGAGATTACTTCACATAATCTGTTTGACCGAATCAATTCCAGGCAGGCGGCGGAAGGCGATGCCGCTGAGGCGAAAAGTGAATTGAAATATTTGCGCCTGATTTTGGATATTCAGGAACAGCAGCCGGAATTATT
>CAZDVY010000115.1:0-2314 GCA_964508935.1 uncultured Candidatus Competibacteraceae bacterium | reverse complement strand
TCGGCGGTTTTGACCTATTTTCGGCAGGGGCGGCTGGACAAGTTTTTCCGCTGTGCCGTAGACGCGGATCAGGCGGAAGAACTGGATTTTTTCGCTATGGCGGAGTGGCTGGAAACTACCGCTGATGAACCTCGCCGGGAAATTCCCGCTGAATCGTTTTACGCCTTGCTGGATAAAAATAAACTGGCTTTTCAATCAGCGACGACGCCCGGCCTGGATACGCTGCTCACGGCCACCACGACCGGCGGCCATACAGCGGCGTTATTAAAACGCTTGCGGGCCAGGGAGTTGCGCAATTCACCGTTGCTGACCCCGGAAGATCGCAAGCTGGTTGCGGATGTGCATCGGCTGGTTGCCGAAGGGCGAATGGGTAAAAATACCTTGCGTCAGGTGAAAACCGCTTTCGATAAAACCGCTGATCCGGTTGCCGTGGTGGAGATTCTGCGCCGGGAAGTGGCAAGCCGATATTTATTAAGCAAGGTTCCGAAAACCACCGCCTCGGCGTCTGCTGCGCTGCGTGAACTTATTTTATCTTCTTATTATTTTAATGAGGATTAATCATGGATAAAGCCACTGCGCAACAGTTGGTTTTTAACACGTTTAAAGCGCCGTTCAACCGGGAACGCTATCAACGCTTTGTCAGCGAACTGTGCAATGGTTTTGAGGTAAAAACTCATCAGATGCTAGTCCCGGAAGCGTTTGCCGCACATATTAAAAGTTGTCAGCGGCTCGGTACATTTTGCGCACCGGATGATGAATTGATGGATGTGCTGATTGTCCATTTGACCGAATCGTGGAAGCTGGAGCGCAGCCGAACCGCATTGCGTGATTTTGTCGCGCATAAGCTGAAGCGCGGCGATGGAGAGGATAATACTTATAAAGAAGCCGGTTTGATTGCTTTTGTTGCGCCGGATTCCGCTTCATGGCGCTTTTCTTATGTGCGCATGGACTATGTAAGCCGGCGCGATCCGGTGACTGGAAAAATTAAGACCGAAGAGCAGTTGACGCCAGCACGGCGTTATTCCTATTTAGTCGGCGCGGATGAACAATGTCATACGGCGCAAACGCGCTTTTTACCCTTGTTGCAAAATACCACGGTTAAACCGACGTTGGCGCAGATTGAAGAAGCGTTTAGCGTTGAGTCAGTCACCCGTGAATTTTTCAATGAGTATGCGCGGTTATTCAAGGCGACCGATGAGGCGTTTATAGCGGCGCTGGCCGATCAAGCGGCGTTGCGTGCGGATTTTTCGCCGAAGGGCGTTAGCACTGCGGATTTAGCCAAGAAGTTATTGGGGCAGATTGTCTTTTTGTATTTTATCCAGAAAAAGGGCTGGCTGGGCGTAGGCAAAGGGCAATCGTGGGGTGAAGGGCCACAAAATTTTATGCGTCAGTGGGTTAATCAGGCGGTTGCGGATCAGCGCGGGGTATTTAATCAGATATTCGAGCCGTTATTTTATGACACGCTGGCGACGGATCGCGGCGCAGAGGCTTGGTGTTCCCGGTTTGAATGCCGTATTCCATTTTTGAATGGCGGTTTGTTTGAACCGCTGGCTGATTATGACTGGCGGCAGCAATTAATGGCTTTGCCAAATGATTTATTTACTAATACGCAACGCTTGCCGTCTGGCGATACCGGTAGCGGGATTCTGGATGTTTTCGACCGTTATAATTTTACCGTGAATGAAGCGGAACCGCTGGAAAAAGAGGTGGCGATTGACCCGGAAATGCTGGGCAAGGTCTTTGAGAATTTGATCGAGGAAAACCGGCGCAATGGATTGGGCGCGTTTTATACCCCGCGTGAAATTGTGCATTATATGTGTCAGGAAAGTCTGATTCATTATCTGCATGTGGCGCTAAATCAATCGGGGTTAATGATTGCGCAAGCGGATATTGAGGCGCTGATTCGTCAAGGAGAACAGGCGGCGCATTATGAGAGCGCCCGCAAGGATAAAATGGCGCATTATCAACGCCGTTTACCGCCAGCGATTGAAGAACATGCAGGCGCTTTGGATGCGGCGCTGGAGACGATCCGTGTTTGTGATCCGGCCATTGGCTCCGGGGCGTTTCCAGTGGGAATGATGACGGAAATCGTCCGCGCTCGCCTGGCCTTGAATCCGTATTTTCAGGATACGCCTGAACGCACCGCTTATTATTTTAAGCGTCATGCGATTCAGAGTTCATTGTATGGGGTGGATATTGATCCTGGCGCGGTAGAAATCGCCAAGCTGCGTTTGTGGTTGTCGCTGGTGGTGGATGAGGATGAGGTGGAGCAGATCAAGCCGTTGCCGAATCTGGATTATAAAGTGGTGGCGGG
>CAZDVY010000114.1:0-8184 GCA_964508935.1 uncultured Candidatus Competibacteraceae bacterium | reverse complement strand
AATTTTTTGGAATAGCGAAAGTACAGTTAAACACAGTGAGGGCATAAGAACCCTTTTTATTTCAGTGGCGGATGATTGTCCACAGTCGCCTCGCCCCCTGACTCAGTCCCACGAACAGCCCTTGCGGCATAAAAATCATGACGGCCATGAGCAATCCGCCGTGAATGAGCATTTCGTAATCTTCAAACACAACGAGACCCTGATGCAACAAGGTCAGGGTGATCGCGCCGCAAGCCGCGCCAAAGGTCGACGCCATACCACCCAGCACCACCATGGTGACTAGCTCCACCGAGATCATCAGGTTAAAGGAGTCCGGGCTGACAAAAGCTTGTTGATGAGCAAACAGGCTGCCGGCAAAGGCGGCGAACAAGGCGGCGACGACAAATACCTGGGTTTTGGCGCGTGCGGTGTCAACACCCATCATCTGGGCGGCGAATTCCGAACCGCGCACGGCCCGCAAAGCGCGCCCCATCCGGGAATCGACGATGTTCAGAGACAGCCAGATCGTCAACAGCACGGCGGCGATGATCACACCATACCACTGCTCATCACTCTCGATGATCCAGCCCAGGAGATTCAGCGGTGGAATGCCCGCCAACCCATCCGGGCCACCGGTCCACTGCACAGCTTGCACCATGATGACGTGAATAATAATGCCGAAACCGAGGGTCGCCATAGCCAAGTAATGACCACGCAGACGTAGAATGGGTCGAGCGAACAGCCAGGCGATGATGCCCGCAACCAGCAGGCCGGCGGCCATCGCCAGCAGCCCCGGCCAGGCAAAACGGGTCGTCAGGATCGCTGAGGTGTAAGCACCCATACCGAAAAAGGCGGCATGGCCCAGAGAAATCTGTCCGGCGTAGCCCATGAGCAGGTTGAGACCGACTGCCAGAATGATATGCAGTCCGGCGGAGGCGCCAACGACTGTCACGAAGTAGTTGTTTGGGAATAAGACGGGCAACAGTACCGCGACGGCGGCAAACAGATAAAAACCGATCAACCGCATGGTTCAGACTCGTTCCGCGACTTTATGGCCGAACAGTCCAGTCGGCTCAAAGAACAGCACCATCAACACAAACAGGAAAGCGATGGCGTCCTTATAGCCAGAGGAAATCAGCCCCGCGCCGAGCGCTTCCAGCACACCGAGGAGTAGACCGCCAGCAACCGCGCCCATCGGATTGCCGATGCCACCAACAATTGCGGCGGAGAAGCCCTTGAGACCGAGCATGATGCCGGCTTCGTAGGAACTGAAGGTAATGGGCGCGATCAGGATGCCGGCGATGGCGCCCAGTCCAGCCGACAGTCCATAGGCCAGCCGCAGCATGACTGTCACATTAATGCCAACCAGTTGAGCGGCGACGCGATTAAACGAGCACGCCAAAAGCGCTTTGCCGATCAGGGTGCGATTGAGGAACGCGTGAACTAGCGTCACCAACAACACCGCGCCGCCTAACACCCACAGGCTTTGCGGTAACAGGGTCGCACTGCCCAAGTGAATGGGCGCGTCACCGGAGAAAGGCGGCATGGCGTGAAAGTCCTTGCCCCAAAGCAGTAATGCGACGCCGCGCAGGAAGATGGCGGCGCCGATGGTCGTAATGATCGTGGCGACCACCGACGCCCCCTTGGCCGGTTCAATGGCGAATCGTTCCAGCAGCAGGCCCACCAGCACGGTGAGCAGGGTCGCCGCCATAACAGCGAGCACCATGGGCCAGCCAGCGGCGAGTAATCCGATCGCCGTCATTGCTCCGAGCATCACGAATTCGCCCTGGGCGAAATTCACAACATCTGAAGCGTTGTAGATTAAGGCGAAGCCAAGTCCGACCAGAGCGTAAAGGGAACCGACGGTGACACCGGTAACCAGGAATTGAAAGAGTTGCTCAGGCATCGAGGAGTTATTCGACGATTTTCCAGCCGCCGTTACGGATTTCCACCATCTTAAAGGCGTCCAGCGTCAAACCCATATGATCTTCCGGGGCCATGTTAAATACGCCAGCAGTGCCAATGAAACCCTTGGTTTTTTCAATTTCGTCGCGAACTGCAGCTTTGTTGACGCTATTGGCCCGCTTGATCGCTTCGATCGCTATCATCACGCCGTCATAAGCATGGCCGCCGAAAGTCGATATTGGGCCGTACTGGGTTTCATACTGCTTTTTATAGGCCAGCAGCACCGGTTTCTGAGGATCAGCGTCAGGTAGCTGTTCAGCGACGACCAGCGCTGCCGCCGGTAGCCTTACCCCTTCCGCTGCATCCCCGGCCAAGTCGATAAAAGTCTTGGAAGCCACGCCGTGAGACTGGTAGACCGGCAATTGAATACCCAACTGTTTGATGTTTTTGGTGACCACTGCCGGGGCCTGGCCGAACCCGAAATTGATAATCGCCTGTGCGTCGGTGGCGCGAATCTTGGTCAACTGCGCCGTCATATCAGTGTCCTTGTTACCGTAGGCTTCATCCGCCACGATGACGATGCCGTATTCGGACGCCAGCTTGCGTAATTGCTCGCGGCCAGACTTGTCAAAGCCGCCGTCGCCGGTGATCAGGGCGACTTTGGTTAGGCCCTGTTTGCGTAGATCCTGGTAAATTTTGGCAACGGCCATGCGGTCGCTATGAGCGACCTTGAATACCCATTTTTTTACCGGTTCAACGATGTCTACGGCACCCGCCAGTGAAATTAGCGGGATGCCTTCCTTTTCCACGTCCGGGATCACCGCCATGGTGTCGCCGGAAGTGGTGCCGCCAACAATAATATCCACACCGTCACTTTTGATCAGGCGCTTGACGAAGTTGACCGCTTCTTTAGCGTTGCCGCCGGTATCGTAATGAACCAGCTCGACTTTCCGACCCAGTAGACCCCCTTTGGCATTCAAATCTTGAATTACCATTTGTAGGGTTTTTAATTCAGGATCGCCCAGAAATGACGCTGGGCCTGTCACGGTCAGGAAGGTGCCGATCCTGATCGGTTCAGCAGCGCTCGCCAGTGAACTCCCCACGAGCAGTAAAAGTGTTGCCAGACCGGTTTTCCACCCTTGATTGCTCATCAGTCTTCTCCTCCTCGGTGTTGGAATTTTGATTTTCTTTGTGGAATTACAGGTGGCCCGCCTGTCGTCCGGCGTCAAAGGCTTGGGCGTTAATCGCTGTCAGTTTAGGCTTATAGGCACGGAAGCCTTCGACGATGCATTCCTTCAGGACATCGGCCGGGAAGGGCAGGTAATCGCTGATGGCGCCCAGCATGATGGTGTTCACCAGTTTGGGATTACCCAGTTCATTAGCGATGGCGCCGGCGTCGAAGGCGTGAACCTGGATGCCCGCCGCCGCCAGTTCTGCAATCGGATCAGTGGGATAGTCGTACAGACCCACTGATACGACGGGCGGGGCAATGCGCAGGGTGTTGACCATGGCGACGCCGGTTGGGCGCAGCCAGGGCAGCCAGCGCAGCGCCTCGGCGGCTTCAAACCCGATCAGCAGATCGGCTTCGCCCGGATCGATTTGCGGTGAGTAGACTTTGGCGCCGAAGCGAACATGCGAAGAGACTACGCCGCCGCGTTGCGCCATACCGGCGACTTCGGTTTTTTTGACATCGTAGCCCCGGCTGAGAGCCGTGCGAGCCAGCATTTCGGCGGCGGTCATAATGCCTTGACCGCCGATGCCCACGACCAGAATGTTGGTGATGCCGTCAGCCATGAGGCTGAATCCGAATAACGCGGCTAGGAGCTGGCGGCTGGACAATGGCTTCGGGGGCGCAGGTCTCGACGCACATGTGGCAGCCGGTGCAGGCGTTGGCGTCGATGCGGGCGAAGACCAGTTCCTTGCTCTTGCCGCTCTTGGCCGTCACGGTCTCCCGGCGGGAAACGAAAATCGCTGGACAGCCCAGATCAATGCAGTTACCACAGCCGGTGCATTGATCGTCGATGACTGCGTAGGGCCTGAAGTGTTCAAAGCGGTCGGTGAGCGAACAGGGGCGGTTGGTAATGATGACCGACGGCTCTTCCATTTTGGTTTCTTCCCGCACCAGCTTGACCATGGTCGGCAGCTCGTAGGGATCGACCATGCGAATGCGCTCGGGACGCACGCCCAAGGCCTCGGCCAGCTTGGCGAAATCGACCCGGGGCGCCGGCAGGCCGTGCAGATCCTCACCGGTGCCCGGATTTTCCTGACCGCCGGTCATGCCCACCGAGCGATTGTCCAGCAGCAGCACGGTGACGTTGCCCCGGTTGTAGATCATGTTCAGGAGACCCTGCATGCCCATGTGCAGGAAGGTCGAGTCGCCGATCACTGCAACGATGTGCTTCTTCTCATCCGATGCGCCGCGTCCCTTGTCCATGCCGTGGGCCATGCTCAGTGACGCGCCCATGCAGATGCAGGTGTCCAGGGCGTTCCAGGGATGGCCGGCGCCGAGGGTGTAGCAACCGATATCGCCGATGATATTGAGATTGCGGATATGGGAGAGGGCGAAGTAGGGGCCGAGGTGCGGGCAGGAGGCGCACATGGTCGGCGGCCGGGGGAAGACGTCGACTGGGGTACGGCGCGGCACAGCGTAGGGTTCGCCCAACAGGGGTTTGATGGCCGGGCGCAGGACGCTGGGCGCCAATTCGCCGAAACGGGGCAGGAGGTTCTTGCCTTGAACGGCAACGCCCGAAGCGCGAATTTCGGTTTCCAGCAGGGGTTCCGTTTCCTCAACCACGACCAGGGTATCCACCGTGCTGGCGAAGGCGCGGATTTTGTCCAGCGGGGCAGGGCAACTGAAGCCCAGTTTGAGGACGGGGGCATTGGGGAAGGCCTCTCGGACATGCATGAAGGCGGGACCGGAGGTGATAAAACCGATGCGGCGGTCGCTACCGGTAAAAATCTCGTTCAGGTCGCTGGCTTCGGCGACTGTGCGCAAGGTCCGGTCGCGTTCATGCATCAGCGGCAGGCGCGGCTTGGCGTTGGCCGGGGTCATAACCCAACGCTGGGGATTTTTCTGAAACCCGGCAGCGGGGCGTTCGATTCGTTCACTGGTGAATTCCACCATCGCCTTGACATGGCAAACGCGGGTGGTCATGCGGACGATGACCGGGGCTTCGTATTTTTCAGAGAGATCGAAGGCCTGCTTGACCATGGCGTAGGTTTCCTGCGAGTCCGCCGGCTCCAGGATTGGCAGGTGGCCAAAGCGGCCCCAGTAGCGGGAATCCTGCTCATTCTGCGAAGAGGACAGGCCGACGTCATCAGCAACGACGATGACCAGTCCGCCGACCACGCCGGCCAGCGACTGGGTCATGAAAGCGTCCGAGGCGACGTTCATCCCGACGTGCTTCATGGCGGCCAGCGCTCGCGAACCGGCTAGTGAAGCCCCAATGGTGACTTCGACCGCTACTTTTTCGTTAACCGACCACTCGGAGTAGATATCGGGGTAGAGGGCAATATATTCCAGGATTTCGGTGGCCGGGGTGCCAGGATAGGCAGCAGCCACCCGGACGCCAGCTTCCCAGGCGGCGCGGGCGACCGCTTCGTTGCCCGACAGTAAATGACGGCTGGCCGCCTTGGCGTGAACCACAGCATTCATGAGTAATACAGACCTCGTGGAGGGTTGATCGGTGCTGGAAATCCGGCGCTGAACGGTGAATAAGCGAAGTGTAGCCCGCAAGCGGGTTTATTCGACGATTTTCCAGGCGCCGTTGCGAATTTCCACCAGTTTGAAGGCGTCGGGACCTAGTCCCATATGGTCATCGGGATTGAGATTGAATACGCCGGCCGTGCCGACGAAGCCCCGGGTTTTCTCGATTTCGTCGCGCACCTTGGCCTTATCCACACTGCCGGCCCGTTCGATGGCGGCCTTAAGGATCATGAGACTGTCGTAACCATGACCGCCGAAGGTGGAAACTGGTCCATGCTGCGCTTCATACTGTTTTTGGTAAGCAAGCAACACCGGTTTTTGTGGGTCGCTATCCGGCAATTGTGCAGCAACAACTAGCGCAGCAGCGGGCAGGCGGGCGCCCTCTGCCGCATCGCCAGCGAGTTCAATAAAGGTCTGCGAGGCAACGCCATGAGAATGATAAAGGGGGAGGGCGACGCCCAGTTGCTTGAGGTTCTTGGTAACAATAGCTGGCGCCTGGCCGAAACCAAAGTTGAGAATCGCTTGAGCGTCGGTAGCGCGAATCTTAGTCAACGGGGTGGTCATATCGGTGTCCTTGTTGCCGTAGGACTCATCGGCGACCAGGGTGATGCCATATTCGGGAGCCAGCTTGAGAATTTGGGTATGGCCGGATTTATCGAAACCACCATCGCCAGTGATCAGGGCGATTTTGCTAAAGCCACGTTGGCGCATATCAGCAAAAATCCGGGAGACAGCCATACGATCAGTGGGTGCGACCTTGAACACCCATCGCTTGGTTGGCTCGATAATTTCGACAGCAGCAGCCAGCGAGATGAAGGGAATCCCTTCCTTCTCTACGTCGGGGATGACCGCCAGAGTATCGCCGGAGGTGGTGCCGCCAATGAGGAGATCGACGTTGTCCTTCTTAATCAGCCGCTTGACAAAGTTGACGGCCTCGCGGGCGTTACCACCGGTGTCGTAGTAAATCAGCTCTACGGACCGACCGTTCACGCCGCCCTTGGCGTTCAGGTCAGCAATGAGCATTTGCAGGGTTTTCAGTTCGGGATCGCCCAGAAAGGAAGAGGGGCCGGTCACGGTTAAAAACGCGCCGATTCTGATAGGGTCCGCAGCCTGTACGGTGTGCAAGCCAGCCAGCAGGAGGATCGTGGTGAACAGGGTTTTCCAGAATCCAGAATTCATGATGGGGTTCCAGAGCAGAGGGCCAGATATTGATCATGAAGATTGTTTAATGGTAGCAGTTGCTATCCCCAACTCCAAACAGGGTTAATGACGGTCTGATTCCACCGGCGGCATCGGATCAGGCAGAGCGACCGTGTGGATCGCCAGGGCTTGTTGCAACCGTTCCTGATCCACTAGCGCTGCTTTCCATGCGCCTCGCAGGGTTTCTGCATCGCGTACCGCGTCCAGATGCCGGCTTTCTGCCTGTGCGAGCATAGTCCGTAATTGACTGATTTCATGAGTTAAAACATCTTGGCGACCCTCGGCGGCAGCCAAGGTAGTGCGTAATTCAAGGTTCTCTCGACGCAGGGCTTCCCGTTGCTCCTGCTCGACGGTTTCCCGGTTTTTCCAATCCTGACGTTCGACAGCGAATGTTTGCCGCTCGGCGAGGTGTTCCTGGCGCGTTCGGTCGACTTGCTGCATCAGTCGGGCTTCGTTCGCTTCGCCACGCTGGCGTTCGGCTTCAAACCGTTGTTGTGCCTCAGTTCGTTGTTGCTCCAAGTCGGTGCGTAATTGTTGCAGAGCAGTCTCCAATTGCGTCACTCGGGCGGCGGTTTCGGCGCGAATTTGGGCAATGGTGGCGATAGCGGCCTGAACCCGTTGCTCGGCGGCAGTGATGGCGGTTTCCGCTGCCGTGCGGCGTTCCTGTTCGACCAGCAGACGATCAGCGAGATCGCGGGCGGTGGTTTGCAGGGTTTCCCACTGGCGGCGAGATTCAGCAGCGTCCGTCTGTGCCTGTCGTGCTTCAGCCAATGCCTGATCACGGATTTGTTCTGCTGCTGCGACCGCTTGCGCTGCAATAGCGCGCTGTTCATCAAAAGCAGCTTCGGCCTGTTGCAGGGCGGTCTTCCAGAAGGCTTCGAGCGCTGCCATGACTGTTTCAGGAATCGCCGGAGGGAGGATTGCCAGCGGCGCTTCGGCCAGGCGTTGCTGCCAGTGCTTGAGGTGTTCGCTGATTGTAGTGTTGCTGCCGGTGCCGAGGACTTCGCGCACCCGCTGGATAGTGGGCGATAAGCCGCGACTGAGCAGCGTTTCAGCAGCGTCTTTAACGTCCTCATAACGAATTCCGGAGCGTGCCATGGATCGATTCCCCAATGTAATAAGCGAGGTGAATAGTTAATGATAACATAATTTATTATTACATAATACGTATTTTTAATGGTTATTAAACAATAAAATTCATGATTATTCCTATTATCAGGAATTATTGATTCCATGAAAAAGCCGCAAATTGCGGCTTAAATCTGTTATTCATTCACGGGTTTGACTGTTGCATCCATCTGCCTGCGCAAGCTCAATGGGCGCATATCGGTCCATGTTTGTGCAATATAGTCCAGGCAATCCTGTTTAAGTCCAACCTTGCCGGCATCCGTCCA
>CAZDVY010000113.1:1316-8537 GCA_964508935.1 uncultured Candidatus Competibacteraceae bacterium | reverse complement strand
TCGCCGCAACGGCTAATCCAAGACAACAAGGATTGAAACTACGATTCATTATTTTCTTTCAACCGATGGCGTTCCATCGCTTCATGCCAATCTTTCTCTTCAGCGTGCAGGTAAAGGCCAGTGGTATCAATCCGGGCATGGCGAGCGTTGCGCTGTAAAAATTGAATATCAATGCCGGCGTCGGCCTGATGGGTGATGCTGGTGTGGCGAAACCAGTGGGTGGACGCCCGCCGCAGTTTATTCGCTTGATAGGTATCGGTCATCGCCAGGTGGTCAGCCGCCTTGATCACCAGATCCTTGATAATCCTATAGATCATATTATCGCCGATGCCGTTGGTGCCTTTCAGATTCATCACCAGCGGGGTAGATTCTTCCGGTGCAGGCAAAGTGGGCAGACCATAAAATCGGCGATAGTCACTGAGAGCATTGAGCATGTCCTGATTGACCGGCACCCGAGCTTCCTTGCGGCCCTTACCGATGACTTGCCACCACCAGCGATCGCGCACCCGGACAAAACTGCCCATGGTGTGTTCGGCCACTTCGCTGACCCGGGGACCCAACAGATAGAGCAGGGCTACCAAATAGCGGGCGCGGACGTAGTGTTGATGGTCCCGTTCAGTCTCACGGGGTAATTCCTCTACGGTCGCCAGCAGCGCTTGCCATTGATCGTGTTCCAGAAATCGTTCTACCTGGCGCAGGGGCTGTGGGTTCCGACCACGACGCCGGGCTAGTGATAATGGGTTACCGGCCAGGTAGCCCGCCTTGACCAGGTAACTGAATAACGAGTTGATGATCAGCAGCGCCTGTTTGCAACTGGTAGGCTGGAGTGGTCCCAGGAAAGGTCGCCATTGGGGATTGAAGCGGGGAACACGAGGACCACACCAGCGGTCACGAGGTTGCGGGTCAGCGAGAAAGGTTTCATAGAGCAGGCAATCCTCACGGGTCAGGCTGGACAGCGGTTTACCACGCTCCAGCAGCGCCCAAAGCAGCAGGCGTTCAGCTTCCTTGCGGTAGTTGCGCAGGGTTTGTGGCGAGTCGTGAAATTCGGCCAGCCAGGCGCGCACCGCTTCAAGGTCATTACTAGCGGCCAACTGGCAAACCACGTCTGATCGGGCGCGATTGCTGCCTGCGCGACCGTCAAATCCATCCAGCGTCCGCAGGCGCTCCAGGGGAATCGGGCCGGTGAGAGGGACCGGCGTTGCAAGTACCGTGTTCATGGCAGGATGGGCATTCTCGTAGCTTGAGGGTTGATCGCCCGTATGGGTTATGATTGCACCGACGCGGGCGCGGTCCGCATGGTTATGATGAACAGTATAAAGAGGGGGAGTGGACAGTGAATAGCGGCAACCCGCAACTGGACACTCACTACTCATCACACGTCAATGGGAGAGCGTGATGGCGGCAATCGATGCACAGGTGAGTACCGGGCTGGCGGGATTGGATCGGGTGTTCCGGGGCATCATGGCAGGCGACAATATTGTCTGGCAGGTGGACGGCATTGACGATTATCGACCGTTGGTCGAACCGTTTTGCCGTTATGCGGTAGAGAAGGGCCGTAAGCTGGTGTACTTCCACTTCGCTCGCCATGCCGCACTGGTGCCGGAAGGACCGGGAGTAGATGTGCATGTACTGGATCCCGGTGAGGGATTCGAGCCGTTTCTGGCGGCTATTCATCAGACGATCGAACAGACCGGGCGTGGCGCCTATTATGTGTTCGATGGCCTGTCCGACTTGGTGGCAGATTGGTACAGCGATGAAATGCTGGGCAATTTCTTCATGCTGACCTGTCCCTACCTGTATGATCTGGAAACCGTGGCGTATTTCGCGCTGCTGCGTGGACATCACTCTTTCTACGCGACCGGGCCGATCCTCGACACCACCCAGTTGTTTAATGATATTTACCGCCATCAGGGCGAGTTGTACGTGCGGCCACTGAAAGTCCAGCAACGCTATTCACCGACCATGCACATGCTGCATGTGTGGCGCGGCGATGAGTTTACCCCGGTCACCGACAGCATCACTATTGCCGAGATTCTGACCAAGTTCCCCTGGTCCGGGTTGAAAACCAATGACCCCCGACTTGATATCTGGAACCGCACCTTCCTGGAAGCGGAAGAGGTGGTAGCGGCCGAACATGACCACGCGCATGTCGCTGATCTGGCGCGCGATGTGTTGCAACACACCTTGCGGATGACTGTGTCACGGGATGATCGGGTCATTCGGCTGGCGGAGCAGTATTTAACGCTCAGTGATGTCTTGGCCATTAAACAGCGGATGATCGGCACCGGGCTGATTGGCGGCAAGACCGTCGGTTTGTTGCTGGCGCGGGCGATTTTGAAGCGGACTCATACCCGCTGGAATGAGTTGCTGGAAATTCATGATTCATTCTTCGTCGGCTCCGACGTGTTTTACAGCTACCTGGTGCGCAACGGTTGCTGGTGGGTGCGGGAAAAGCAGAAACATCCAGCGACCTTCCTGGACGGAGCCGAGACGGCGCGGCGGCGCATCCTGCGCGGCGATTTTCCTGACTATATCCTGAAACAGTTTTCCGACATGCTGGATTATTTTGGCCAATCGCCGATCATTGTCCGCTCCAGCAGTTTGCTGGAAGATAATTTTGGCAACGCTTTCGCCGGCAAGTATGACAGCGTGTTCTGCGTCAATCAGGGACCGCGCGAGAAACGGCTGGAAGATCTGCTATCGGCGGTGCGCACCATCTACGCCAGCACGATGAGCGAGCGGGCGCTGATGTACCGGGCGCGGCGCGGGATCCTGGATCGTGATGAGCAAATGGGGTTGCTGGTGCAGCGGGTGTCCGGTTCACAGCAGGGCAAGCTGTTCTATCCACATGTGGCTGGAGTGGGGCTGTCATTCAACCCTTATGTGTGGAGCGAGCAGATTGATCCGGCGGCGGGCATGGTGCGTCTGGTGCTGGGGCTGGGAACGCGGGCAGTAGATCGTTCGGATGATGATTACACGCGGGTCGTGTCGCTGAGCGATCCAGAGCGGCGCCCGGAAAGTCATTTCGACAGTGTTCGCCAGTATGCCCAAAAGCGGATTGATGTGCTGGATCTGGAAGATAACCAGTTGACGACCAGACAGTTCGCCGAGGTCGCTAAACTCAGTCCGCATTTGCCGCTGTCCATGCTGGCTTCAGTGGATGATGAATTGGAGCAACGGGCGCGGGAGCGGGGGATGGAGGTATTTCCCTGGGTGCTGACGTTTGAATCTTTGCTGCGGAACACGCCATTTGTCGCCGACCTGCGGGAAATGCTCAAAACCTTGCAGCAAGCCTATGATTATCCAGTGGATGTAGAATTTACCGCCAATTTTATCGATGATCAGCATTACCGGATTGATCTGGTGCAATGTCGGCCCTTTCAAGTACGTGAAGCCGGCACCATCCCTAATCCACCCATGCACATTGACCCGGAGCAGATGGTCATGGAGGCGCATGGTGCGGTGATCGGTCATAGCCGGATTGGCACCATTGATCGGCTGGTTTATGTCGTTCCCCGTATTTACAGTCAGTTGCCGTTGAATGATCGCCATAAAATCGCCCGGTTGGTGGGGCAGATTACGCGGCTGCGCGAGTCTGGGGCGACGAAGACCATTCTGCTGATCGGACCGGGTCGTTGGGGGACTACGTCGCCGGAACTGGGTGTCCCGGTGCGGTTCGCAGAAATTAACAACGCAACGGTGTTATGCGAAATGGTAGCCATGCACGAGGGGCTGGTGCCGGATGTGTCGCTGGGAACACACTTCTTTAGCGATCTGGTGGAGACTGACATTTTATATCTGGCGGTTTTCCCGCAGCGGCAGGATAACCGGCTCAACGAGGCGTTTTTCGATCAGCAGCCCAACCGGCTGGCGGAGTTGCTGCCGAACGTTGCGGAATGGGCGGACTGCGTGCGGGTGATCGATCTACCTAATGAGCAATGCCAATCCGTGTTAAGGCTGAACGCCAATACGCTCAAGCAGGATGTGTTCTGTTATTTAGACGATCTATAGCAGTCTTATTCGAGCCTCGCCGAGGATTGCCATAGCGCCATCGAAGAGAAATTGAATGTACCTTGCTGGATGTGGTAGCCGGTTTTGAGGTGGCTGAGAGATTAATTCCGATTAAGAATCTGTCTAAGCACCCCTCTCCCGGTGGGAGAGGGGCAGGGGTGAGGGTCGTTTTTCAATCAGTGAGCCGAATCGATGTTGCACAACAAACACCGCTTTACAGGGGTTTCATACCGCTGGTGGCCCGCTAAGCCGTTGAAAAAGCTCTCTCATCCCCAACCCCTCTCCCGAGGGGAGAGGGGAGTTTTTAGACAGTCTCTTAATCTCTTGAGGTTCACTTGATCGTCCAGGGCGTTGCCCCGCGATATTTAAGTAAATGCCGTTAGAGGAGGGTCTGAACGCTTATCTTCGGCAATTCAGGAGCCATTCATGCAGATTGAGTACGATATCCCATATCGTGAGGTAGGCGATTATGACCCCTCGCTCAATACATTGGATATTTATTTCAACCCGTTCGCTGGTTGCAATCCAAAAAGAACCATTGTCATATTTATTCATGGCGGGGGTTGGAGCGCGGGAGACAAAGCTTGTTTTCCAGAGCCGCTGGAGCAATCGATGCCCGCCTGGTTTGTTCAGCGGGGTTACGTCTTTGTCGCAATCAACTTCCGGTTGGCCGGCAGCCCACGCTCGCCGGTAGCACGGGTCTCCGACATGGCGTCCGATATCGCGAAAGCTATTAAATGGCTCACGGTCAATGGTCGTCGCTTTGGTGGCCGGGCTGGCGGATTTGTGCTGATCGGTCATTCATCCGGTGCGCATCTGGCGGCGCTGGTTGCAACCCACCAGTGCTTCCTCCAGGCGCACCGCCTGAGTGCTGGACATCTACGCGGCGTTGTTGCTATCGATATTCCGCATTTCGATGTGCCCTTGGCCCTGCAGGTGCTTGAGACTGAGGATATTGGCTTACCGGACCAAGCCTTGCGGCGAGCGGCCCTGTACTCGCTGTTTGGCGCTCAGCGTGTTGAGCAAGACCAGGTATCACCTGCTGCCGCTCTCGGTTCCTGGCTAAGCCAGACTGCGTTCTTGCTGGTATCGGCCGGCTGGCAATTCGGGCAACGGCAAACATTCACCCAACGAATGAGTGAGCATTTCCATAATCGTCTGTCTGCTCATGGTATACAAGCGGCTCTTTGCCATGTCGATGATGGGGAACATGTCGATCTGGTCCAGCGGTGGGGCGGTGCATTAGCCGCCCGTGTAGAGCAGTTTTTAGATGAGATCAGAACCGGTATCAGAGTGATGGACATCAACTGTCGAGGCTGTTGATGCCGCCAGCACGGCTGGCAGCAACGCGAAGAATCTTTGCTCTACCTGGGTTACAAACTGGTCGAAAGCGGCGAAATCGGGTAGCGAAAGATCCGTATAGACGTAGCCCCGTTCACGAGTTTTTTGGCGTGCGTCGAGTTTATCAAGATAGGCGAGGAGTTCCAGCGAGGGTTCAAATCCCAGCGTGGAGTAAATAACCTCTACGGTTATCCGAATGTGGGTGAGCAAGTAGGCGTAAGACACCGGAATCTGCCGGTCGTGGGGAATGATGTGCCGACAGAGATTGATCAGTCGCAAACTGTCATGTTGCATTCTTTGCAAGAAGGTCTGGGTCCATCCGGGAATGGCGGTCGGATCGATGCCGGTTTTGGAGGCGGTCGATGCGCGCATCAACTCGAACAAGGAGCCCATGTAATGAGCGGAGTTGCGTGCGACGACGATGAATCGGGCGTCAGGATAGAGGGCCAGCAGTTCCGGGAACTTGGAATGGCTGGTCACCTCTTTTGATAAGTAGAATGCATGGGGTCGATTGCGCAAATAGGCGACCTTGCGGATGACCTGGAGATGCGTGTGGAGCATGTGCTGGCGGACAGCGACTGGCAGTTCCCGAAACTCGTCTACCAGCGGCAGAATCTCCGGATAGGGGAACCGCAGGAAGAGAAAGAAGTGATGAAGAAAGCGCTCCTCGAAGAAGATGCCATCCTCCTCCCAGTCTGCCATAGTATTTGGATGCATTTGTGCAGCCCGTCTACCGACTTCGGTATCGGGCCAGTAATTGCGATGCAGCAGCCGCTGGGCAAAACCGGTAGCGTTAAAAATTTTTTGCACTGTCAGGAAGGGATAGCGCCATTCGATATGACGAATGGCGAAGAAGGTCTGATCATCGGCGGCGAGCGTTCGATGCAAGAGTGTAGTACCGCTGCGCGGTTGGCCAATGATGAACACGGGATGCACCGGTGTCTGTCGATAAGCGGGGAACAAGAGTTCGTCGAGATACCAAAGCAACGTGTAGAAGGGCGCCATCAACGCATAGCGAAGGAGAAGCAGCGCTTGCTTGCATCGGGTTTGCCAAGGGATGCCCCGGACGGGAGAGCGAATAAGGCTACGCCATAGAAGGCGGTAAGTGGGCCAGTAGGGAAAAGGCGCCAAGATAGCGGTGATCAGACAGATGATGATAAAAGTAGCTGCAAAAAGAACCATGTCGTGCTTTTCTCCAGTGATTTTCCAGCCGATGGAGCGGCAATTTAACAGCCCCTCAGTCTCGATATATTGGTGAGTTACCGATAGTATCGTCAACCTGAATTTTTATATTCTATTCTCCAGGAGTCCGTTATGTCGCGGTGGAATGCGAAAATCAAAGAGCAAAACCCGGAATCAGTGCTTGGACAATATCCGGGTCTGCCTACGAGGCAACGCCCGGTACAAAGCGAGGGCAGACAACAGGGTGGCATGGGCGTCACTAAAGAGTTGAAGGAAGCAATGGAAGGGGCCCAAGAACTGATGAAAGCCAAGCGCCTGGATGAGGCGCTGAGGGCATATGAGGCTATTCTGGAAAAGTATCCCGAAGCGGCCCTCGCTTATGTGGGTATCGGTAATATTCATGCGATCCGTGGTGAATACGACGATGCGCTGGAATATTATGCTGGGGCTCTCCACATCCGGAAGGACTTGCCTCCGGCGCTCATTATGTCAGGTAATGCCTATGTCAAGCAGGGTCTGTTCGACAAGGCTCTTGAAAAGTATAAGGAAGCGCTAGAGATTAATCCCGGTTTGGGCATTGCGCAATTGAGTGTAAGCCGCATTTATGTAAAATTAGGCAAGTTTAATGAGGCTATCGATTGTCTTAATGGCGCATTGAAACACAATCCACAATTAGAAGAAGCGCGC
>CAZDVY010000113.1:0-1216 GCA_964508935.1 uncultured Candidatus Competibacteraceae bacterium | reverse complement strand
GCGAGTGTGAACTGGCCTTGCGCGAATATACAAAAGCGTTAGAGATCAATCCAGATATGCAAATCGCAAAGATCGGCATTGTGAAGACTAACATGGAGCGAGGCCGCCTGGCTGATGCCAAGGAGTTGCTGATTAGCATGACCAAAGGGGCGCAAAACCTGGGTTTAACGCATCGATTGTTGGGCGAAATCCTGATGCAGGAAGGCGCCTATCCGGACGCTGTTGCAGAGTTCCAAGCTGCAGTTCTCCACAGCAAGCGGCTGGTGGAAATGCATCCTGATCTATTGACTATTCAATCCATTGACGGAAATGATCGGACAACTGCGGAAGCCTACCAAAGCGCTTTTGCGCAGATTGACATCGATAGCATGATGACGACAGATTTTAGCAGTGAGGAAGGAGATCGTTTCGGGTAACGGACTGGCGCTGAATGCGTCTGTGTTGAAATGACTGACCTAGCAGAAAATCGATTAAAAAATCATTTTCTATTTCATCGTTCTTCATGTGGCCAGTCTCTTTTTCTCACCGCTCAATTTGGGATCCACGTTGGGCCTTTTGACTTTGAAGATTACATTGGAGTTTGCTATGAAACGTGTTTTTTTGAATTCAAAAATTCATCGGGCGGTTGTGACAGGCGCTAACCTCAATTATATCGGGTCCATCTCTATTGATGGGCATCTGTTGAAAGAAGCAAATATTTTGCCCTTTGAAAAAGTGTCTGTTGTTAACCTCAACAATGGACAACGATGGGAGACGTATGCCATTGAAAGTGAACCTGGTAGCGGCGCTATTGAACTCAATGGCGGAGGTGCTCGACTGGTTAGCGTAGGCGATATTGTCATTATCATGACTTATGTCGAAATTGACGAACCTATTCCAGAATCCTGGAAGCCTCGCTTATTGATGTTGAATGAGAAAAATCAAATCTCTGAGATTTTGGAAATGGATATTCGTGGTCACTCCTTTCCGCGATCCTGACGGGTCTCCAACGGTCACTCCCGTTTTAGGACGAGATACTACCTTAGGCCGGTCCATTCTGAGAAACCGGTCGTCAATTCTTCCCGTCTATTACTGGTTCAGCCGTTGTGTATTGCTTCGATCCAGTGATTATTTTCAACCATTAGTTCTACCATTTATTATCAGTGGGTTAACTGGCTGTGCTTAAAGAAATCGATCAGATTTCATCTGAGAGCAACACTATTGAAGACAGCTATGA
>CAZDVY010000112.1:1919-8678 GCA_964508935.1 uncultured Candidatus Competibacteraceae bacterium | reverse complement strand
TAGGATGATTATTCAACACGATCAAGTCTTCATGAATTTTATAGGAATTAATGAGTTAAAAGAGAACAAGCGAGCAAGCGGCAGACCAAAAGACTTGGATGATTTAATCAATCTCAGCAGTAAGATTTAATCAGTCTGGCAATCAGTGATCGAAAACAGAAAATAATGTGTTTAAGCTCAAAACGAATGATCCCCTGTTGTTCTCCACCAACGAGGCTTTTATAACCATGACCACCCCCGTAAAACGTGACAAACCCTGGCTGATGCGGACCTATTCCGGCCACTCTTCCGCCAAGGCTTCCAACGAACTGTATCGCACCAACCTCAGCAAAGGCCAAACCGGCCTGTCCGTCGCTTTCGACCTGCCGACGCAGACCGGCTACGACTCCGATCATCCGCTGGCGCGCGGCGAAGTCGGCAAGGTCGGCGTGCCCATCGGCAACATCGGCGACATGGAGGCGCTGTTCGACCAAATCCCGCTCGGTCAGATGAACACCTCGATGACCATCAACGCCACTGCCGCCTGGCTGCTGGCGCTGTACGTTGCAGTCGCCGAGCGGCAAGGCGCGTCGCCGGCGCAACTGCAAGGCACCACCCAGAACGACATCCTTAAGGAATACCTGTCGCGCGGCACCTATATCTTCCCGCCCCAGCCCTCGGTGCGGCTGATCACCGACATCATCGCCTACACGGTCAAAAACATTCCCAAGTGGAATCCGACCAACATTTGCAGCTATCACCTGCAAGAGGCTGGCGCGACGCCGACCCAGGAATTGGCCTATGCGCTGTCTACCGCGATTGCCATTCTCGATGCGGTGCGCGATTCCGGGCAGATCGGCGCGGAAGGTTTTGAGCAGGTGGTCGGGCGGATTTCCTTCTTCGTCAACGCCGGCATCCGCTTCGTCGAGGAAACCTGCAAGATGCGGGCGTTCGGCGAGATGTGGGATCAACTGGCCCAGGAACGCTATGGCGCGCAGAGCGAGGAAATGCGCCGTTTCCGCTATGGCGTGCAGGTCAATTCCCTGGGTTTGACCGAAGCGCAGCCGGAAAACAACGTGCAGCGCATCGTGCTGGAAATGCTCGGCGTCAGCCTGTCGAAGAAAGCCCGCGCCCGCGCCATTCAGCTTCCGGCTTGGAATGAGGCGCTCGGCCTGCCGCGCCCGTGGGATCAGCAATGGGCGCTGCGCATGCAGCAGGTGCTGGCGTTTGAAACCGATCTGCTGGAATACGGCGACATTTTCGACGGCTCGCCGGTGATCGCCGCCAAGGTCAAGGCGCTGGTGGATGGCGCAACGGCGGAAATGGCCCGGGTGCAGGAACAGGGCGGCATGGTGCAGGCGATTGAGTCCGGTTATGTCAAGCGGCAACTGGTGACCAGCCATACCGAGCGGATGCGGGCGATTGAGCGCGGCGACCTCAAGATCGTCGGCCTGAACTGCTACCGGGAAACTGAAGAATCGCCGCTGACCGGCGGCGTAGACAGCGGCATTATGAAGGTTGATCCCCGCGCTGAACGTGAGCAGATCGAGCGGCTCAACACCTTCCGCGCGCAGCGCAATAACGCGGAAGTCAAGGCGGCGCTGGCCAATCTGGCCGAAACGGCGCGCAGCGGCGCGAACATCATGCCGGCGTCGATTCTCTGCGCTCACGCTGGCGTGACCACCGGCGAATGGTCGCAAACCCTGCGCGACATTTTCGGCGAATACCGCGCCCCGACCGGCATCGACATTCCCGCCAATGACGACAGCCGGGGCGTCAAAGCTGTCGCGATCCGCGCCGAAGTGGTCAAGACCGGCAATGAGCTGGGCCGGCCCTTGCGCCTGCTGATTGGCAAGCCGGGGCTGGACGGGCACAGCAATGGCGCGGAACAGATTGCTGTGAAGGGCCGCGATGTTGGTTTCGAAATCGTCTACGAGGGCATCCGCCTGACCCCGGAACAGATCGCCAAGGCGGCGCTGGAGGAAGGTGTGCATCTGATCGGCCTGTCGGTGTTGTCCGGCAGTCATGTGGAAATGGTCGAGGATGTGTTCAATCAACTGGCTCAGGTGGGCTTGAAGAACCTGCCGGTGGTCATCGGCGGCATCATCCCGGAGAGCGACGCCCAGTTGCTGAAAGCGCGTGGCATCTCGGCGGTTTATACCCCGAAGGACATCGACATGAACGGGATCATGGTGGACATTCTCAACCTGATTCGTAAAAGCCACGATCTGCAACCGGTTACGGTGGCATGATCCCGGCGCTGCCTGAACCCGCCGCGCTGGCCCAGGCGGTCAGTCGCCGTGAGCGGCTGGCGCTGGCCCAGGCGCTGAACCTGCTGGATGACCGTCGGCCTGCCGCCCGACAATGCGCTGCCGCGTTTCTGGATGCGCTGCCGGCGGAGAAACAGGACGCGGGTGGGCATCTGATCGGCATTACCGGCCCGCCCGGCGCAGGTAAATCCTCGCTGACCGCCGCGCTGATTCAAGTTTGGCGGCAGCGCGGATTGAAAGTCGCGATTCTGGCGGTCGATCCGTCCAGCCCGATCAGCGGTGGCGCGTTGCTCGGCGACCGGCTGCGAATGCACGCCAGCGGCGCTGACCGCGAGGTGTTCATCCGTTCTTTAGCTTGTCGCGGTGAATTCGGCGGACTCAGCGCCGAAGTCTGGCCGATGAGTCTGGCGATGCTGGCGGCGTTCGACATCGTGCTGGTGGAAACCGTCGGCGTCGGGCAGAAGGAAATCGACGTTTCCAAGATGACCGACACCACTTGCTTCGTCGCTCAGCCCGCTTCCGGCGACAGCATTCAGTTCCTCAAGGCCGGCATCATGGAAATCCCGCATGTCATCGTCGTCAACAAGGAAGATATCGGCCTGGCGGCGCGCAAGACTCTGTCGGAGCTGAAAACGACGCTGGGCCGGCGCACCGACGTTGACGGCTGGCAGGCCCCCGCGTTGTCCGCCAGCGCCGCGCTGGGCAGCGGGATTGAGGCGCTGGCCGATGCTCTGGACCGGCACCGGAACTGGCTGCTGGAGCGCGGCCAGTTCACCGCCCGCCGCCAGCGCTGTCAGGCCGAATGGCTGGTCAAGCATCTGCGCGAGGAGTTTGGCCGGTACGGTATCAACCGGTTGGGCGGCGAAGACGCGCTGTTTGCAGAATTGGCGCAAGCGCCGCGCTGTTCGCCCATCGCCGCCTACGAGGTCCTTCGCACCCGCATCCTCATGAATCGCTAATCCCCCAACAAATAATCTCAACAGAGAGGAGTGTAACAAAATGGCTAAAGAACTCTACAACCTCGGTGAAATGCCCCCGCTGGGCGTGATTCCCAAGAAAATGCATGCCTGGCTGATTCGTGCTGAACGTTTTGGTAAGCCGATGGAGGCGTTTCAGAAGGAGGTAGTCAATACCCCGCCGATTGCCGATGACGAAGTGCTGGTCTATGTGATGGCCGCCGGCATCAACTACAACAACGTCTGGGCGGGACTGGGCATTCCGGTCAACGTGATTGGCGCACGTAACAAGGCCGGCGAGCCGGAAGATTTTCATATCGGCGGCAGCGACGCTTCCGGCATCGTCTACAAGGTCGGCAAGGATGTGACCAACGTCAAGGTGGGCGATGAAGTGGTCATGCATTGCGGCCAATACAGCCGTCACTGCGAATGGGTCAAGAGCGGCGGCGATCCCATGTATTCGCCCACCTTCCGCATCTGGGGTTATGAGACCAACTGGGGCAGTTTCGCCCAGTTCACCAAGGTGCAAGGCCAGCAGTGTATGCCCAAGCCCAAGCACATGAATTGGGAAGAAGCCGCGTCCTACACGCTGGTGGCGGCGACTGCCTGGCGAATGCTGCACGGCTGGGGGGCGAATGCGATCAAGAAGGGCGACGTCGCGTTGATTTGGGGCGGGGCGGGCGGACTGGGTTCGATGGCCATCCAGATTGCCAAAGCCGCCGGCGCCACCTCGGTGGCCATGGTGTCGGGCGAGGACAAGTTCGACTATTGCATGAAGCTGGGCGCGAAAGGCTGCATCAACCGCAATGAGTTCGACCACTGGGGCATGTTGCCGCACTGGAAAGACAATGTTGGCTACGCCAAGTGGATGAAGGGCGTGCGGGCATTCGGCGCGAAGATCTGGGAAGTGCTGGGCGAGAAGCGCGCCCCGAATATCGTGTTTGAACATCCTGGCGAAACCACGATTCCCACCTCGATTTTCGTCTGCGACACCGGCGGCATGGTCGTCGTTTGCGCGGGGACGACTGGTTATAACGCGACGGTCGATCTGCGCTACCTGTGGATGCGCCAGAAGCGGTTGCAAGGCTCGCATTTCGCCAATACTGAACAGTCCAACCAAATGAATGAACTGGCGCTGCGCGGGTTGCTCGATCCCTGCATGTCGCGGGCGTTCACCTATGACGAAATCCCGGTTGCCCATCAACTGATGCACGACAACAAACACCCGCACGGCAACATGTCCGTGCTGGTGGGCGCCACCGGGTTTGGTCAAGGGGCCAGCGGCAAGCCGCCGGTGGCGGTTATCCATCCGACCTTGCCCAAGGGCGATGTCCACACCACGCCGCAACCTTATCCGATGTCCACGCCGCTGCCGGGCATCGGCGAAGCGGAGGCGCTCACCATTACCGACGATGGCACGAAGGTCCGGGATCTGATGCATCGCGGCATCATTTCCTGCACGCCCGACGATACGGTCGGCACGGTGGCCAAGATCATGGTGAACAAGGAGATTCATGCGGTGGTAGTCATGGATGAGCAGGGCAAGGCCATCGGCGTGGTGTCGCAAACCGACATGGTGCTGGCGCGGCAGGGCCGGACGTCGGATCAGGCGCGGGCGCTGCGAGCTAAGGAGATCATGACTCCGGGTTGTGCAACCTGTGACGCCAATATGCTGTTGAGCGAGGCGGTCAGCCTGATGACCGGACGGCGGATGCATCGTTTGGTGGTGACCGAAAAGGATCAGCCGGTCGGCGTGATTTCCATGACCGACGTGGTCCGCAAGATCATCGGCGAGTAGTCAGCGCTCGATCAAACCACCCCGGCGCTTTGCGCCACCCCTCCTTATCCAGGGAGGGGAATATGCAAAATTCCCTTCTCATCCTTCGGGATAGAGAAGGCTTTTTTCTGAATAACGATGGAGAAGTTATCCAATGAAGGCCATCGTCTGTTATGAACTCACCGGCCCTGCGGCCCTACGGTTGAACGAGGTTCCAGAGCCGCACCCTGGTCCTGGCCAGGTGCGCATCCGGGTCCGGGCCTGTGGAGTCAATTTCGCCGACAGCCTGATCACCCGTGGCCAGTATCAAAAGCAGCCGCAACCCCCCTTCAGTCCCGGCTTTGAAGTGTCCGGCGAGGTGCTGGAACTGGGCGCTGGCGTAGAAAAAATCGCGGTCGGGGATCGGGTGATCGCCATGACGCCGCACGGCGGCTATGCTGAACAGGTGGTTGTGGACATCAACCGTTGTGTGCCCATGCCGGCAGCGATGTCCTGGGAACATGGGGCAGCTTTTCCGGTGGTGTTCGGCACTTCACACGTCGCCTTGTGGCATCGGGCGCGATTGCGGGCCGGCGAGACGCTGGCGGTGCATGGCGCATCCGGCGGCGTGGGCTTGACCGCAGTGGCGATTGGTAAACAGTTGGGCGCGACGGTGATTGCGACTGCTAGCGGTTCTGAAAAGCTGGAGGTGGCCCGCGAACACGGCGCGGATCATCTGATCGATACGAGCCGCGAGGATGTGCGGACGCGGATCAAGGAACTGACGGGTGGGCGCGGCGCGGACGTGGTCTACGACCCGGTCGGCGGTGATCTGTTTACGGCTTCGCTGCGCAGCATGGCTTTTGAAGGACGGATTTTAGTCATCGGTTTTGCCGGCGGCACCGTGCCGCAGATTCCTGCGAATCATTTGCTGGTCAAAAATGTGGACGTGATCGGCGTCAATTGGCCGGCTTATGCAGAATTGCATCCTCAGGTGATGACCGAGAGTTTCCGGACACTGATTCACTGGTACCTGGATGGCGCGATCAAGCCCCATATTTCGGCGACTTATCCGCTGGAGCAGGCGGTCGAGGCGCTGAATCAAGTGGTGACCCGTAAATCGACGGGTAAAGTTGTCATTACTACAGATTAAGCCACGCTGATGCCTTCTGAATTAACGATTCATCATTTAGGACGAATGACGCGGGCCACCGTGCAGGGCAACGATGCACAACTTAAAAAATTTCGCAATGCATTACTGCTCAAGGAATTCCGCATCGTTGCCGAACGCGAGAATGAATGGGAACTGCGGCGCCGGGCTTATTTGTTGCAGGACGACTGGCCGATACAGATCCACATCCGTCGTGAGGGTCGCCAGGTTGAGATCGATTATTGCCTGTCTATTCCCTGGGGCTGGATCGCGGGCCTCGGTTTTCTGACGTGGGTGGCGCTGCCGTTTGCCGGTTTCCAGAATGCGGGATGGGCGTTTGTCCTGGCGTTGCTGGTCATGGCGCTGGCGGTTTACAAACAGAAGTTTGATTGCCGGCCCGACGCTCGCTTTTGGCAGCAGCGCCCCCGGCAACGCTGGGGCGAAATCATGGAGCAACTGCTGCGGGAGGCTTTTGGCCGTTCGTAGCGGATCGCTCGAATGATGGCCGGGACCAGATTGGCTACCCGGCGGTGTGGTGTTAGCGCGCAAGTCCCCTCTCCCCGCGACGAGGGAGAGGGGGAAGCAAGGGCGGGAGGCTGGTGGGAATCAGCCTTTCTGCATCATGGGCAGCAGGAAGGCAATCAGGGT
>CAZDVY010000112.1:0-1819 GCA_964508935.1 uncultured Candidatus Competibacteraceae bacterium | reverse complement strand
GCTTTCGCGAATGACCACGCCCAGGAACAGCGACAGGAGCAGCGGCGAGGCGACCGGGAACAGCAGGCTGAGCAGCACGCAGGCGATCACGGCAAACACCAGTTTCTCATTCGAGGTGATCGTCCGGGTCTTCTCCATCGGCATCGGCAGGGCGCGCAGTTTTTCCGGGATCATCAGCTTGATCAGATACGGAAAGCCGCCGTAAGCCAGCCCCAGATACAGGTAGGCCACCACCGTGATGGGCACGAACAGATCCTTGGCCAGCATCAGCGAGGTGAACAGCACCATTGGGCCATCCGCGCCGCCGATGGTCGCCACCGATGCCGCCTGCCCTGGATTCAATCCCATGGCGACCGCCAGCGGAAAGATGATGACCGTCCCCAACTCGGCAAACAGCGCGATGATCATGCTCTGAAACGGCCGGGCCATGACGAAACCCACATCCAGCAGGGTGCCAATGCCCATGAACACAAAGCAGGCGATCAGACCATTGCTGAACATGAAGGTGTAGATCGGCTGCAACCAGTTGATTTGCAGAATGTTCATCAGGGCGTTGGTGTCCAGGGCCAGCGGCGCGATGAACAGGGTGCCCGGCAGTTGCTGCGCCTGGCCAGCGGCGATGCTCATTCCAGTCGCCGGATCGTAAGCGGAGAAGAACATCACGCCCGCATTGACCGTCGCCATGCCCAGGCCCATCGGGATCATCAGCAGTGCCTCCAGAACGCCCTTGCGTCCCAGATAGAACAGCAATAATCCCAGTGCCATCAGAAAAACCCGGCCCAAGGCGATCTTCGGGTCATTGACGAACCCGTCAACCAGGGTGTTGATCCCCTGGAATAAGTCGAGAAAGTTCAGGGATTCCATAACGGAATGCTCCCAGGTTCA
The DNA here is from genome assembly GCA_964508935.1 of uncultured Candidatus Competibacteraceae bacterium. Classification (GTDB taxonomy): domain Bacteria; phylum Pseudomonadota; class Gammaproteobacteria; order Competibacterales; family Competibacteraceae; genus UBA2383. The sequence continues at coordinate 934 of CAZDVY010000112.1, read as the reverse complement.
GCCGATGGTCAGCAGCGCCTGCCCGGCATCGACGGGATCGCCTGGCTTGACCGCGATGCTGATGATTTTGCCGCCGCGCCGGGCGACAACGTGCGTGACCATCTTCATGGCCTCCAGGGATACCAGCTTGTCGCCCTCGTTGACCGCCTGGCCGACGCTGACATGCACCGTTTGCACCACACCACCCAGGGGCGCGACTTCATCGCCAGGACCTGCAGACGCTGCCGGAGAGGGGGCGGCGGTGGCGGCGGTTGCTGGCGCCGGCGCCGTGGGCGCCGGCGCCGCCTGCGGCACCACGCTCATACTGCCCGGATCGGGATACAAGGTTTGGGCGCTGTCCGTCGAGATATCTTCAACGGCGACAATGTACTGCTTGCCTTCGACAGTGATGCGAAATTTCTTCTCCATGGGGTTCTCTCGTAAAGGTGGGGAAAGTGAGGAAGTTCAGGCTTCGGGGTGAATGCTTCAATGCGGCACACGCGGAGCATGGGAGGTGTGATGCACGGTGCGGGCTTCGGCGGTCCAGGAATAGCCGCGCCCGGGCGCGTCAATCCGCACGATACGGTGCGCACCCATCATGGCGGCGACCGCAGCGGCGATCACCGCCAGGTGTTCCTGGGGAATGCCGGCGATGGCGGGCGGGACAGCGGCGGGAACCGGCTTGAGCAGCGCTTTGGCTTCCGCTTGCACCGCCTGCCGCGACAGCACCCAGACAATCCCGCGAATGACCAGCGCGACCAGCATCGAAATGATGATGACGATGCCATAGATCACGAACATGTCGCCGATGGCGTCGAACGTGGTGTAGTTCTTCATCGATAGCTTTTCCGTGTAGCTTGCCAAGGGAACCGGCGCACGCCGGTTCCAGAGAGCCGGTTCAGAGCGGGATGTCGCCGTGCTTCTTGGCCGGGCGCAATTCGCGCTTGGTCAGCAG
>CAZDVY010000111.1:0-9025 GCA_964508935.1 uncultured Candidatus Competibacteraceae bacterium | reverse complement strand
CTGCTTCGGCGGCTGTTGGCGCTGAACCGGGAACGGGCTGGCGCTGGATAAGGGTTCCGACTAAAGCCTGGATAGGATTACGGTTGCGCCATGGCCTGCATGACCGAGCGCAAATCCAGCCACCACTGTTCCAGCGGCCGCCGGTTGGCGATATCGACCATATCCGGCATCCGCTTGATCGGGAAGTTGGTCAACTTGCCTTCGGTCAGGCCGGCAAAGACGCCCGCCGCTGAACCACGCTCCATTTCCCCCGTGAGAAAATCGATGCCATGGGCGGCCAGCCGGGTGGCCAGGATGCGGTCAAACGGCGAGGGGTTGCCGCCCTGCTGAATATGGCCCAGCACCGCCTGGCGTACATCGAACAAATGATGGCCTTCCTCTTCAAACAACCGGGCCAGGAAGTCAGTGGTGTACTGCGCATTGGCGTATTCGTTGCGGATCGTCAGATACAGCCGCCGCCCGCCGCGAAAACTCTCGACCATGCGCTCCACATCAGCTTGCAAATCCTTGAGGGTGATGCCTTCCTCGGGCAGGTAAATCCGTTCGGCGCCACTCGCCAGGCCGCTCATCATCGCCAGATAACCGCAATGTCGACCCATCACCTCGACTACGAAACAGCGACGCGCCGCCATCGCTGATTGCTTGATGCGGTCAAGCGCTTCGACGATGACGTTAAGCGCGGTGTCGGCGCCGATGCTCAAATCCGAGCCGGGCAAATTGTTGTCGATGGTGGCGGGCAAGCAAACCATCGGGATCTTGAAGGCTGGATAGCGCTCCCGCTCGCTATTCAGCCGGTGTAATGCCTGATAGGCTTTCCAGCCACCGATGACCAGCAAAGCGTCGATGCCGTGTGTTTCCAGCGAGCGGGCCACGGCGTAGAGTTGTTCGGTGGTCGGCATTTGCCGGCTGGCGCCCAGCTCGGCGCCGCCCAGCGCGGTCCAGCCTTCGACATCACCCCAGGTGAGTTCCTTGATTCGCCCATCGACCAGTCCGGCAAAGCTGCCACGTACCCCCAACATGACATGGCCGCGATCGCGACCCAGACGCACGGCGGCCCGAGCGGCCGTATTCATACCCGGCGCCAGGCCGCCGCCATGCAACACCGCGATCCGGCGCGGACGAACCGGAGGCGTCACGCTGGGCAGCGCTTCGGCCATGGCCCTGAAGGTTTTGGTCATCTCGGTAAAGCTGCTGCCGCGCAGTTCCGTGGCCTTGACGTAATCCTTTTCGGCAATGGTTTGGGCCACCGCTCGGGTCTGCTCGACGCACTGCATCAAGGGTAACCGCCGGACTCGGTTGTAACGAACGCCGATCAGTTGTGGCTCACTGTCCGACGTGGCCGCCAGCAACTCCTGGACGGCGGCATGGCCGACCAGGGTGCTCATCCAGCGGTCATAGGCGCTAGGCGTACCGCCGCGCTGGACATGGCCAAGAATAGTCACCCGGGTATCTTCGCCAAGTCTTTCTTCCAGGACTTGGCGGACATAGTCACCACTGATGCGATTGCCGGCCCGATCGGTCGCACCTTCGGCCACCACCACGATACTGTCGCGGCGACCTGCCGCCCGGCCATTGCGCAACATCTCGCACATGCGGTTTTCCCAGCCTTCCGCCGGGGGATATTCGGGGATAAGAACGTAGTCGGTGCCGCCGGCGATGGCGCTGGTCAGCGCCAGGTAGCCACAGTGCCGACCCATGACCTCGACCACGAAACTACGCTGGTGGCTGGAAGCCGTGCTGGTCAGGGCGTCGATAGCCTCGGTGATCCGGTGGAGAGCGGAATCGGCGCCGATGGTCATGTCGGTGCCGACCATGTCGTTATCGATGGAGCCGACCAGGCCCACGATCATCAGAGCCGGGTGGGCGCGGGCGGTCGCTTCGTCGATTTCGCCGGCTTGAACCAGTTCCGCCAGCAGTTCCGGCCATTCCTGACGGAACAGGTTGGCGCCAGTCAGACTGCCGTCGCCGCCGATGATGACCAGTCGGTCGATGCCACACTGGAGCAGATTGCGGGCGGCGCGGCGGCGGCCGTCCCGCTCGCGGAACGCGGGGCAACGGGCCGTGCCGATGACCGTGCCGCCTCGATGCAGGATGCTGCCCACATCGTCCCAAGACAGGGAACGAACGCGGTCGCCGCCGTCCACCATGCCTTGATAACCTTCATAAATGGCGTAAACGGCAGCGCCTTCATGCAGGGCAGTGCGCACCACAGCGCGGACGGCGGCGTTCATCCCCTGGGCGTCGCCGCCGCTGGTCAAAACGCCAATGCTGGCGGGAGAATGAGACATGGCTGGCAATTTCCTTCGACGAGTGGATGGGAGCAAGCTTTTTAACTGGCTGATTGGGTAGGATAGTCAGGCAGGAGGGCGTTTCAAAGGGAATTGTAGGAAGAGGATTATTTTCGTACCTATCGAATTGTGGCTTCACCCGGATTTATACTGCTGGTAACTGTATTACAGAAGATATTGCCGTTTTTTCGCTGATGAGAGTAGGGAGACGCCAATCATGCCGGCTGACCACACGATTTTTCATCATGATGTCTTGTGGATCATCGGCCTCGTCGGTGTGGGCTTTCTGCTGTGGCTGTTATGGAATGGGCGACGGACGGTGGCGACATTGCGTCGCTCCGAGGAAACACTCCGCGAAAGCGAAGCGCATCTGGCTGCGATCCTCGCCGCCAGCCCGATCTCGACGATGTTGATGGATGAACAGGGTGTCATTATCGTGGCGAACCCGGTCTTTGGGCAGCGCCTGGGTTATGACAGCGCAGCCTTGATCGGTCGGTGCGCTTACGATCTGCTGCCCCCCGAAGTGGCGGTGCGACGGAAGGCCTATGTCGCCCAGGTGCTGCGCACCGGCCAGCCGGTTCATTTCGAGGATCAGCGGGGCGAGTATTGGCTTTGCCAATGCTTGCAGCCGATTCGCGACGCAACCGGCGAAGTCCGGCGGATCGCTGTCTTTGGCGTCGACATCACCGAGCGCCACCGCATCGAACAATCGCTGCAACGGCAAACGGATCTCCTGGCGGCGATTCGTCAGGCGCAGAGCCTGTTCATCCTGCATGACGAGACGCCCCGGATCTTTCGGGAATTATTGAACATTCTGGTGAGCGTCACCGACAGTCAATACGGTTTTCTCGATGAAGTTCTCTACGAACCGGATGGCACGCCGTACAAACGGAGTCTGGCGTTATCTGATATTGCCCGGGATGAAGACTCTCGCCACCCCTGTCAGCAACTGGTCGCCTGCCAGCGGGAATTTCGCAACTTGAATAACCTGGCCGGCGTTCCAGTGCTCGAACGCCGGGTGGTGATCGCCAATCACATCCCCCGCGACCCCCGTTATCAAGGTCTGTCCAAGGGCTATCCACCCCTGGACAGCTACTTGGGCATTCCGCTGTTTCTGGGCAAGGAACTGATCGGGGTGGCCGGCATCGCTAACCGGCCCGGCGGCTACACCCCGGAACTGGTGGCCTTCCTGGAACCGTTGACGACCACCTGTACCCACTTGATTCAGGGCGTGCGCGCTCAGCGCCGGGTGCAGGAAGCAACCGAGGCCCTGGCGCACAGCGAGGAACAGTACCGCCGTATTGTGGAAACCGCCGCCGAAGGGATCTGGGTGATGGATCGACAATACCGCATAACCTTCGCTAATCGCCGCATGGTCGATCTGCTGGGTTATGCGCAGGAAGAGATGCTCGGCCAGCAAGTCGAGATCTTCCTGTTCGCTGAAGACCTGGACGATCACCGCGCGGAAATGGCCCGAAGGATGCGAGGCGAGAGCGCGGTCTACGAACGGCGCTTCCGCTGCAAGGATGGCGGGGTGTTATGGGCTATCGTCTCAGCGACAGCGCTACAGGATGAGGACGGCCAGTTCGTCGGTTCCTTCGCGATGCTTACCGACGTTTCCGGGCGCAAGCAGATGGAGAATGCTCTCCAAACAAGTCATGAATATATCAACGCGGTATTGGACTCGGTAAACGATGCGGTTTTTGTCGATGACGCCCGTACTGGTCGGATCATCGATGTCAATTGCCGGATGTGCGAAATGTATGGTTACCGCCGCGAAGAGGTCCTGCAACTGGAGGTCGGCCAACTTAGCCTGGGCAAGGAACCTTATTCCCAGGCTGCTGCTGCAGAAAGGTTGCGCAAGGCTAGAGAGGAAGGTCCGCAAACCTTTGAGTGGATCGCCAAGAAGAAGTCCGGTCGCCTGTTCTGGGTTGAGGTCAATATCCGCTTTATTGTCCTTGGCGGCGAGGAACGTTTTATTGTCACGGTCCATGACATCACGGATCGCAAGCAGATGGAGGAAGAGTTGCGCCGGCTGTCCACGTTGGACTCCCTGACCGGCCTGCTCACCCGTCGCCGGTTTTTTGCGCTGGCCCAGCAGGAATACGAGCGCTTCCGCCGCTATCATCGTCCTCTGGCCCTGATCATGGCGGATATCGACTACTTCAAGATGATCAATGACCAGCATGGTCATTTGGTCGGCGATCAAGTGTTGCAGGCGGTGGCGGAGACCCTTCAGCGCAATTTGCGGCAGGTGGACATTCTGGGTCGGTATGGCGGTGAAGAATTTGTGATGGTGTTGCCGGAAACCGATACGGCAACGGCGCATGCCTCGGCGGAGCGTCTGCGGGCGGCGATTGCACGAGTGGTCGTACCTACCGCGCAGGGTTCGGTATCCGTGACCCTCAGCCTCGGCGTCGCGGCGATCAGCGACGGCTATCCCATAGGTCTGGAGCAACTGCTGGACAGCGCTGACCAGATGCTCTATCAGGCCAAACAGGCGGGCCGCAACTGCGTGGTGGTGTGGGATGTGACGGCGGACTTGATCAATTAAACAGCGGCGGCCCAGAGGTTTCTGACCGAGCAGGGCTGCCGTGACCGGATCGCGGAGGGGGGATTTTTCAGCACTCTGCGGTGCAGCGACCGCTTTCCATGCTGCGGTGGGTGGATTCGCGGGTTATTAGCAGGTTGCCATCTGGCTTACCGGGCGTCTTGGCGGTGGTAGCGCCCGGCAAGATGGTCGTATGGGCCGAAGCCACAGGTACGCAGGAGTAAGGTGAATTCCCATTGGGCGACTTGGCCGTGGCCCCCGCCGCTTCAGCAGTGGATGAGCAATGATACTCTGCTTTCGCCTGATCCTGAGCCGACTGGGTGCCGGGACCCTTCGCGAAGAGCGCGCTGCTACCCAAGGTCAAGGTCAGGGCCAAGGTGACATTCCAGGAATAGCGCGATACTTTATTCGTATTCATTACTGTATTTCTCCAGTGATGGGGGGTTGGAAGCGATGTACCGCAAGGTTAATGCCAATTGTAAAATTTTTTATTTAATAAATTGATTATTAATCATATTTTAAAAAATAAATGGAAGAAGATAATAGATCAATGTCCCGAAATGTCCTTATTATGTCCCGCAATCTGTCTTGTCTAAGGACACTTGTGGGACATATTCATTTCTTCCAACCAGCGATACAGGGTTGAGCGGCTGACTCCCAGCAATTGCGCTGCTTGCCGTCGGTTGCCCTGCGCCTGCTGAAGGACCGCCAACAACTGCGTTCGTCGGTCAGGTTCGGACTGGGAAGGCGTGGCGACCATTGTCGTGGTGGATCGCGATGAGTGAAGTTCAACCGGCAGGTGGTGCGGCTGGATTACCGGCTCATCACAGTGAATCAGCACATAGTCAATGATGTTCTTGAGTTCGCGCACGTTGCCCGGCCAGTCATAATCCATGAGGCATTGCATGGCCGCCGTGCTGAATTCGGGCGCTTGATGAGGGCGAATTCGGTTCTGCTTCAGAAAGACATCAATGAGCGTTGGAATGTCTTCACGACGCTCGCGCAGCGACGGTACTCGCACCCATGCCACGCGCAGACGATAGAACAAGTCCTGGCGAAATCGTCCCAGGGAGACTTCGGTCGCCAGGTTCTTATGCGTCGCTGTCAATACCCGCACGTTGACCGGGCGCGCCCGGGTATCGCCCATCCGGGTAATTTCTCGCGCTTCCAGAACGCGCAGCAAGCTAGCCTGCACGTTGGGCGGGATATCGCCGATTTCGTCGAGAAACAGAGTACCGTGATTGGCGGCCTCGAACAGGCCCTGCTGATCGGCGGTAGCACCGGTGAATGCTCCTCGGCGATGCCCAAAGAGTTGACTGCTGAGCAGGGTCTCGCTGATGCAGGCGCAGTTGATGGCGACGAACGGCCCGTCGCGGCGCAGACTCCAGGCATGAAGGGCGTGCGCGGCCAGTTCCTTGCCGGCTCCGGTCTCGCCTTCGATCAGCACCGTGCATTCGCTTTGCGCGATTCGCTGTAACACCTCATACAGTTCCCGCATCCTTGGACTGTCGCCGATCATCTCGCCATAGCGAACCTGCTCCAGTTGATTACGCAAACTGTGCAATTCGGTCTGGTCGTGGAGATAGAAGATGCGTCGCCGGGGATCACGGGGATCATCCCGCACTTCGGCTGCCATCCATAAGCGCCGTCCTTCAGGATCGCGCCAGATCAAGCGAACGTGTTGTCGGGCAACGGTCGGTTGGAGCAATTGTTGGCGCAGTTGCCGCAACGCTTCCGGCTCGAAAGGCAGACTGCTGTCCCAGAGGTGCCCAATCACTTGGTTCCGTTGCAATCCCAGCAACTTTTCGCAGGACTGGCTCATAAATTCGATCCGGTTCTGCGCATCGACCATCATGATGCCGCCCTGGAACTGATCGAGAATGGCCAAGAGATCGTGCTGGCTTTTCGTCAGGTCCGCATAGGCTTGCTCCATGCGAGCGATGGCTTCCTTACGGGCAGTGATATCGCGCAGAACGCCAGTGAACAGCCGGCTATGATTGACATGAATCTCGCCCACCGTCAGCTCCAGCGGCAAGACGGTGCCGTCTTTGCGCAGGCCGCTGATTTCACGGCTGCAACCGATGATTCGGGAGTAGCCGGTTTTCAGATAATCCTGAATATAGGCGTCGTGCTGGTCACGATAGGTTGCGCTCATCAGGCAGTTGATGTTGCGGCCCAGCAACTCGGCGGTGGAATAGCCGAACAACCGTTCGGTGGCCGGATTGATGGACTCGATAACACCTCGCTCATTGATGGTAATGATGGCTTCTAACGCGCTGTCAAGAATGGCCCGATAGCGCGCCTGCTGTTCGCACAGGGTGGTTTCAAGTTGCTGTTGCGCGGTTTGCAGGCGCAAGGCCTGGGTCAGACTGGCGCAGGCGGTCAGAAGAGGTTCAAGCAGTGGTTGCAGGGCCGGATCATAGCCGCCGGGTCGATTCGCCAGACCCAACAGGCCGGCGGTTTCAGCGCCGATACTGAAAGGGACCAGCAGGCAGGTTTGTGACGGCGGCAGCCCGGCGGCGAGCGCCCAGTCCCGCAGATCGGCAGCATCGTTAAGGATGACCGGTTGACTCTGGTTGAATAGGGTGTTCGGTACTGGAATCGGGGCGCGCAGCGCCAGTGCCTCCGGTGTTGCCGCATCGCCGAATCCAGTAGTGACTGGCCGATAGATGCTGCTGGCGAGCACCCTGAATCGAGGAGCCTGAAGCCGATCGATATCGGGGCTAAGGGTGCCGATAAAGCCATAGTCGCTGTCCGTGAGCGGTACGAGTACGGCCAGCAGTTGTTGAAAGATCGTAGCAGCGGGAAGGCCCTGTAACCAACCTGACCATGCCTTGGTGATCATGTCCAGGATCATCGGCTGGGTATCGGTTAGACAGGGAGAGCCTTTCATAGGGGGAGGAGTTTGAATGACTACAATCCTTCAGATTTTGCCAAAGATGACCTGCTAATTTTAGTTGGACTTCGGTGGATTGTTTGTCAATTTTGAGTGGGGAATGGGTTCAAAACTGTAAAGATCGACATTGATAAAGCGCCGGTGTGAGAGCAGTGTTGACAGCGCGGCGGGTGCGTATAATCAATTTTTTAACCACTCGATGATGAGGGTGTAATGGCGAAGTATGATGTTTACGGGATCGGTAATGCGCTGGTGGATATGGAATATGAGGTCGAGCCTGCCGACCTGGAAGCGCTGGGCATCGACAAGGGCGTGATGACCCTGGTCGATGAGAAACAGCAGTTGAGAATGATGGAACATCTGGCTGCGCACCCCCATCAGCGCAGTTCGGGCGGATCAGCGGCTAATTCGATGATCGCGGTCAGCCAGTTCGGCGGAGCCAGCTTCTATTCCTGCAAGGTGGCGGGTGACGATCTCGGCCATTTCTACATGAAGGATCTGCTTGAGGGCGGGGTGGACACGAATCACCATACCGAAAAGGAAACCGGCCATACCGGCCGTTGCGTTGTGCTGGTGACGCCGGACAGCGACCGCACCCTCTGCACTTTTCTGGGCATCAGCGGCGGATTGTCCACGAAAGAACTGGTGGAAGGCGCCCTGCGCGACTCGGAATACTTTTATATGGAAGGCTATTTGGTCACCTCGGACACCGCCCGCCAGGCGTGCATTGCGGCCAAACGCATCGCCGAGGCGTCCGGGGTCAAAACCGCCCTTTCCCTGTCCGATCCCAACATGGTTCGTTTTTTCAAAGCGGGACTGCTGGAGATGATTGGCTCCGGCATTGATCTGCTCTTCGCCAATGAAGATGAGGCCAGGGGTATGGCGGGCGCTGCGGACCTGAACAGTACGATTGAGTATTTGAAGACCATTAGCCGGGAGTTTGTGATAACGCGGGGCGCTCAAGGCGCGCTGGTTTGGGATGGTCAAACGCTGATCGCCATCGACCCGGTTCAGGTACAGGCCGTGGACACGGTCGGCGCTGGCGATATGTTCGCCGGGGCTTTTCTCTATGGCCGGGGTCAGGGTTGGGAACACCGGCGCGCCGGGGATTTGGCTTCATTAGCCTCCGCCAAACTGGTCACGAGCCTGGGGCCTCGGATTTCAGCGGCGGAAACCCAAACGATTTTGCGGAATTTTCTCTGACTCAGCCCGCGATCAGCAACCGACCCGCCATCGCCACCACGACCAGCAGGAACACCGGGCGGATGAAGGGCGCACCGTAGCGAATGG
>CAZDVY010000110.1:0-9088 GCA_964508935.1 uncultured Candidatus Competibacteraceae bacterium | reverse complement strand
CGACCGCCAGCACCAGGCCATACAGCGCCACCCGGAACGCCCCCGACCAGGCGAAAATCAGGAACAGCGTCATCGCGGAAAAGCCGCCCAGCACGCCCACCGCCAGCTCGACCTGGATGAAGCGGGCGATCAGTCCACGAACCACGTAGCGCGACAGCCACGAGCCGATGCCCATGGCGAACAGGTAAGTTCCGATAATCGTGGAAAACTGGGTCACCGAGTCGCCGAGCAGATAGCTGGCCAGCGCGCCGGCGACCAGTTCGTAAATCAGCCCGCACGAGGCGATGACAAACACCGAAATCAGCAGGGCGTGATTCATCGGGGAGCCGTCAGGTCAGCCTGGCGGCACTGGCGTTAACCGGGCAGTGAGTCAGATTGACAGCCTTCGATACTCGTCGTGTGCGCGTTTTTTTCATCCAGAATCACAAGGGCTTTTGCCCCAGTATCCAGTAAGTTCGGGTTCATCTCAGGCCGACCAACCATTTTCTGCAACCAACGTATGCAATGGCTGGCGTTCTGCCCAACCTTCCAATTCCAGCATCGGCTTCTCATAGAAGCGCTCAGCCGGTCCTAAACACAGCACCGCAACCGGCCGGGCGCCAGGCGGCATCGCCAATAATGTCGCCAGGGCTACGGGATCAAACAGCGATACCCAACCCAATCCCAGCCCTTCAGCACGGGCAGCCAGCCACAGGTTCTGAATGGCGCAGGCCACCGAAGCCAAATCCATCTCTGGCAGGGTGCGCCGCCCAAACACATGCTTTTCGCGGCCATCCATCAGCGCCGCCACCAACAACTCCGCGCATTCCAACACCCCCTCAACCTTGAGCCGCATAAAATCATCCTCCCGCTGGCCCAAGGCTTTGGCGGTGTGGCGGCGCTCTACCTCGACCAGGGCATGAATCGCAGTCCGCAAAGCCGGATCAGTAATGCGGATGAAGCGCCAGGGCTGCATGAAACCCACGCTTGGCCCTTGATGAGCTGCCGCCAGCAACCGGGTGAGCTGAGCTTCTGGTACGCGGCCCGGACGGAAGTGGCGAATATCGCGGCGCAGCGCGATGGCTTTATAAATAGCGGCGATTTCGGCATCATCGAACCGGTGAGGGTTTACCAATGGACCCGAGCAAAAATTAGCGTTCATTGAAGGATATCGGCTGACCTGAGAATTAGCCGTATTGTAGCGCAGGACAACAAGCAACTTTGCCAAAATTCAGAAAGGCGATTCTCGGTGAATCATCACCACAACGGAATTACTGAGTGACCTGTTGAGGAGAGCCATCACATGTGCAGCAGCGCCCAAACCTCCCGACTTCGACTGTCTCTCCTGCTCCTGGCGCTGCTGCTCCTGGCGGGATTCCGCGTCCTGTCCCCCGCCCAAGCCGCGGCGCTCCCACCCGCTCTACTGACGCAGATCCCGACGCCCTTGCATCCCTGGCTGGATTGGGCGCTGCGCGATCTGCCGCAGTGGCGCTGTCCGGTGTATTACGATCAAACGACCCGTCGTCAGTGCATCTGGCCGTCAGCACTGGAACTGCGGCTGGACCACCGGGGCGGTGAATGGACCCAGCGGGCGCATCACGACGCCGAAGCCTGGCTGATCTTGCCCGGCGACCGGCGCTATTGGCCGCAGGAGGTGCGGCTCAATGATCAGCCCGTCCCTGTGCTGGAACAGGACGGACGGCCAACCCTCAAAGCCCCGCCCGGCGACCATGTCGTCACAGGCCGATTTTTCTGGAGTGCGTTGCCGGAATCCATCCGCATCCCGCCCGGCAATGCGTTGCTCGATTTATCCATCGACGGTCGTCCATCGTCAGTATTTCGCCTGGAAAAGGACGGGGTTTTATGGTTGCGCCAGCGGCCCGCTGCGCCCGCCCAGCAGGATGCACTCGACGTGCAGGTCTTCCGGCTGTTGAGCGATGGCGTTCCGTTCACCGTCACTACCCGGCTGGAATTGCGTGTCTCCGGGCAAGCGCGGGAGGAACTGCTCGGGCCGGCGCTGTTGCCGGAATTTTTGCCACTGGCGCTGAACAGTCCCCTGCCGGCCCGGCTGGAAGTCGATGGCCGTCTACGGGTGCAGTTGCGTCCGGGAACCTGGACGATCAGCCTGACCGCCCGTCATCGAGGACCGCTGGACGCCCTGAATCTGCCCGCCGCCGAAACGCCCTGGCCTGCCCAGGAAATCTGGAGTTTCCAGGCGCATAACGCGCTGCGAGTGGTCCAGGTTGAAGGCGCGCCAGCGCTCGATCCAACCCAGACCCACCTGCCGGAAAACTGGCGGTCCTGGCCGGCCTATCTGTTGCAGCCCGGCGAAACCCTGCGCTTCATCGCCCGCACCCGGGGCGTCGCCGAACCCGCTCCGGAGCGCCTGACCCTGAGCCGCACGCTGTGGCTGGATTTCGCCGGCGACGGCTACACCGTGCAGGATCGACTGAGCGGCTCGCTGGACGCCACGCGCCTGAACGCCGCACCGGCCTTGCGGCTGGGCCGGGTAGCGATCAACGGGGAAGATCAATTCATCACTCAGCAGCCGGGCGTCGAGGGCAGCGGAGTGGAAGTGCGGCTATTGAGCAATCTGCAATTGACCGCTGACAGCCGGCTGGAACCGGCGGCGATTGACGATCTGTCTGCCGTGGGCTGGCGCATCGCTCCACAGCGCATGGACGCCACATTAAATTTGCCGCCCGGCTGGCGATTGTTGGCGGCCCAGGGGCCGGATCACGCTCGCAACGCCTGGCTGTATTCCTGGAGTCTGCTGGATTTATTCATCGTGCTGATCATCGCCCTGACCTTCACCAAGCTGTGGAATGCCGGTTGGGGCCTGATCGCGCTGTGCGGGATGCTGTTGATCTATCACGAAGCCAACGCACCGCTTTATATCTGGCTCAACGTGCTGGCGGCTATCGCCCTGCTGCGGGTATTGCCAGCAGGCCGGTTCCGTCAATGGATCGAGTTCTATCGCCGAGTGGCGTTACTGGCGCTGCTGGTCATCGGCGGACTCTTTGCTGTTCAACAAGTGCGTAGTGCGCTGTATCCCCAACTGGAGCCTTTCGTCCTCAGCCCGACCGCCTTGGAGACCGAGCCGTTAGCCGCCATGATCCCGGCGCCGGACGAGAAACAGAACGCCTATAACTACAGCCGTTCATCACAGGGAGGACTGGAGCAGCCACTCAAAAGCAAACCGTCGCAGCGTCTTCAACAACAATATGCAGCGAACATCAAGGTGCAGACCGGGCCGGGCGTTCCGGTCTGGAACTGGCAACAGGCGACCCTGCGCTGGAGCGGCCCGGTAGCGATGGATGAACGCCTGCGCCTGTGGCTGTTGCCACCCTGGGGAACCAGCCTGTGGCTGCTGGCTGGACTGGCTTTGCTGCTGGCGATGGGCGCACGGGTATTCCTGTCGCCTCACCTCACCCCGCCGCCCCCCTGCTCTCCCCCACCAGAAGGAAAGCAGTCGGCGGAACCTCACCAGCCCAATGCACCGGGTAAGTCGGCGACTTCGGCAGTGCTGGCCCTGTTAACGAGCGTACTGTTGCTGGGTATGGCATCGCCCGCTCGAGCGCAATTTCCATCGCCGGAACTACTCAATGACCTGCGCGGCCATCTGGCTAAACCACCGGATTGCGTGCGCTGCGGCGATCTGGCGGCGTTAACGCTGAACGTCGCTCACGACGAGCTGCGCCTGCACCTGACGCTGCACGCCCAGACCGACGCCGTCGCGCCGCTGCCGCTGCCTGATGAAGGATTGATCCTGCAGGCTATTGAACTGGACGGCCAGCCCGCCATGCTGTTCCGGGACGTCCAACAGTTATGGCTGCGCCTGCCAGCGGGCTTGCATGAATTGACCATCGTCGCCGCCGTGCCCGCCACCGTCGCCACCCTGCAACTGCCGCTGCCGATGACGCCAGGCCGGGTGGAACTCAATACGGAGGGTTGGCGGGTGGAAGGCTATGTCGAGGGTCGCGCCGACCGGCAACTACAACTGACCCGTCAACGCTCCGATGCGTCCGGTTCGTTGCAAGCCGGGTTGATGCCGCCTTTCGTGCAGGTCGAGCGCGAAATCATCCTGGACGTAGACTGGTCGGTGACGACCCAGGTGCAGCGATTGAGTCAGGCTGATTCGGCAGCCGTGGTGGAGATTCCACTACTGCCTGGCGAGCGGGTCACAACACCGGATATTCGGGTGCGTGATGGGCAAGTTTTGCTTAACCTGCCGCCCGATCGCGCCGAAGTCGGCTGGACCGCGACCTTGAGCCGCGCCGAGACGCTGAATCTCCGGGCGGCGGACCATGGGAGTCTGGTGGAAATCTGGCGGTTGCGCGCCGACCCGCTGTGGCATGTGGAAACCGCCGGCATTCCATTGGTGCAGCGGGTCAATGCGCTGGGCGAGTGGACGCCGGAATGGCGACCCTGGCCGGGTGAAGCGGTGACGTTGAATATCACGCGCCCGGAAGGTGCGCCGGGCGGTACGGTCACGATTGACCGCAGCCGCTTGCAACTCAATCCGGGACAGCGGTTAAGCGAGGCGACGCTGGACCTGAGCATCCGCGCCAGTCGCGGTGGAGATCATCCCGTTACGCTGCCGCCGGGCGCGGTGCTGACCGGAGTGCGGATCAATGACCTCGTGCAACCGCTCCAGCAACAGGGCCAGCGGGTGATCTTGCCGCTGGCTCCTGGCGTTCAGTCGGTGGTCCTGACCTGGCGCAGTGAAGAACGCCTCGGTGGGCGATATGAAACGCCGCCGGTGGATTTAGGCGGACCCAGCGTTAACGCAACGGTGAGTCTGAATTTGCCCCGTGATCGCTGGTTGCTGTGGGCGCATGGCCCGGTGTTGGGGCCGGCGGTGCTGTTCTGGGGGGTGCTGGCGGTGATTCTGGCCGGAGCTATCGGACTGGCGCAATTCGGCGGTGCACCGCTGCGAACGCATCAGTGGTTCCTGCTGGGAGTCGGTCTGAGTCAGAGTCATGTCCTGGTTATTTTGCTGGTCGCTGGCTGGCTGTTGCTGCTGGCGCGGCGCAAGGCATTGGCGGAATCAGCAATGAGCGCGATCACGTTCAATCTGACGCAAATCGCACTGGCGGTGTTAACGCTGGCGGCGCTGGCGGGGCTGCTCAGTGCGGTCGAGCAAGGCTTGCTGGGAACGCCAGAGATGCAGGTCGCCGGCGCTGGTTCCAGCGCCTGGCAGTTGAACTGGTATCAGGACCGGCTGGCCGGGCCATTGCCGACCGCCGGGGTGATTTCCGCGCCATTGCTGATTTATCGGGGATTGATGCTGGCCTGGGCGCTATGGCTGGCGCTGGCGCTGCTCCAGTGGCTGCGTTGGGGCTGGAGCTGTTTCAGCACGGGCGGAGTGTGGCGACCTTTGCGGTGGCGCAAATCGGCCGAAGCGCGTCGATAGCCCACACCCCTGCCGGGTGATGAGCCACTGCCACGGTGAAGCACTCCCATTCCTGAGCGACGTGCTCGACGATGAAGCGGTCGCCGATAGGCGTCCCCGTCGGGATGAGGTTAGCTGATCTACCGGCGATTATGCGTGCCCGCCCAGACAGCCAGCGAGACCTCGCCGAGAAAGAGACTCCAGGCCGTCACCATGGAAATCATCGCCAACACGAACAAACCCGCCACGAGCTTGGACAATGCGACGGACAGCAACGCCCCCAGAAACGTCCCCCCTACGACCAGACACACCAGCAGCGCTCCAAGCACCGCGAACAGGATGGCGAAATAGATCAAATTTCCCCGGCGAAGCAATTGCGTCATCTCCTGCTCCTGTTCCGCCGCTTCGCCAGTAAATGAATCTAACCGCTCCTGCACCACACGCCGGCGGTCGACGATCCGCGCTAGCCGGGTCGTCAGAATCGTGATCAGCGTGCCCATCGCCACCAGCAGAAACGCCGGAGCGACCGAAAGCTGGATTACATGGGTAATGTCAGTGAGAGATGATGCCATCTGGACGGTTCATGTTTGATAAATCATGCCGACGCGCCCGATCACATTGCCGGCCGCTTCAGCGACCCCGGATTATGTACCCTTCTGCCATGGCGCTCTTTAGTGTACGTGATGGCTGATTCGGCCATAGCGCAGGAACAGCCGGTCGAAAAGGTTGAGATGGACCCAGGCGACCGCCGCAACGCTCAATCCCAACAGGGTGGGAATGCCCAACGGCGTCATCGCCCTGGCCAGCCGCCTTCTGGCGCGGCGTAATCGTTCTACGCGGTCGAGGTACTGATTGATCCGGGCATTCTGGCTATAAGCCACCATGCTGAGCAGACCCAGGGCCAGCAGACCCGATACCCACCAAGGCAAGAGCGATAGCACGAAGGCCGTAACGCCAACCGGTACTGTCAAAGCGGCCAACACGATGGCATAGGGCATGGGTTTTCCCAAAAAGAACACTTTAAAAAACGGCCTGGAGCCGACTTCAAGCTGCCGCAGCAATGCCTGTCGTTGGGATTCGTCCCGTAACACCTCCTGAATCTGCAGAAAACGCCAGTCAGACCCAGCGGCGGGGCTTGGCAAAGTCTCACCGACCAGCCGATAGCCATAATACGTCAAGGTGCAAGCTTCCTGGTCGGTGAAGGAATCCAGATCGGTGCGAATGTGCGATAGCGCATAAAGCAGTTGTGGGGCGTCGGCAGGGAATGTCTGTGAGCCAACCGTAGCACCCAGGTGAAAAAAGGCATGGGTATGCGGCAGGCGGGTAAAGAGATCATTGAGAATCGTATGGCGAATCCGATCCATCATGATTTCGTTGGTCCGAATGGCGACATTGAGCAGCCGAGTGGACGGATCTTGCACCGGTTTCAGCAAATCCGAGGCGTCGCTGCACATGATTTGCGTACAGTCTTCAGCAAACAGCGAAACCAGCCCCTGATTATCGAAAACGCCGCCATCGACCAGCCGGATGACGATGTCCTCGCCCGTTTCAGATTGATAAAGACCGTCCAGACAGAGAGGTTCATACAGACCGGGCACGCAACAGGACGCAGCCACTGCCTGCCCCAAAGTCAGCCTGTCCAGGGCGAGACGCTGCCGCGTTGTGAGTTCCAGGCTGTCGAAATACAGTCTGGGCATCACCGGCATCTGATGGGACGGTCTGTTGTACTGGGAGGGGTTCTCCCCTACGAAGGCGCCGGTGAACTGCCATAAGTGACCGGTGTTCAGGGCAGTCGCATTCAGAATCAGGGTAGGAATTTTGTAGGGAAGCTTGTCGGCCGAATCCTGACAAGCGACGGGATTGATCGGCAAATCCTTGAGAAAAATGCCGGTCGTACCCTGCACCGGCGCATAGAGATACTCGGTGTAGAGTTCCGCCATGCGGTCGGTAGACGAATAATTTTCGCGGAACATACGGGCGTTTTTGCGGCGGTCCAGAAAGGCGCGCATCCGCAGGTTCTTTTGCACCGCGCGCAGAAAGTCAACCTCTATTTCCTGGACCAGTTGGATATAGGCTGCCTGGCTCGGTGGCAAACGGTCGGCGCGCCGGCCTTCCAGCAGTTCTTTGACTTTGAGGTAGTAATACGCGCCGATGATGGAGCCGCCGGATACCGTGGAAATCACCTCGACGTACCGCAGTAGATCCAGTTCCGCCAGGCGGCTCAGTACGCCAATATGGAACAGGGACGCACGAAGACCGCCCCCCGAGAGGGCCAGGCCGGTTTTAGTGCGTTGGGTGGAAGCATAGAAAGCAGTGAGATCGATCATGATTGATTTCAGAACGCGAGCGATAAGCTCAATGTAGGATTTGTTGAGGCGTTCCACAAGGCCGTTTCTGTATCGAAGCGCACCACTGGCGGTGCGCGGTTTTGCCATACCCATAGAAAACCCGCTCGGCGACCCCGGCCGAAATGGTCGTGCGTCGCCCAGTGGATTTCCTCCGGTAAATTTTCCTGTACTCCGCGCCGTGAAACGGGCCAGCGGAATAAGTATCTCTTTGTAAAATCAATAGATTAAATGAAATCGACGATCCAGCCCTACGCCGCGAACGTTGGCTATCGCCGGATGGGGAAATCTACACGAGGAGGTCGGTTGACATCTAGCTATACCAGAACTAGCTTTGGATAAATGCCCTGACAAACCTTCTGGTTGTGTTGTACTCAGACTCCACTATGTAGTGACCCTGGAGGCACTTATGGAAGCGTTCTTCGATGTAAAAACCAATAAGCCAGTTGACCAAATCGATATGGCGCAAGGAGAAACCAGAATTCTCGGTCTGCCGCAATTCAACCTGAATACAGTTACCGTCCGTGCTAAAGATTCCAAGATAGTCTTTGTTCAAAATGTCATTCAACTGAATCAACCGAAAATAGCTTACAACAATCGTTATGATTTACAGGAGGTCGTTTCAGATTCGACACTCGTGGTGTCAAAAAACTCTCTTTACTTTCAGATTGCTGGAAATCAGAGTGGGACCACTGAGTTGATAGCTTACTTCATAAATAATGCGGGCGTGGCTTATGCCCGTCCAGTCTCCGTTAATGTTAAAGAAAATAAGAAACTACTTAATCTCTCCCCGTCTGTACCCTTCGATACCCTATGGAATAATCATCCTCTCAAACCCGGGCTGAATAGAGACCCAAAGCCGTGCCACAAGTCTGGTGATAGTTTAGTCGGGCAATGTATGATACGTTTTTGTACAGCGCTGGAAAGAAGCGGTATAAGCGTCAAGCGGTTACAGCAGCTTGGTGCCGATAGGTGTTCATTCCACAGGGAAGGGGGAGAACACAGTTACCATTTCATAAATCCATATGATTTTGAGACGAAATGGCCGGGCTTGAAGCAGGCTTACTCTTGGGAAGCCAATCGTCCATTTCAGCCAGAGCCGATGCCAGGACTTGCCGCCTATTCTTTTATGCTCAATAGGCGAGGAATAGTTTTGTTCTGGAAGTATTTTCCCACCACAAAGAAAGGAGACATGTGGGGAGGCCACATAGACCTGTGGAATCGAGACAAGATGGGTAACACTTATGACTACGCCCATCCAACGCTTGGGTTATCGGCTTTTGCTCGCGCTCATAAGATTACTTTTTGGCCACTAGAAACAGTCTAGTGGACTTTGGAAAAGGAATCCTATTCATGGCGTTGAACCTGC
>CAZDVY010000109.1:0-9104 GCA_964508935.1 uncultured Candidatus Competibacteraceae bacterium | reverse complement strand
TACGATTATCCTTGCGAACCCCTTCGGTCAGCGCCCGGCGCAGCAAATCGAGATACGGTTTCATGCCACTTTTCCCAGTCCTGACGAAAAATCTGGAATTTTATGCTGCAATGCAATATAGTATTTTCAATTCCACGATACATGAATAAGTTACCGCGCTCAGGGTTCGAAATGGCAACCAAAACGACTTCTTCGATTCAAGTGATTGCCCGGTTGGCCCGGTTGCTGGATACCCTCGCCGCTCACGATGAACCGATCAGCCTCAAAACCCTGTCTGGCGCTACCGGACTGCATCCATCGACTGCTTTCCGCATCCTAGCGTCGCTCATTGAACACGGTTTTGTCGAGCGCAGCATGACGGGTTACTATCGGCTGGGGAGCCGGTTGTTGCAACTGGGCAGTCAGGTGCAGGGCCGGATCGACCGCCATTCAGCGATTCGCCCTGCGCTGTCCGAGGAGCTAAACGCCGTCGTTCACGCTCCCCGGTCTTTGCCATCGCCAAGAGACAGGGAGATAGGAAGATAAGGGAAGTTCTTTACTCACATGCTACTTCCTGGTTTCCTCTCCGTCTCGGGCCTTTCCCGGTAATTCGACAATAAACGTTGCCCCCTGGCCGATTTCGCTCTCCACCCAGATACGCCCACCGTGGTGTTCGACAATCTTTTGACTGATCGGCAAGCCTAATCCGGTGCCCTTCGGTTTACCGGCATGACTGTCGCTGACCTGATGGAATTTTTCAAAGATCAACTTATGCTGGTCGCTGGCGATGCCGGGACCATTGTCGATCACCTCAATGCGCCAGCGGTTCAGGCTGGGCCGCAGTCGAATGATCACCTCACCATCCTGTTCCGGGCAAAACTTCACCGCATTGGACAGTAGATTGATGATCACCTGGATCAGCCGATCATGATCGCCGGCGATGATCACCCGTTCGTCGCCCAAGTCTTCGCGCAGCGCCACGGTTTTGTCATGGAACAACTGGCTGGTCGAGTTAATCGCGTCCTGAATCAATGCACCGAGATCGAGGTCGTCGATATGCCAGTCGATCCGCCCGGAATCAATCTTGGCCATATCCAACACTTGATTGATCAACCGGGTCAGTCGCTCGCTCTCCTTGACGATGATGCTCAGGAATTTGCTGCGCTGTGCGACCTCCATGTCGGGATTGGCCAGCAGAATTTCTGAAAAGGCGCGGATCGACGTTAGCGGGGTGCGCAGTTCATGGGTCACGGTGGAGATGAATTCGTCCTTGAGCCGGTCGAGTTCCCGCAGCCGGTTATTGGCCTCGCGTAATTCAGCAGACGCAGATTCCAGTTCGCGGGATTTCTGCTCCAGCCGGCGGCTGTATTCCAGAACCTGGGTGCTCTCATCAAGGATGGTCATCACCTCCTCAATGCTCAGCACCTCGCCCATCACAATCGACGAAATCATGACCCGGGCGGACGCCGCGCCAATGGCTCCGGCCAATAAACGCTCGGTGTAATGGATCAGCCGGGAGTCCGCCTGGAGCGGATAGCCGCCGTGCTCGGACGCATAGCGGTCGAACGCCTCGCTGGCGCGCTGCGGGCCGAGGAAGCGGGCCAACAGATCATACAGATCCGCCGTTTCCACCACCCCCCGCCAGAGCAGGGAATCGCCGTCGTGACGCTCGCGCTTGAAGATATCGACGAACTGGCTGCCTTGCACCTGCTCAATCGGGTCGGGTCGGCCCGGCAGCGAGCCGTACACCAGACCGCCGATGTTGACCAACATGCTCCAGAACACCGCATGCATGTAGGGATCAAGGCCGTCCAGACCAAACAGCGCATAAGGTTTCAGCAACTCCAGACCGAACGGCCCGGTCTCGACGAAACCGGCGCTGATCCAACCGGAACGGGCCATGGCCGGCAGCAGCAGGGTATAGGCCCATACGATAAAACCGCTGGTCAGACCGATCAATGCACCCCGCCGGTTGGCGCGTTTCCAGAACAGGCCGATCAGGATCGGTGGCGCGAACTGGGCGGCGGCGGCGAAGGAGACCAGCCCACTGGCCACCAGCGCATAGGATTCGCCGACAAAGCGGAAATACAGATAACCGAGCAGGATCAGAATGACAATCCCGGCGCGGCGGATGCCGAGCAACAGCCCGGATAGATCGGAACGTCCAGCCAGCCAGCGCGGATTAGCGCGCAGCAGGATCGGCATGACCAGGTCGTTACACACCATGGTGGACAGTGTGACAGTTTCAAACATGATCATGCTGGTGGCGGCGGACAATCCACCCAGAAAAGCCAGCAACGCCAGCAGCGGCATCTGCTCGGCCATCGGCAGGGCCAGCACGAAGGTATCGGCGTCCACGCCGCCATTGCTGAATACCAGGCGTCCGCCCAGGGCGATGGGTAGCACAAACAGGTTGATGGCGAACAGGTACAGGGGAAACAGCCAGATCGCCTTGCGGATATGCGCTTCATTGACGTTTTCCACCACCAGCACCTGAAATTGCCGGGGCAGGAACAGAAAGGCCATCATCGACAGAAACGTCAGCGACAGCCAGCCGCCGTAGCCGCCAGGGACGACCTCGAAACGCAGCAGCGGAGCCAGATCGGGATTTGCCGCGGCTTGCTGAAACAAATCGCCGGGACCGTTGAAAATAACGAACGTCACCACCGCGCCGACCAGCACGAAGGCAACCAGCTTGAACAGCGACTCGAAGGCTGCTGCCGCCACCATGCCCTCATGGCGTTCGGTGTTATCAATGTGGCGGGTGCCAAACAGAATGGTGAAGATGATCAACACCAGGGCTACGTAGAGGGTGGTGTCCATCCAGACCGGATGCTGAGTGGAGATTGCCAGCCGACTGACCTCCGGATACTGGCGCAGCAGGCTGAAACTGGCGGCGATGGCTTTCAGCTGAATCGAGATATACGGCAGGATGCCCAACATGACGATCAGCGTCACCATCCCGGCCAGCAGACCGCTTTTACCGTAACGGGAACCAATGAAATCGGCGATGGAGGTGATGCGATGCACCTTGGTGATGCGCACAATACGTCGCAGTACGAACCAGAACAGCACCGCCATCAAGGTTGGACCCAGATAGACCGGCAGGAAATCGACCCCGCTGACCGCCGCCAGCCCGACGCTGCCGTAGAAGGTCCAGGCGGTGCAATAGATCGCCAATGACAGGGTGTAGATGTAGGGATTGGCGATGATCGAACGGCCCGCATCGGCGCGCTGATCGCCGTAGTAGGCGATGCCAAACAGGACGCCCATGTACGCCAGGGCGCTGGCAATGATGACGCCGTCACCCATGTCAGGGCGGCTCCGTCGGCGAGGGGCCGCTGGAATCAGCGGATCGGGATGCGCTTTCCGATTCCAGCGCCCCGGGTTTCGGTGGTTCTTCGGATTTATGGATTTCCGAGCTTTCCACGACAGCGATCAAGACGATAATGAGAACGAGCCACGCCAGATAAAGATAGAAATACAACAGGGGTATGCCGAACGGCGCCCACGGCCGGTCGAACAGATCCAGCACCGGATAGTTGATCGCCAGTGCAGCGCCGATGAACAGGATAACGATATATTCCCGGGATTGTTGCCGCATAGGGCCGCTTTCCTAAAAATTCGCCTGTGTCTTGCGAATCTCGACCATCTTGTCTGAGACTTCCAGCGCTTGGCCGAGGGTGTTGACGCCTTGTGCTTCCATTAAATCCAGCAGCTTAAGGAATACTTGTGCGGTGACCAGCGAGTCGCCCAAGGCAGTATGGCGGCCGTGGACATCGACTCCCAACCGGTCTGCGATCGCATCCAGGTTGTGATCATCGGTGTAATCGTGCAGGTAACCGGACAGGAGCAGGGTGTCCAGCACCGGATTGCCAAAGTGAACGCCGACCTTCTGTTCCTTGAGTTTAAGGAACTTCATGTCAAACGCGGCGTTATGCGCGACCAGCACCGTGCGGTCGCCGCCGATGAATTTGTGAAACTGCGGCAGTATGACGTCAATACCGGCTTGATCTTTAACCATATCCTCGGTGATGCCGTGGAAGCGGATCGAAGCCTTGGGAATCGGGCGGCCGGGATTGACTAGTTGATCAAAGGTTTCTCCAGCCAGCACCCGGCGGTTGACGACGCGCACCCCGGCGATCTGAATGATCTCGTCACCCTTGGAGGGGGACAGGCCGGTCGTTTCAGTATCAAATACGACATAGGTCAGTGCATTCAGTGGGTGGTTAAGCAAATCACCCCATTCCGCACGGTGTTCCGCCAGGGAAAAATCGTAGAATTCCGGCCGTTCCGGCAAATCCTTTGGGGGTTCGCGCCACTGGCGGGTCGATGCCGGCAACGGCAGGCGCAGCAGGGCATGGCCAGGCCGACGGTGGAACTGGCTCCAGATGTCGCTGTTGTGCCGGCGCAGCACTTCACCCACCGTGGTCGCCCCGACCAGATCCTGCACATGTTCGCTCAGCCAGCTTTCCAGTTGATCGGTCGGCAGGGGTTTGCCCGGCCAGATGATATCCAGGTAAACCTGGCGGTTGCCGAGCAGGCATTCGATCTCGAACGTATCGCTGATGCCACGGGTTTGCAGATGTTCGAGTGTGCGTTCGAGCAGCAGCATGATGGAGTGGTTGTCCACGTTCAACCAAAGCGGCGCGCCGATGGTTTTGACCTGGAGGCTAGAGCGTTTCTCCAGGTGGTGGATGACACTGCCGATCAAATCTGCTGAGTAGACGTCATTCATCGGCCAGCGGCTGGCGTACAGATTGCGCAGGTCGAGGGCCAATTCCTGCAGGCGCTGGCTGAGCCGTTCGCTTTCTTCGAAGATGATTCGTTGAAAGGCTTCGCGCTGCGCCTGATCCATGTCGGCGAAATGCATGACCATTTCTGCTGCCGCCCGCAGATTGGCCAAGGGCCGACGCAAATCCTCGGTGCGGGTCTTGACCAGTGAACGGTCAATTTGTGCAGTGACATCGCGAAAGGTAATGACGAAGGGAGACACCCGATCGGCAACGCCGGGCAACAGGCTCATCCGGCAATGAAACAGGGTCTCGTCATCGACAGTGGCGCAAACGAATTCAGCGTCACTGGCCGGCTTGTTTTCGCCACTGCTTTGTTGGCGATAACGCAGAAGATGCAGGGTGCTTTCGATCGGGGCGCGGGTCCACAGATCGTACAGTGAACGGCCCAGACCCAACGTTTCGCGGTTGGGCAACAGCTTCGCCGCCGCTGGATTGTAAAGCAGGATGCGGGCTTCGCTATCGCAGACCAGCACACCCTCTGACAACTCGCGCAACACAGTTTCCAGGCAGGCTTTCTGTTCCTCGATTTCCTGGGTGCCAGTGGCGGTCGCGGCAGCTACATCGCGCCGGGCCTTGTGCAGGGCTTCGCCCAACTCCAACAACATCGGAGGGAATTCGCCCAGCCAATGTTGTTTGGGCAGTTCCAGCGTGTAGCCGGGATTACTGCGGGTGATAATTCGTGCGCCGCGCGCCAGCGCGCCGAGTGGGATGAAGCAATGCCAGTCGAGCAACGACCAGACTACGGTTACGCCGCCCACGATGGCGAACGCCGCCAGCATCAGCCACAGCAGCGTCAAATCGCGCTGGTCAGGGTCGGGGACGACCTGGAAGACCTGCCAGCCGATCCAGATCAGTGAGATCAATGTCAGGATGGCCGGAATCAGCCACAACAGCCAGAGCCGGGTCCGGTAGCGCATAATGGCTTAGCCCGCCTCGGCCAGCAACTCGCGAACGCGCTCCACGACTTCCTGCGTGGAGAAAGGTTTGGTGATGTAATCATCGGCGCCCAGCGCCAAGCCTTTTTCGCGCTCAACCTCGCGCCCCTTGGCGGTCAACATGATGATACGGATCGCTTTCCAGTCGGGGTTGGCGCGAATCGCCTGACAAACTTCGTAGCCGTTCTTGCGCGGCATCATGACATCCAGCAGCACCAGATCCGGCTGTTCAGCCGCGATAGCGGCCAGCCCTGCTTCGCCATCCGAAGCGGTTCGCACCTGAAAGCCGGCCTGCTTCATCAGAAACTCCAAGGACAGGACGATATTGGGTTCATCGTCCACCACCAGAATCTTGTTAGCCATATCCATTCCCCTGGTCGGCGGGTTTGCTCATGTAGGCATGATCACGCTGACTTTTCAGTACCGTTGCGCGCCGCGCTGTTTTCATACGGTTCCGTCGGGTTTTCGGTTTTCCGGTCAGTCACGTCCTTGCCTGCCGCCGTGTTGCCTCCGCTGGCCTTGGCGACCGCCTCCCAAAATTTCTGGACCATTTCCATCGAATGGAACTGGGTGGGCAGCAGCGGTTTGATCAAACCGAGGGCGTCGAAGTTGATCACGCCGCGCTGCATATTGTCGCGGACGGCCTGCAAAATATCATCGTGCAAGGGTTGCACGTTGGGCAGACCCAGAAACTCGCGCATTTCCTGGGCAGTGGCTTCAACGCTGACATTAACTTTCATCAAGAAACTTCCTCGTGCTGCGGGATCGCGGGTTGGGAGGGTGGACCATAAATTTCAGGGCCGCCTGATGGGTTAAGGATAGCAGGAACAGCGCTGACCTTCCGCACTGGATATGGTCGGATGTTTCCATGCCAGCGGATTTTAACCCGGAGAGCGCTGCGCGTGTCGGCGTTTGAGATGAACCAGCAACAGGGAGATGGCAGCGGGAGTCAGGCCGGGCAGACGGCCCGCCTGACCCAAAGTGCGGGGCCGGTGACGATTCAGTTTCTCCCTCACTTCCCGCGACAGACCCTGCACCTCGGCATAGTCGAGATCCGCCGGCAACGTCAACGCTTCATGGCGGCGATGGCGTTCGGTATCCCGGCGTTGTCGTTCGATGTAGCCGGCGTACTTGACCTGAATCTCAACCTGTTCAGCCACTTGCGGATCATCGGCGCCGGGGCCGACGCCGGGCAGGCTCATCAATCCGGCATAGCTCACTTCTGGCCGGCGCAGCAACTCGACAACGGAGCTCTCCCGGGTTAGCGATCCCTGAAAAACCTGTTGTGCGTCCGCTGCACTGACTTGGGCGGGACGGATGCAGAGATCGCGCAGCCGCTGACTTTCCCGCTCAATGGCTTCCCGCTTGGTTTCGAACGCCCGCCAACGCGCCTCATCGATCAATCCCAACCGGCGGCCTATTTCCGTCAGGCGCAAATCAGCATTGTCCTCACGCAACAGCAACCGGTGTTCAGCGCGACTGGTGAACATCCGGTACGGTTCCGTCACGCCCCGAGTGACCAGATCATCGACCAGTACGCCGAGATAAGCTTCATCGCGGTTTGGTCGCCAGGGCGCCTCGTCCTTGACAAACAATCCGGCGTTGATCCCGGCCAACAGACCCTGCGCCGCCGCTTCCTCATAGCCGGTCGTGCCGTTAATCTGTCCGGCGAAGAACAGGCCCTGAATGGAACGGGTTTGCAGTGCGTCATCGAGATCGCGGGGATCGAAAAAGTCATATTCAATCGCGTAGCCAGGCCGGGTGACGTGTGCGTTCTCCAAACCTTTCATCGACCGCACCAGCATCAGTTGCACGTCGAACGGCAGGCTGGTCGAAATACCGTTGGGATAAAACTCGTGAGTCTGTAAGCCTTCCGGCTCCAGGAAAATCTGATGGGAGTTCTTGTCGGCAAAGCGGTGAATCTTGTCTTCAATCGACGGGCAGTAGCGCGGGCCGACACCTTCGATCACGCCGGTGTATAGCGGCGACCGATCCAGCCCGCTGCGAATGATTTCGTGGGTATGTTCGTTGGTGTGAGTGATCCAGCAGGAAATCTGCGGTGGATGTTCGTCGACCGAACCGAGGTAGGAAAACACCGGGCAGGGGTCATCGCCCGGCTGTTCGGTCAGTTGCGAAAAGTCGATGCTGCGGCCATCCAGGCGGGGCGGCGTGCCGGTTTTCAGCCGTCCGGCCTGTAGCGGCAATTCTCGCAACCGCGCCGCCAGCGTATTGGCGGGCGGATCGCCGGCGCGGCCCCCTTCATAATTGGACAACCCGACGTGAATCCGCCCGGCCAGGAAGGTGCCCGCCGTCAGGATGACCGTGCGAGCGACGAAGCGCACCCCGGTTTGCGTGACCACCCCGGCCACCCGTTCGCCTTCGATGACCAGATCGGCAGCGGCTTGTTGGAAGACCCGCAGGTTCGGCTGATTTTCAATTAATGTCCGCACCGCCGCCTTGTACAACGCCCGGTCGGCCTGACAGCGGGTGGCGCGCACCGCCGGTCCCTTGCGGCTGTTGAGAATGCGGAACTGGATGCCCGCCCGGTCAGCCGCCTGGGCCATGACGCCGCCGAGCGCATCGATTTCCTTGACCAGATGACCCTTGCCGATGCCGCCGATGGCGGGATTGCAACTCATCGCGCCCACGGTCTCAATGGTATGGGTCAGCAGCAGGGTGTTCAGCCCCATCCGCGCCGCCGCCATACAGGCTTCCGTGCCGGCATGACCGCCGCCAATCACGATCACATCAAAGGGTTCGGGGTAGAGCATGGTCATTCAGGCGACGATAGTTGCACCGCGTAATTGGACACTGGCAGCGCCACGGTAATCACGCCCTGTTTGGCCAGAAACTGGGCGAAACGCCGGTAGCTCGCTTCGTCCAGCGCCGCCGGACGACGGGCCAGCCGGGGCAACGTATCGCTCCAGGCGCGGCGATTCAGCTCATCGTTCAAGTCCTTGTGCCGGGCGATGAACGCCTGCCAGGCGTCGTCCGGGTAATTCAGAATATAGAGCGTCGCCTGTTCCAGCGCGATCAGGAACCGCCGGAAGCGAGGATCGTTCAACTGATCACGATTCGCCACGATGACCAGTTCATCATACGGCGGTACGCCTTCTTCTTCGGGATAAAAGGCCCGTCCGGGTTTTTTGGCCAACTCCATCTGATTCAGTTCGAAGTTACGAAAAGCGCCGATCACGGCGTCTACCTGCCCCGATAACAGCGCCGGCGACAGCGAAAAATTGACATTGATCAGGATCACGTCTTCCGGTTTGAGCCGGGCCTTGTCCAGCAACGCCTTGAGCAATGCTTCTTCGAAGCCACCGACCGAGTAGCCAATCTTGCGGCCCTTGAGATCGGCCAGGGTCTTGATCGGCCCGTTTTTCAGCACCACCAG
>CAZDVY010000108.1:0-9205 GCA_964508935.1 uncultured Candidatus Competibacteraceae bacterium | reverse complement strand
CCAGTTTGTCGGGGTCGCGCTCGCTGATTTCGATGTCGAACACGTCGATGCCGGCAAATTTCTTGAACAGCACGCCCTTGCCTTCCATCACCGGTTTAGCCGCCAGCGGACCAATGTCGCCCAATCCAAGTACAGCGGTGCCGTTGGTGATGACCGCTACCAGATTGCCGCGAGCAGTGACGGTAGACACTTCACGGGGATCGTCAACAATCGCCTCACAAGCGGCGGCGACGCCCGGAGAATAGGCCAGCGCCAGATCAAACTGGTTGGCCAGCGGCTTGGTCGGGGTGACTTCGATCTTGCCGTAGGGGGCCATGCGATGGTAGCGCAGGGCGCGTTCGTTGAAATCATCAGCCATGGTTCAAGGGATTCCTGGGGGTGAAGGCGGGTGGTTCCGCCGGTGGCGTCTAGCGTCAAAAGTATTTTTGACTGGTTAAATTACATCAGATGTTATTTATTTCACATCAATATTAATTTATAGTAAATTAACTTTCACTTCTCAAGATCACTTAACGATGATTACAGCGGCCCAGTTGAAAGCGGCGCGAGCGTTGTTAGGCATCGACCAGCGCACCCTCGCGGAAGCCGCCGATTTATCCGTACCCACCATCCAGCGCATGGAAGGCAGCGATGGCGCCATCCGTGGCAACATCGATTCTCTCGTCAAGCTCATCGCTGCGCTTGAGACCGCCGGCGTGGAGTTGATCAGCGAAGGCGCGGTCAGTGAAGGCGGCGGACGCGGCGTTCGATTGAAGAACTGAGTCGTCGATCCACTCATTGTGAACCTACCGAATTTCACCAACATGCCGTTGCCACTCCTCTTAATTTTATCCATGGCCTTGCTCGCCGTCGGCGTTTATGCGATAGCAACAGCGCGCCAAGCAAGTTGCAGCCGCCGGGTTTACAACGTTGCTCTGGCTATTAGCGGGGTCGCTCTGGTCCTGGCGCTGACGCATTTGCTGACGGCTCCTGCGCCAGCGACGCTGACCTTGCCCCTCGGCTTGCCCTGGCTGGGCGCACATTTTCGCCTGGACGCGCTATCAGCCTTTTTTCTGATCGTGGTCAATCTGGGCGGGGCCGTCGCCAGCCTGTTCGCCTTGGGCTACGGCCAGTACGAGCGTGCGCCGGAGCGGGTATTGCCCTTCTTCCCGGCGTTTCTGGCCGGAATGAACCTGGTGCTGTTGGCCGATGACGCCTTCACTTTCCTGTTCGCCTGGGAATTCATGTCGCTGACCTCGTGGGCGCTGGTCATGGCCCATCATCAGGAATCAGCGAATGCCCGCGCCGGTTATCTCTATCTGGTCATGGCCTGCTTCGGTACGCTGGCGCTGTTGCTGGCTTTCGGGATGATGGCCGGCCCGAATGGCGGTTATGCCTTTGCGGCGATCCGTACTGGCGAAATGACGCCGGAACTGGCGGCGGCGGTGCTGATTCTCGCCTTGCTGGGGGCAGGTTCCAAAGCCGGGCTGGTTCCGCTGCATGTCTGGCTGCCGCTGGCCCATCCTGCTGCGCCCAGCCATGTTTCCGCGCTGATGAGCGGCGTGATGACCAAAGTGGCGGTCTATGGCTTCATCCGCATCGTCTTCGATCTGCTCGGCGAGCCGATGGCGTGGTGGTGGGGCGGACTGGTGCTGGCGCTGGGGGGAATCACTGCGGTACTCGGTGTGCTGTACGCCCTGATGCAGCACGATCTGAAGCGGTTGCTGGCTTATCACACGGTCGAGAATATCGGCATTATCTTCATTGGCCTGGGGCTGGCCCTGGCCTTTCAGGCGAATCACATGTACGCCAGCGCCGCGCTGGCGCTGACCGCCGCGTTGTTTCATATCCTCAATCACTCGCTGTTCAAAAGCCTGCTGTTTCTGGGAACCGGCGCGGTGTTGACCGCCACCGGCGAACGCGATATGGAACAACTGGGCGGTTTGATTCACCCGATGCCGTGGACCGCACTGGCGTTTCTCATCGGCGCAGCGGCGATTTCCGCTCTCCCCCCGTTGAACGGTTTTGTCTCGGAATGGTTGAC
This sequence comes from uncultured Candidatus Competibacteraceae bacterium, assembly GCA_964508935.1. Taxonomy (GTDB): domain Bacteria; phylum Pseudomonadota; class Gammaproteobacteria; order Competibacterales; family Competibacteraceae; genus UBA2383. The sequence goes on along the minus strand of CAZDVY010000108.1, from coordinate 7,182 downwards.
CTTTCAGGCCATTCTATTGACCCCGGAATTGCCGCAATGGCTGCTCAAATTCCTGGCTCCGGCGGTCGGCGCGCTGTTGGCGTTGTCCGCCGCCCTCGCCGCCGCCTGCTTCGTCAAAGCCTTCGGCATCACTTTCCTCGGTCGCCCACGTTCGCCCGCCGCTGCCCAAGCGCAGGAAATCGACCGCTATTCACTGGCCGCGATGTTCACCCTGGCCGCGCTCTGTCTGTTGGCCGGCATCCTGCCGGGTTTGGTGATAGACGGACTGGCCCCGGTCGTCGGCCTGCTCAACGGCGGCGCACAGTTAGCCACGCAGCATACGCAACCCTGGTTGACCCTGGCGCCAATCGTCGATGCGAAAAGCGCCTATAACGGTTTGCTGGTCTTGCTGTTCATGGCGCTGTCGGGAACCGCGGCGGCTGTTTTGATTCATCGGTTCGCTTCCAGCGCCTCGCGGCGTGGGCCGGCCTGGGATTGCGGTTTTCCCGACGCCAGTCCGGCAACCCAGTACACCGCCGGCAGCTTTGCCCAACCGATCCGCCGGGTCTTCGGCAGCATCGTCTTTCAAGCCCGTGAACGGGTGACCCTGCCGCCGCCGGGTGATGGGCGTCCGGCCAAGCTGGAAGTGCAATTGCGTGATCCAGTCTGGGAGTATGGCTATGTCCCCATCACGACGGCAGTGATTGCCGCGTCCACCCGTGCCAATCATCTGCAATACCTGACCATTCGCCGCTACCTGAGCCTGGTGTTTGGCGCATTGGTCTTGCTACTTCTGGGGATGGCGCTATGGCGTTGATTACGGATTTCCTGGTGCAGGGCGGCCAAATGCTGCTGATCCTGCTGCTGGCCCCTCTGCTGACCGGGTGGGTGCGCGTCCTCAAGGCGCAACTGCTGCGCCGGCGCGGGCCGTCCCTGCTGCAACCTTACCGCGACCTGCTCAAGCTGTTGCGTAAAGAGGTCGTGCTGGCCGACTCGGCATCCTGGCTGTTTCGCGTCGCGCCTTATCTAATTTTTGCCGCGATCTGGGTGGCGGCGGCGCTGGTGCCGACCTTCGCCGGCGGCCTGATGTTCAACTGGACGGCCGATTTGATCGCCATTGTCGCGCTACTCGGCACGGCCCGCTTTTTCCTGGCGCTGGCCGGTCTCGATGTCGGCACCAGCTTTGGTGGCATCGGTTCCAGCCGCGAAATGATGATCGCCTCGCTGGCGGAGCCGGCCATGTTGATGATGGTGTTCACCCTGTCGTTACTGGCCGGCGCGACCGAATTGACCACGGTCGCCCGCTTCATGCTCGCCGCCGATGTCGGTCTGCGAGTGTCGCTGGCGCTGGCGCTGCTGGCCTTGCTGATGGTGGCGATTGCGGAGAACGCCCGCATTCCGGTGGACAATCCGGCGACTCATCTGGAGTTGACCATGGTGCATGAGGCCATGGTGCTGGAATATTCCGGTCGTCATCTGGCGCTGATCGAACTGGCCGCTTCGCTCAAGCTGCTGCTGTATGTGTCGCTGATTGGCTGCATTTTCGCGCCGTGGGGCATGGCCACCGCTGGCGAAGGGTTGCTGGCGTATTTCATCGGCGTCGCCGCGTATTTGGGCAAGCTGGCGCTGGGCGGTTTCCTGCTGGCGCTGTTTGAAACCAGCATCGCCAAAATGCGAGTGTTCCGCGTCGACCAATTCCTGGGCGTGGCGCTCATGCTGGGACTGCTCGGCGCTTTGTTGTTGTTCGTATCGCGGAGTCTGTAATGCACGGTCTGGAATTCGATATCGCCCATTTTCTGGCCGGCGGCATGGTGGTGATCAGCCTGCTGTTGCTGTATCAGGATCGGCTGTATGCGCTGATTAATGTGTTCGCCGGACACTCGCTGACGCTGGCGCTGGCGGTCGGCTGGCAGGCGTATATTCAGGAAGCTCACCATCTGTATGTTACAGCAGGCATCGCCCTGATTTTTAAGGCGCTTTTTATTCCGTTCGCCTTGCACCGTATCATCCACAAGCTGGGCATTCATCGCACCCTGGAAGTGGTGGGAGGCGTGGGCCGCGACATGCTGGCCGGGGCGGCGCTGGTGGCGCTGGCGATTCTGGTAATGTTGCCGGTGACCGCCGGGGCGGATGCGTTGGCGCGGGAAGATTTAGCCTTTGCCCTGGCGGTGGTGTTACTGGGCCTGTTGTTGATGATCAGCCGGCATAACGCCGTCAGCCTGGTGATCGGGTTCATGTCGCTGGAAAACGGGCTGGTGCTGGCCGCCGCCGGGGCGCGAGGCATGCCGCTGGCGGTGGAGATCAGCGTCGCCTTTTCGGTACTGATCGCACTGATCGTGATCGGTATTTTCCTGTTTCGCATCCGCGAACGGTTTGACAGCGTGGATATGCAGGCCATGGATGCATTTCGCGAGGAGCGGCGGCGATGAGCAGCCTTTGGGGATGGATGGCGATGACCGCCTTGCTGGTCGTTCCGGCGGGTGCGGCGGTGGTGTTGGCCTTGCGCTCCAGCTACCAACTTGGCGCACGGCTCAATGTCGGCGCGGCGCTGGTAAGCCTGCTGTCTGCGGTGATCCTGTTAGGAGCGCGGCCAGAGGTCAATCTCTACCTGCGGGTGGATGATTTCAATATCTATCTGATCCTCTTGAACAACCTGGTCAGTTTCACCACCAGCGTATTCAGCGCCGGCTATATCGCCCACGAACTGGAAACCGGACGACTGACGCCAAAGTATTTGCGCTTCTATCACGCCATGTATCAGGCGTTGATCTTCGCCATGAATCTGGCGTTTCTCGCCAATAACATTGGACTTCTATGGGTAGCGATTGAACTGGCGACCCTGGTGACCGTGCTGATGGTCGGCATCTACCGCACCCGTGCGGCGCTGGAAGCCGCCTGGAAGTATTTCATTCTCGGCAGTCTGGGCATTGCCCTGGCGCTGTTTGGAACGATCCTGGTGTATCTGGCGGCGCAGCCGGTTATGGGCGAGGGCTTGCCGGCGATGGCCTGGGATCAATTGTTGGTCCATGCCAGCGCCTTTGATCCGGCGTTGCTCAATCTGGCGTTCATCTTCCTGCTGCTCGGCTACGGCACCAAGGCCGGGCTGGTTCCGCTGCACGCCTGGTTGCCGGACGCTCACGCCGAAGGCCCAACGCCGATTTCCGCCGTACTGTCCGGTCTGTTGCTGAATGTGGCGCTGTATGCGGTGCTTCGCTTCAAAATGTTGATGAGCGCCAATCCGAACGCTTTAGCGCCGGGACCGCTGATGGTCGCGCTGGGCTTGCTGTCGCTGTTGTTCGCCGGATTCATGTTCTATCGACGCGGCGACATCAAGCGGTTGTTCGCCTACTCGTCGATTGAACACATGGGCATTATCACCTTTGCTTTTGGCATGGGCGGGCCGCTGGCCAATTTCGCCGGTCTGCTGCACATGACGATGCACAGCCTGACCAAGTCAGCGATTTTCTTCGCGGTCGGTCATATTTCGCAGGTCAAGGGTACGCAACGAATTTCCACCATTCGCGGCCTGACGGCGACTCATCCGTGGCTGGGTTGGGGATTGGTCGCGGGCGTCATTGCTATTGCCGGAATGCCGCCCTTTGGAGTGTTCATGAGCGAGTTTTTGGTGGTCAGTTCCACCTTTGCCCGCGAACCATGGCTGGCGCTGCCGCTGGTGATCGGCTTGCTGCTGGGATTTGGCGCCTTGCTCTGGCGGTTACATGGCCTGGCGTTTGGCGAATCGCACAGCGCCAATGCGCCGGGGCCAACGTCGGTCAGCGCGCTGCCGATGATGGCGCATCTAGCCCTGGTGTTCATCGCCGGATTCTGGTTACCGGGACCGCTGGTCGTCTGGTTCCAGCATGTCGCCGCGTTGCTCGGTTGAGGGAAAAACAATGAACGCAACTTCGCCATTGCAAACCCTGTTGGAGTCAGGTCAGCCGGTCACTGGACATCGTCCCTGGCCACGGGTCGTGGTGACTCCCGAAATCTGGATTACCCTCAGTGAAGGCTTGGCCCGTGGCTCCTGGACGTTGTTGGGGCTATGGGGTGAGCAGGGGATGGCGCATCTAGCGGTGTGGGAAACGGCAGGGGGATTTTGCATCGCCAGCCTGCCCTGCCCGGATGGAACATTCCCATCGGTCGGTCGGCTGCACCCGCCCGCACAACGCCTGGAACGCACCATCGCCGATTTGGTGGGGTTACGACCGGTGGACGCGCCGGATAGCCGTCCGTGGCTGGATCATGGGCGCTGGCCGGTGCGTCATCCGCTGGGATCGGCCACCGCGCCGACTTCACCCATGCCGCCGTATCGGTTCCTGCCGGCAGAAGGTGAAAGCCTGCATCAAATCCCGGTCGGGCCGGTTCACGCCGGCATCATTGAACCCGGCCATTTCCGTTTCACTGCGAACGGTGAAGCCGTCGTTCGGCTGGAAGAACGGCTCGGCTATGTCCACAAGGGCATTGAAAGCCTGTTGCAGGGCGCGTCTCTGGAGCAGGCGGCGCGGTTGGTCGGACGGGTTTCCGGCGACAGCACCGTGGCTTATGCGCTGGCCTTCGCCCGCGCCGTGGAAGCCGCGACGGAAACGGAGATTCCCGTCCGCGCCCACTGGCTGCGGGCCTTGATGGCGGAACTGGAGCGGCTGGCGAATCATTGCGGCGACATTGGCGCGATCTGCAATGACGCCGCTTTTGCCCTGATGCTGGCGCATTGTGCCGTGCTGCGTGAAGAGGTGTTACGCGCCAACGCCGCCTGTTTCGGTCACCGCCTGCTGATGGACTGCATTGTTCCCGGTGGCGTAGTCACCGATTTGCCGGCAGAGGGTGCAAAAATTTTGCGGGTGTTGATCGCTGAATTCCATCGCCAGTTTCCGCCGCTGGTGGAGTTGTATGACAACACCGCCTCGCTACAGGAACGCACCGTGGATACCGGTTTTGTGAAACCGGCGTTGATTCAGCAATTCGGCGTCGGCGGCATCGTCGGCCGCGCCAGCGGTCGCGCTTTTGATGCTCGTCGCCAACCCGGTTATCCGCCTTACGATGAACTGGAATTTGAGGTGCCGCTGCGAACCGACAGTGATGTCAATGGTCGAGTGTGGCTGCGCATCAGCGAGGTGAGGCAGAGTCTGGCGCTGATCGAACAAATCCTGGAGCGGCTGCCGTCCGGCATTGTCTCCACACCGCTGAATCTTTCCGGCCAGCCCGGCGAAGGCGTTGCCCTGGTGGAAGGCTTTCGCGGCGATATTCTGGTCTGGCTGCGACTGAATGCGGACGGCACGGTCGCACGTTGTCATCCCCGTGATCCGTCCTGGTTTCAATGGCCCTTGCTGGAAGCCGCGATTGAAAACAACATCGTGGCGGATTTCCCGTTATGTAATAAATCTTTCAACAGCTCGTATTCGGGCCATGATCTGTAGGCCAGGCCGCCATGCGCAAACTACTGTTTCAAAATCTCTGGCGGTCGCCGCTGACCCTGCCCGCCCCAGCGCCTTCCGAATCGGCGCTGGCTGAACTGGGCGCGCAGGTGCATCAGGCCGCCCGGCAACGGTTAGGCCGCAGCCTGGCGATTCGGGAAGTGGACGCTGGCTCCTGCAATGGCTGTGAACTGGAAATTCACGCGCTGAACAATGCTTTTTACGATTTGGAGCGCTTTGGGTTTCACTTCGTCGCCTCGCCGCGTCATGCCGATGTGCTGCTGGTGACCGGACCCGTGACCGCCAATATGCGCGAGGCGCTGGAGCGCACTTACGCCGCGACGCCGGCTCCCAAATGGGTGGTCGCGGTGGGCGATTGCGGGCGGGATGGCGGCGTCTTCGCCGGGAGTTATGCCTGCGTCGGCGGCGTTTCAGCCGTCATTCCGGTGGATTTGCATATTTCCGGCTGCCCACCGAACCCGTTGCAGTTGCTGGAAGGGCTGTTGGCGCTGTTGCAAGTTCAGCCGGGATAGCCGGCATTTTCGAGGAGGCACCATGAAACCGGATCAGGAGCATCCGCTCTATTTGCCATTCGCTACCGCCCTGCGCGACAAATTGCGCGGCGGATATGACCTGACCAAGTTGCAGGCGGATCTGTTGGCAGGCATTACCGTCGGCATTGTCGCCGTCCCGCTGGCGATGGCCCTGGCCATTGGCAGCGGGGTTCCGCCGCAATATGGTCTGTACACCGCGATCGTCGCCGGCTTATTGATCGCCCTGACCGGCGGCTCCCGGTTCAGCGTGTCCGGGCCAACTGCTGCGTTCATCGTCATCCTCCACCCCATTGCAGAAAAATACGGTCTTGGCGGACTGGTCACTGCCGGATTTATGGCGGGCATCATGCTGATCGGTATGGGCGTGGGACGGATGGGTAAGTTGATCCAGTTTATTCCCTATCCCGTGACGACCGGATTCACCACCGGTATCGCTGTCGTCATTGCCAGTCTGCAATTTAAAGACTTCTTCGGCCTGCAACTGGCGGTGCAACCCGAACATTTTCTGGAGCGAATCTGGTTGTCCGGGCAAGCACTGCCGGGTTTGCACCTGCCGGATTTCCTGATCGGCAGCATCACGTTAGCGCTGCTCCTGTTATGGCCCCGGCTGAAAACCGGCTTTCCAGCGCCGCTGGTCGGTATCGTGATCGCGACCGCGCTGGCCTGGTTGCTGAGTCGAACGGTGGACGGTTTCCAGGTGGCGACCATCGCCTCACGCTTCAGCTATGTTCAAGGCGGGGAAACGTTGCCGGGCATTCCTCCGTTCCTGCCGCAATTCATGTTGCCGTGGCAGTTGCCGGGTCCCGATGGTCAGCCCATCGGCATGTCGTTAGGATTGCTTGAGGAACTGCTGGGCCCGGCAATGGCGATTGCCGTCTTGGGAGCGATTGAATCATTGCTCTGTGCGGTCGTCGCCGATGGCATGACTGGAACTAAGCACGATCCCGACGCCGAACTGATCGGACAGGGCATCGGCAACGTGATCGGGCCTTTTTTCGGAGGGATCGCCGCCACTGGTGCGCTGGCCCGCACTGCGGCAAACATTCGTGCCGGCGCTCGTGGTCCGCTGGCAGCGGTGTTTCACGCCCTGTTCATCCTGCTGGTGTTGTTGGCGTTAGCGCCCTTGCTGGGTTATCTGCCAATGGCCGCGCTGGCCGCCCTGTTGTTGCTGGTCGCCTGGAATATGAGTGAGTTGAAACACTTCCGCCACATTTTCCAGGTCGCGCCCGGCAGCGACA
>CAZDVY010000107.1:0-9280 GCA_964508935.1 uncultured Candidatus Competibacteraceae bacterium | reverse complement strand
TGGCGGTCGCCGCCGCTCTTGCTGCTCCACTGGCTGCTCAGGCCGATACGATCCTGTACGGTTCGGCGCGGGTGTCGGTCGATTACAACGACGACGAAACCAATGACCCGCTTGACGGCGATGGCAACTGGGATGTGGTCAATAACTCCTCGCGCCTTGGCGTCCAGGGCATAGAAGATTTAGGCGGTGGTCTAAGCGCCGTTTATCAATACGAGTTTGGGGTTGATCTGACTGAAGGCGGCACGGGCTTTGAGGGAAACCGGCCTAAATTCGTTGGTCTCAAGGGTAATTTCGGCACAGTGACGCTGGGCACCCAAGAAACGCCCTACTTCCATGTCGCCGGGGTCGTCGATATTTTCAATACGGACAAGTCGCTGGGCGGCACAGCTTGGTTAGGCGGTTCGTTCAATGGCTTCAGACTGAATCCGACCAACGACCGGGATTTCGGTGAGGGTTCACTATTCCGCCTGGAAAACAGCCTTTATTACAGCACGCCTGACTTTAACGGCTTCAGCGGTGAAGCCATGCTGGTCATGAATGGCGCCCAAAATGACACCCAAGGCTATTCGAACAACATTGATCTCTGGAACATCGCCGTCAAATACAGCAACGGGCCGTTCTTCGCCGGGGCCAGCTACATTGCTCTGGACGGTGATAGCAATGTTTTCATCAGCGATAGCATTGCGGTGGATCTTGACCTGGATCAATGGAATATCGGTCTTGGGTACTCGTCGGGACCGTTCAGCGTGGGCTTCATCTATGAGCAGGGCACGCTCAACGAATTTGGCCTGCTTGGCACCGCTACGTTTGAAGGTATTCGCGTGTTTGACGGCGACGACGCCAACAACTGGTACCTGACCGGCGAATACCGGTTCGGCAATAACACGATACGCGGCGCCTATGGGCAACTGGACACCAAACTCGATGTTCCCGGGTTTGACGACAAGATCGACAATTATCTGGTCGGTTACCAGTATGACTTCAGCAAGCGTACTCGCGTCTGGGTTGAGTACATTGGGCGCAGCGCCGATTCCCTTGTATACGGCGATCAAAGCGCAGTTTCCATTGGTACTCGCCACGATTTCTAATCAGCCTGAACAACAGGCGTAAGGGCGGACGGGCGCGACCTTCGGGTCAGCGCCCGTTTTTTATGTACGTTCAGCATGGGCGCGTTCTTGCGGGTGAAAGTTCTAAGAGACTGTCTAAGAACCCCTCTCCCGGTGGGAGAGGGGCAGGGGTGAGGGTCGTTTTTCAATCAGTGAGCCGAATCGATGTTGCACAACAAACACCGCTTTGCAGGGGTTTCATACCGCTTGTGGCCTGCTAAGCCGTTGAAAAAGCTCCCTCACCCCCAACCCCTCTCCCGAGGGGAGAGGGGAGTTTTTAGACAATCTCTAAGCGTGGAACGGCAGTGCTGGACTCTTGGCTTATCCGGTAAACCGCCGGAATACCAGGGTGGCGTTGGTGCCGCCAAAGCCGAAGCTGTTGGACATCACTACATTCAGTTTTGCGTTATCGACCCGTTCCCGGACAATGGGCAGCCCTTCCGCCGCCGGGTCGAGGGTTTCAATGTTCGCCGAAGCGGCGATGAAACAGTTGTCCATCATCAGCAACGAATAGATTGCTTCATGGACGCCCGCCGCGCCCAGCGCGTGGCCAGTCAATGACTTGGTGGCGCTGATCGGCGGGATGCGGTTACCGAACACCTCGCGGATCGCCTCCAGTTCCTTGGTGTCGCCCGCCGGCGTGCTGGTGCCGTGAGTATTGATGTAGTCCACCGGCTCGGCGACGCCTTCCAGCGCCTGCTTCATACAGCGCATCGCGCCTTCGCCGGAAGGCTGCACCATGTCGTGCCCATCCGAAGTGGCGCCGTAGCCGATCAGTTCCGCGTAGATCCGCACCCCCCGTCGTTGGGCGTGCTCCAGCTCCTCCAGTACCACCAGACCACCGCCGCCGGAAATGACGAAGCCATCGCGATTGGCGTCATAGGGCCGCGAAGCGGTGTGCGGCGTAGCGTTGTATTTGGTGGACAGCGCGCCCATGGCGTCGAACAGGTGGGTCAGACTCCAGTGCAGTTCCTCGCCGCCGCCGGCGAACACGATGTCCTGCTTGTTCCATTGAATCAGCTCTGCGCCATGACCGATGCAATGTGCGCTGGTGGCGCAGGCGGAGCTGAGACTGTAGTTGACGCCCTTGATTTTGAACGGCGTTGCCAGGCAAGCCGTTGTCGTGCTGCTCATGGTGCGCGGCACCATATATGGCCCGACCCGCTTCAATCCCTTGTTACGCAGCAGGTCCGCAGCCTCGACGATATTTTGTGGACTGCCGCCGCCGCTGCCGGTGATTAGCCCGGCGCGCGGGTTCGACACCAGGTCATCCGGCAGTTGGGCGTCAGCGATCGCCTCGCGCATGGCCAGATAGTTGTACGCCGCTGCATCACCCATGAAGCGCAACACCTTGCGGTCGATCAGCGCCGCCAGATCAGCCCGCAGGGGTCCGCGAACATGAGAACGCAACCCCATTTCCTTATAATCTTCCGCGTACTCCAAACCGCTACGGCCCTGCCGCAATGATTCCAGTACGGCCCATCGGTCATTGCCGATGCTCGATACGATACCGATGCCGGTCACTACAACCCGTCTCATGAGCAACCCCTCAAAAACCGTCAGTAGAGGTAAACAGTCCGACCCGCAGATCCTTGCCGGTGTAAATGGTCCGGCCATCGACCTCCAGAGTCGCATCCGCAATACCCATCACCAGTCTGCGTAAAATGACTCGTTTCATGTGAATGTGATACGTCAGCTTCCGGGCTTCAGGACGCACTTGGCCGGTGAACTTGACTTCGCCGCAACCGAGCGCCCGACCCCGGCCCAGCCCACCCATCCAGCCCAGAAAAAATCCCACCAGTTGCCACATGGCGTCCAGCCCCAAACAGCCGGGCATCACCGGGTCGCCGATAAAGTGGCAACCGAAAAACCACAGGTCCGGATGAATATCCAGTTCTGCGACGATTTCGCCTTTACCATATTGACCGCCTTCGGAACCGATGTGCACGATGCGATCCACCATGAGCATGTTCGGCAGCGGCAATTGGGCGTTGCCGGGACCGAACAGTTCGCCCCGAGCGCAGGCGAGCAGTTCCTCGCGCGTGTAACTGGATTGTTTGTTCACGAAAGTGAATACCTGGGAGGTTCAAGGAAAGGAAACTTATCCGAAACCTAAAATTATAGGGCTTTTTTTCCACCGAAGGGAAAGGAGTTTTTGAACGCCGGGTTGAGCCAGGCATCAGCCTTCCGGCCGGTCTGTGCCAATCTTGTCCTCGGCACCAGCCAGCAGATTACGGATGTTGGAGCGGTGCCGCCAGATCAGCAGGATCACCATCGCCAGCAGGACAGCGTTGTAGGGCAGGGGCAGGTTAAACCACCAACCCAACAGCGGAGCCAGCGCCGCCGCTGTTAGCGCCGCCAGCGAGGAAATCCGCACCACAAAGGCCATGAACAGCCAAGCAGCCAGCGTGCCCAGCGCCACCGGCCAGGACAAACCGAGGATCGCGCCGAAAGCGGTCGCCACGCCCTTGCCGCCTTCAAAGCCAAAGAACACTGGATAAAGATGACCGAGGAACGCCGCCAGCGCCGTCAGGGCCAGTCCGATATCCTCCAGACCAGCCAGACGTGCAAGCAATACCGGCAGCAGGCCCTTGAGAAAATCACCGGCCAGGGTGATCGCCGCCGCCTTTTTGCCGCCGAAGCGCAACACATTGGTTGCACCGGGATTGCGCGAACCCTCGCTGCGCGGGTCGGGCAGGTCCATCGCCCGGCAGACCAGGATTGCGGTCGAAATGGAGCCGGCCAGGTAGCCGAGAATCATGAAGAATAGAGTGATCAGCATGGAGAATGACGCCAAACGCTTTAAAATGAAGGGTACCGGGCCGGATCAGGCCGTTTTCTGTCTTTAAGATAATCCATCATCCATAAAACCGTCATGGATATTATTTTCATTCACGACCTGCTGCTTGAAACCATTATTGGTGTTCATCCCTGGGAACGCGATCTGCCCCGGACACTGCGGCTTGATCTGGAACTGGGCGCCGATATTTACTCGGCGGCTGCGACCGACCGCCTGGAGGATACGCTCGATTACCAGGTGGTGGCGCAACGGATCAGCGACTTCGCCGCCGCCAGTGATTTTCAACTGGTGGAAACCCTGGCGGAACGGATCGCTGACCTGCTGTTGCAGGAATTCACCGTTCCCTGGTTGCGGCTCACGCTGCACAAGCCGGGCGCGCCTTCTGGCGCGAAGGAAGCCGGCGTGGTCATTGAACGCAGTCGCCAGAGTTGATCCTGACGCGGCTTACAGCCGGCTCCATTGGGCGCGCTGTTGTTCACGAATCTTCGGCGCCAACACCGCCGCCAGCAGGGCTACGCCCAGCAGCAGGACGCCGATCAAAAACCGGATGTTATCATTATCGTCGCGCAGTCCCTGATTTTCCTGCTGCACGACTTGCAGTTCCCGCTCCAGCATGACCACCCGTTCTTGCAGGATTTGATTGCGTTCATCCAGGGCCACGGTGTCGGATGCTACTTTGCGGTATTGCGCCAATTGCTGACGCAAGCGCAATGCTTCCTCATAAAGCTGTGGATAACTCAGCTCCTCCCCCTCCGGTCGGCTGACGGCGTTATCCATGTGTTGTTTGAGGTGAGTGTGCTGCGTTTGCAGTCGCTCCAATTGTTGGCGGACGCCAGCCAATTGTTCCTGACTGCCCGGCGTATCGGTGAGCTGGGCGCTCTGGATCCAGCCCTTCACGCCTGCCGGGGTGCGAATCTGGGTGTAGCCTTTGGCCTTGTCGACCTTGAGCACGTCCACTGGAGAGCCGTTGCTCACTGAGCCAATCACCTTGTAGCGGTTAGATGCGCCTGCCCGCAAGGGTACTTCCACACGGTCGCTGACGTAGGTTGCGCTTGGCGCCGGATTCGGGAATGGCGTCTCCGCCTGGGCTAGCGCAATGACCGCCAGAAACAGGGTCAATATCCATGGGGTGATCGATATTTTCACGTCGCGGTATCCAGGGCGATGGAAGTTGACGTTCAGGCTGCTTTTCCATCTTGCGAGAAGGGGTGGAAGCAACCGGGCAACTATATAATTTTAACCGGTTTGAGTGGTTATGGTAAAACGACATCCACGTTTCTTTCTGCGCTGCTCCATCAGGTTCGCCCATGGTTCAATCCGTTGATTCGCTCAAAACCTTGCCCACCCCGGAACCCGTCGCTGTGGCACACAGCGCCCGGGTACTCGACTCTATCCGCGCCGAAATTGCCGCAACGGACGGCGCGCTGTCCTTCGCCCGTTTTATGGAATTGGCGCTGTACGCGCCGGGCCTGGGTTATTATTGTGCCGGAACCCGTAAATTCGGCCCGGACGGCGATTTCATTACCGCGCCAGAACTCTCGCCGCTGTTCTCACGCTGCCTGGCCCATCAGTGCCGAGAGATTCTCGCTGCGTTGCCCGGCGGCAGCATTCTGGAACTCGGCGCCGGGACCGGGATCATGGCGGCGGACCTTCTCCAGGAATTGCAGACGTTGAATGCACTGCCGGAGCAGTACGCTATTCTGGAACTGAGCGGCGAATTGCGGGAACGTCAGCGCCAGACGCTGGCTGCGCGCATCCCGGCTCTTGTGGAGCGGGTGGTCTGGCTGAACGCTTTACCCCAACCGGGTTTTCGCGGGGTGATCCTCGGCAACGAAGTGCTGGATGCGTTGCCGGTCGAGCGGTTTCGCATCACGGCCCAGGGGCCGCGTCGGCTGGTGGTGATTTGGACGGAAACCGGCCTGGCCTGTGTGGAGGGTGAGGATGATCCCGCCGTAACTGCAATGGTTGCGCAGATCGAAGCAGATATCGGCTGGTGGCTGCCGAAAGGCTACACGTCCGAGTACGTTCCGCGGCTGGCGGAATGGTTGGCCGCCCTGGCCCAACCGTTGTCTGCCGGCGCGCTGTTATTCATTGACTATGGCTATCCGCGTCGAGCGTACTACCATCCTGAACGGACCACCGGGACGCTGCTGTGCCACTATCGCCACCGTGCGCATGACGATCCGCTGTTCTTACCTGGCTTGCAGGACATCACCGCCAATGTGGATTTCACGGCGGTCGCTGACGCAGCGCTGGCGGTCGGGCTGAATGTGGCCGGATACACGACGCAGAACTATTTCCTGTTCGGTTGCGGATTGATGGAGTTGCTGGCGGAGGATGAAGAGAAGGCCAGCCTCACTATGTCGATGCACTATCTGGAACAGGCCCGCCAGGTCAAATTACTGACGCTGCCCGGCGAGATGGGTGACCGGTTTCAGGCCATTGCCCTGACCCGGAATCTGGAAACGCCGCTGCGCGGTTTTGCCTTCCGGGACGAGCGCAACCGGCTATAGTTGGCGAGAAACCCGCGATTCAGAGAGTTCCGCCATGGGCCAGGAAATTTCCCGCTCAACTTTCACCCGCCAGGATTTCCAGCGCTTCCAAACCCGTCTGCGCGAAGAAACCGCCCTGCTGGCCGAGTGGTTCCGGAAAGGGCGATTCGCGCCGGGCAGCGGCGTGGGCGGCTTTGAAATCGAAGCGTGGCTGGTGGATCGTCGGGGCATGCCCGCGCCGTTGAATCAGCGTTTTCTGGAGCGAATGGCAAACCCGCTGGTCGTGCCCGAGCTGAGCGTGTTCAACATCGAACTGAATACGCCGCCCGTGCCGTTATGCGGCGATGCACTGCGGCGAATGCACGCCAATCTGGACTGCCTGTGGCAGGATTGCCAGCGGGTCGCTGCCGAACTTGACGCGACGGTGACGTTGATCGGGATTCTGCCCACCTTGCGCGATCAGGATCTCATCCCGGAGAACATGTCCAGCCAGCAACGTTACCGGGCCATCAACGACCAGATTTTGCAACGGCGGCGCGGCCAGCCGATGGAACTGGCGATTCACGGGACGGAAACCCTGCGCCTGACCCATCATGATGTGATGCTGGAAGCAGCGACCACGTCGTTTCAAACCCATTTGCAGGTGACGGCGAACCAGGCGGCGGCGTTCTTCAACGCGGCCTTGTTATCGTCCGCGCCGATGGTCGCCGTCGCCGCCAATTCGCCCCTGCTGTTCGGCAAAACGCTGTGGCAGGAGACCCGCATTCCGTTGTTTGAGCAGGGCGTCGCGCTGCGGGGCGGTGAGCATGCCGATGATCCGACGCGCCAGAGGGTCACGTTGGGCAGTGGTTATATCCGGGAATCGCTGCTGGAGCTGTTTGCCGAGAATCTGACGCATTATCCACCGTTACTGCCGGTCGATTTGAGTGCGGAACCCGCCGAGCGGTTACCGCATCTGCGCCTGCACAATGGCACGATCTGGCGCTGGAATCGGCCACTCCTCGGTTTCGAAGCGGACGGGACGCCGCACCTGCGCATCGAGCATCGGGTGATGCCCGCCGGCCCCAGTATTCCCGATACCATCGCCAACGCGGCGTTTTATTACGGACTCATGCATGGTCTGGCGCGGATGCGGCTATCCTCTGGCGCAATTCTGGACTTCGCGCAATGCCGGGCCAATTTCTACGCGGCGGCGCGGGATGGATTGCGGGCGGAAGTGGTCTGGTTAAATGGGCGGCGCTGGCCGTTGCAGAAACTGGTGCTCGACGAGTTGTTGCCGCTGGCCCGCCGTGAGCTGTTGGCTTTGGAGATGGACGCGGCGGATGTCACTGACTATCTGGACATCATCGCGACGCGAGCAGCGAGTGGACGCACCGGCGCTGATTGGCAACGGCGCTTTCTCAGCCGCCACGGTCCTGACCTGGCCACGTTGACCTTGGTCTATCGGGATCGGCAGCAGGGCGGGGCGCCGGTGCATGAATGGGAGGTTTAAGGCGATTTCCTGATAAAGGTGATGCCGAATTCGGCTTGATCTCCCCCTTTGACCCAGGGGGAACTTCATTTCAGGAAATCGCCTAAGGAGTTGTATCGTTACGCTGCGCAGCTCACTGTGGAGCAGCCGATCCCGCGTCCGGGGCCTCTGGCTCAACGATCGCCGGGCCGAGCAGAATGGCCAGGGGGCGGGTCTGGGGGTGCGCGTCCAGGGCAATGACGGCGGCGGCGGTCAGGGGCACCGCGAGGAACATGCCCACCGTGCCGAACAGCCAGCCCCAGAACAAGAGCGAGATAAAGATCGCCAGGGTGGAGACCCCGAGCCCCTTCCCCATGATCCGGGGTTCGAGCACGTTTCCGATCACGGTATTGATCACCAGATAGCCGATGGCCACGAGCAGCGCCGTCCATGGATCGATCTGTATCAACGCGAGCAAGACCGGGGGGATCATCATCAGGATGTTGCCAACCACGGGTACGAAATTCAGGAAGAACGCCAGCACCGCCCAGAGGACGGCGAAATCGATGCCGAAAAACCGCAGCAAGAGCCAAACGCAAGCCGCGGTGCCGAGGCTGGTCAGGGTCTTGATCCGCATGTAGCGGTTAACGGTGTCCAGCAGCCGCTTCAGGCGCGCGTCGCCCTCTTCGGTCCAATGAAAAGCCGCCCGCAGCTTGGCGGGGATCGTGGGCGCCTCGATCAGGATAAAGATCGTGGCGAGCAGGACCAGGAAACCCATGGCGAAGATGCCGCTGGCGTTGGACAGGAACAGTCTGACGCCGTGAGCCAGAAGATTCGGATCCAGCAGGTCCGGTATCGCCTCGCGGGAACCACTGGCGCCCACGCCCTCCAACCAGCCGCCGAATTGGTGGCTGAACGCCATGAAACGCTCTTGATAGGTCGGCAAGCGGTCCCTGAATCCTTCCACGGCCCCGGTGGTCACTAGCGCGAGCAAGCTGCCGACATCGAGCAAAATGAAGGCGATCACCATCAAGGCGCCCCACTTCGGGACCCCGCGACGGTACATCCAGCGCAGCATCGGAGTCACAACAATGGCAATGAACACCGCAAGCAGGAGGGGCACAAGGATCGCCGCCGCAGACTGAAGGACGGTCACTACCAGGGCGAAAGCCCCGGCGACGAGCAGGGCGCGGGCTGGAGCGCTGAATGTGGGGTTAGGTATCATCGGTTGCTCTCCGCAAATAACGGGGACCTATCCTGCCGAAAACTTCAGCAAGACGGGGGTAAGAGGTGTTGGCTCAATAAAGCCCGAATCCTTCAACCAGCGCAGCCGTGGAACGCAGGGTAGTTTACGAGCGGTAATCACAGCGCTTTAATTTAGCAAACTTTGGCGACGATTCGCGCCCTTCAAGTTCTTTGGGAGTTTTTATGA
>CAZDVY010000106.1:0-9400 GCA_964508935.1 uncultured Candidatus Competibacteraceae bacterium | reverse complement strand
TATTCGTCCCGTTCTGGACCGACACCAAGAACGCTTATCTGCGGGTGCGGCGCTGTGCACAGGCCCGGGCCATTGAAAATGAGTGTTATGTAGTAATTTCCGGCAGCGTCGGCAATCTGCCCAAGGTAGAGAATATGGACATGCAATACGCTCAGGCGGCGGTGTTCACCCCGTCCGATTTTGCTTTCCCGCACGACGCCATCGCCGCCGAGGCAACGCCGAACACCGAGATGACCTTGATCGTCGATCTGGATTTGGACAATCTCAAGGAAATGCGCATGCATGGCAGTGTGCGTAACTTTCGCGACCGGCGGCTGGATTTGTACAAGATCGCCTGGACCGGTCGGGGCTGAACGTTCCATGGCGACGATAGGTTTCCCTATTCCAGTGCTCCCCCGCCTGGGGGAGGGAGCTGATTTCCATGAAACTCCATTTCATTAAAATGCAAGGATTGGGCAACGATTTCGTGGTGATCAACGGCGTCCGCCAGACGGTGACGCTGAATGCCGAGCAAATTCGGTTACTGGCGGATCGCCGCTTTGGCGTGGGCTGCGACCAAGTTCTGCTGGTGGAAGCGGCTGAATCGGCGGAGGTGGATTTTCGTTACCGCATTTTTAACGCCGATGGCGGTGAGGTCGGGCAGTGCGGCAACGGCGCGCGCTGTCTGGCGCGTTTCGTTCGCGACCAGGGGTTGACCGAGCGGGACGAACTCTGTGTGGAAACCCTGAGCGGCCGCTTGCAGTTGCGCCTCGAGGCGGATGGTCAGGTGACGGTGGACATGGGCCAGCCGCGCCTGGAGCCAGTAGAGATTCCCTTCTTTGCCGATGAACGCGCCCCGCGTTATTTGATCGCCGCTGATGGCGTGGAGCTGGAAATCGGCGCAGTGTCGATGGGCAATCCTCATGCAGTGCTCAAGGTCGATGACGTGGGCCACGCACCGGTCGCGCATCTGGGGCCGCTGCTGGAGCGGCATGGCCGCTTTCCTCAGCGCGCCAACGTTGGCTTCATGCAGATCGTTGCCCCGGACTATATCCGGTTGCGGGTGTTTGAACGCGGTGCCGGCGAAACCTTGGCCTGCGGCAGCGGCGCGTGCGCGGCAGTCGTCGCCGGTCGATTATGGGGTCGATTGGGGCCGAATGTCCGGGTGGGGTTACCTGGGGGTGAGTTAAACATTCACTGGGCGGGCGAAGGCGAGTCGGTCATGATGACCGGCCCGGCGACGACCGTCTTCGAAGGGTGGATTGCGTGGTGAACAAGGCAGGGGAAACGCTGCCGGACGATCCGGCGTTCGAGGCGGAAGTGGTCGCCTGGTTGCGCGACCGCCCCGAATTTTTCGTTCGTTATCCTGAGTTGGTCGAAAGCCTGCGCATTCCCCATCCCTGCCGTCCGGCCGTGTCGTTGCTGGAATATCAGAACCGCCTGCTGCGGGAACGCAATCAGCGCCTGCACGACAAGCTGCTGGAACTGGTGGACATTGCCCGGGATAATGACCGGCTGGCGGAACGAGTGCAGCGTCTGGCGCTGGGCTTGCTGGATGCGCGCGGGGGATTGGATGAATTGCTGCACGGCGTCAAGGCGATTTTGCGCGACGAGTTCAAGGCGGATGGCGTCGCCCTGTGTTTGGCGGCGCCTCCGGCGGCGGGGTTGAGCGCGGTCGGTGAATGGCTGCGCCCCGACGTGGTGGGATTGTTTGAAGCGGTCTTTCGCGCGGGCTGTCCACAATGTGGCCGATTGAGCTTGGAGCAGGCGGCGGCGCTGTTTAGCGATGGTGCCGGCGACGCGGCTTCGGCGGCGCTGATCCCGCTGGACGGGGAGGTCTGGCATGGCCTGCTGGCGGTCGGCAGCCGCGACGCCAACCGCTTTCATCCTGGGGTCGGTACGCTGTTTCTGGAGCGGATCGGTCAACTGGTCAGTCAGGCGTTGCAGGCGCGGTTGCTGGCCAAGGGCTGGCGGGTGATGCCGGATCATCCGCCGTCGGTCCGGGACGGGTGAATGGTCCGTGGTCAGAACCTGCTAATACCCCAACCATTCGTCTAGCCGTTGATGGGCTTCATCGATACCCTGACCATTTTGCGCAGAGAACAGTTGAGCGGTAGCGTGCGGGTAGTCACTATACAGCGCTTTTTGCACCTGTTGCAGCACGGTCTTCGCTGCCCCCCGACTGAGTTTATCAGCCTTGGTCAACAGGAGATGCGCAGGCAATGACCGAGCGACACAGCAGTCCAGCATCCGCTGGTCCAACACAGTCAGCGGATGGCGGATATCCATTAATAGCAGTAGACCGCGCAGGGCCATCCGCTCGCGCAGATAGCGCTCCAGCAACGCGCCCCAGTGGCGCCGAATCGCCTCGGGCACTTGGGCATAGCCGTACCCGGGCAAATCCACGAGATAGCGTTCTGCTTCCACCTGGAAGAAATTGATCATCTGGGTGCGGCCTGGCGTCTTGCTGACTCGGGCAAGCTGGTGCTGACCGGTCAAGAGATTGAGGGCGCTGGACTTGCCAGCGTTGGAACGACCCGCAAAGGCCACTTCCTGACCTGTATCGGGCGGTAATTGTTCTAACGTATTAACGCTGATTAAAAAATTAACAGCCCGATAGCGGCGGGCCGCTTCGGTTAGGGGAGGAAAGGGAACAGATTTGTCAGGGTTTTTCATTGAACTTGAGGGCCGAAACTGGTATATAAAAGCGCCGTTTGCGCGGGGCGGATCGAACTCACACAATCATGGGTTCCGTCTCGACCAAGCGAGACTCGTCCGCCGGCCCGTGCTGCTCTTGATCGGCGTCGGCGGCAGGTCGCCTGAGCCGAATACCGTCATCGTACAGGAGCCTTCCAAAAATGAAAAAACTCGTTGTGATCGCCGCGACGTGCGCATTGCTCGGTTCCGCGACCGCTGCATGGGCCGCTGGCGACGCCGCCGCCGGCAAAGCCAAGTCCGCGACCTGCGCGGCTTGCCATAATCCGGATGGCAATAGCACTAATCCACAGTATCCCAACCTGGCCGGACAGAGCGCTGATTATCTGACCAAACAGTTGATGGAGTTCAAGAGTGGCACCCGCGTCAACGCCATCATGGTGGGTATGGTGGCGCCGCTCAGCCCGCAGGATATGGAAGATCTGGCGGCGTTCTATGCTTCGCAGCAAGTCGCCCGCAGCGCGGCGGATCCAGCCCTGGCCCCCGCCGGCGAAGCAATCTTCCGGGGCGGCAATCTGAACAGCGGTGTGTCCGCCTGCATGGCCTGTCATGGTGCGACTGGCGCGGGCAATCCCGCCGCCAAATTCCCGGCGCTGGCCGGCCAACATGCTGATTATCTTGAACTACAGCTCAAGTCCTTCCGCGCCATGGAACGCGCCAATGATGCCGGCCAGATGATGCGTCAGATCGCCGCCAAGATGACCGACCAGGAAATCAAGGCGGTGTCGTCCTATATCCAGGGTCTGCAATAATCAATCAAGACCCGGATCCAACCGGGCGCGTCACTTTAACCTGAACCTGGGGGCGGCTGTCTGGCCGCCCTTTTTTTGTGAAATCGGTGGTCTGCAGATCCCAACAGGTGAACGGATAGCCGCTGGCCGGGTCACAATCGGCATTCCGCCGCTACGCTCGCTAAAATCATGCCGTGAACGATACCGCTGCCTGCCAGCCTCTCCGCCGGCGCACCCTGGGATGGGTGTTGCTGGAATTCCTCGGTTCCATGAATCTCGCGATTACCCTGCTGGTGGTCGTGGCGGTGGCGTCGGTCATCGGCACGGTCTTGCAGCAGAATCAGCCATACCCGGATTATATCCTCAAGTTTGGCCCCTTCTGGTTCGATGTATTCCGCCGATTGGGGCTGTACGATGTCTATGGCGCCGGCTGGTTTCTAGGCATTCTCGCTTTCCTGATTCTGTCCACCAGCGTCTGCATTTACCGGCAGACGCCGATCCTGTGGCGGGAGATGACCCGGTTCCGCACCGGCGTTCGTCTGGATTCGCTGCGGGGCTTTCATCAGCAGGCTGAATGGCGGTTGCCGAATCAGGATTCCGAGACCGTGCTGCGGGCCGTCCGCGACGTTCTCCAGAACCGGGGTTACCGCTGGCGGATTGCAGATCATGGCGATCATCAGATCTTGGCGGCAAAGAAAGGCCGCTTCAATCGACTGGGTTATGTGCTGACCCATACGGCGATTGTCGTGATCGGGGTCGGCGGGTTGCTGGACGGCAATCTGTGGCTGAAATTGAAGGAATGGAGCGGCGAATTGCGGATTGAGACCCGTGATCTGGCCGCCCGCGACATTCCCCCGGAAAGCCGGCTGACCCCTGGCGCCGCCGCCCCCGCTTTTCGCGGTAACGTGATGCTGCCGGAAGGTTCCACCGCCAATTTTGTCTTTCTGCGGGTGCGTGATGGCTTTGTATTGCAGGAATTGCCGTTCGCGATTGAACTGAAGGATTTCCAGGTCGCCTATTACGACACCGGCCAGCCCAAGTCCTTTATCAGCGAAGTGCTCATCCATGATCAGGAGCATCTGGGTGATCAGCCACTGGCAGCCACCATTCGCGTCAACCATCCGCTGGTGTATCGCGGTTATGCGATCTATCAGTCCGACTTTGGCGATGGCGGCTCCAAACTGGAGATGCAAGCCTGGCCGCTGGCGGCGGCGCGCCCGGAGCCAGTGGCGGCACAGGGCGAAGTCGGCGGTACGTTGAAGGTCGGTGGACCTTCCGGGGCGCTGACGCTGGAGTTGGACGATTTCCGCTTGTTTAACCTGTTGCCGGAACCGGATGCTCAACCCGGCGACCGTCAATTCCGCAATTTTGGACCGAGTTTTGGTTTTAAACTGCGCGATGCGACAGGCGAGGCGCGGGAATATTTGAATTATATGGCTCCGGTGCAAATGGAGGACCGCTGGTTCTACATCAGCGGGATGCGCGCCCGGCCCGGCGACCCCTTCACCTACTTGCACATTCCGGCAGATGCGAAAAGCAGTCCCGAACGGTTTTTACGCTTCAATGCCCGATTGCGTGATGGCGACGGGCTGCGTGCGCTGTTTGAACGGTCGGGATCTCCCATTGAAAACGCTGATTTCCAGCGTGATTTCAACCGGGTGCGGCTGAGCTTGGTAGAACTGGTGATCCAGGGTGGTCTCAATGCGGTTGTGGAGCGGGCCAAGGCTGTAGTGCCGGCGGATCGGCTACAGGAGGCCACAGCGCTGTATCTCAATATCGTGCGCGATACCTTGGCCGAGGTCTTCGTCGAGGTGCTGCGCGAGGAAGGCGTAGCGGTTGAGCAGGGGATTGACGAACGCGAAGAGGCATTTTTTAACGATGCAGTATCCGCGTTAGCGGCGCTGCCGAATTACGGATCACCATTTTATCTGCAACTGACTGGCTTTCAGCAGGTGGAAGCATCTGGCTTGCAGGTGACTCGGAGTAGTGGCGCAGTCGTGGTTTATATCGGATTTGCTTTGCTCAGCATCGGTGTCTTTGTCATGTTTTATACGGCCTACCGTCGGCTGTGGGTTTGGCTGGCGGATGAGGAGGGCGTAACCCGATTGATATTGGCCGGCACCGTGAATCGTCGCCAGACGGAGTTTGCTGGTGAGTTTGCCAAAATAGCGGTGGCCCTGGAACGGCGGATGTCCGTAGCGAGTAGCCCGTAGTTTGCATCAGGAGGCTTTTAGTTATGTCGGTAACGCGCGAAGCAACGCTGGAATCGTGGGAACAGCCCGCACCAGGTCGGTCGTGGAACGCCTGGGATGGAATGTGGGCGCTGTTGGTCGTGGTGGGTTCGGTCTGCGCCTGGTGGCGGTATCGACCCTACATGGACGGCTATGAGGTGGCGATCCAGATCGGCAGCACTCTGGCGCTGATCACTTGGGGACAGTACTGGAAGCCGGCGCGGCTGTTTACTTTGGTGGTTACGGTGCTTACCGTGTTGGCGCTCTGGTGTTATGGCGCTGACTATGAGCTGCGCAAAAGTGATTTCTGGCTCAAATATTTCCTGGAAAGCCAGGCGGCGTTCATGTGGATGAGCGTTCTTTATGTGCTGGCGACCCCTGCCTACTTTGTCGCACTGTTTACCCGTTCCGAGTTCGTCGGTAAAACAGCAACCGCTTTGACCTGGTGTGCCACGGTGATGGGGATGACCGGGTTGCTGGTGCGCTGGCGCGAGTCGTATCTGCTGGGCGCAGACATCGGCCATATCCCGGTCAGCAACCTCTATGAAGTGTTTATCCTGTTCGCGCTGATCACTGCACTGCTTTATCTGTTTTATGAAGATCGCCACCGCACCCGAACCATGGGTGGATTTGCGCTGCTGGTGATCAGTGGGGCGGTGGGCTTTCTGCTGTGGTACACCTTTGACCGGGAAGCCCATCATATTCAACCGCTGATTCCGGCGTTGCAGAGCTACTGGATGAAAATTCACGTCCCGGCCAACTTTATCGGTTATGGCGCTTTCGCTCTGGCGGCCATGCTGGGTATGGCCTATCTGTTGCGGGCGGGCGCTGAATCGCGTCACCCAGACGGACTGCTGGCGCGGACGCTGCCGCCGCTGGATTTACTGGACGATGTGATGTACAAGGCCATCGCCCTGGGCTTTGCCGCCTTCACGATTGCGACCATCCTCGGCGCGTTGTGGGCCGCCGAAGCCTGGGGGGGGTACTGGTCCTGGGACCCCAAGGAGACTTGGGCCTTGATTGTCTGGTTGAACTACGCCGCCTGGCTACACCTGCGAATGACCAAGGGCTGGCGAGGCGCACCGATGGCTTGGTGGGCGATCATCGGTCTGTTTGTGACGCTGTTCGCGTTCCTCGGCGTCAATATGTTCTTGTCGGGTCTGCATTCTTACGGTTCGCTGTAGCGATTTAGGTATAGCTCCGTTCATCCTCATCACCTAACGTTCATGGAGTTCGTCCGATGCCGAATCCGATCCGCTATCTGTTGTTGATTCTGCTGACTTGCGCGCTGCCGCTGACGGTTAACGCGGCTGATCCCACGCCGCCGCCGTTCCAGGAGGGCAAGGACTACGTGCGGTTGCCAACTCCGGTTTCGACGGCAATGCCCGACAAGGTCGAGGTCGTCGAAATGTTCTGGTATGGCTGTCCGCATTGCTACGATCTGGAGCCGGTGACTCAGGAATGGCTGAAACGCAAGCCAGAGAATGTGGTGTTTACGCGAATTCCGGTGGCGTTCGGGGCGAGCTGGGAATCGGGCGCCCGCGCCTATTACGCTGCTGAGGCCCTCGGAGTGCTGGACAAGCTGCATCAACCATTGTTCGACGCCTTCCACAAACGGCGCAAACTGAGCACCGTGGATGAATTGGCGGTGTTCTTCGCCGAACATGGTGTGGATCAGGAGGCGTTTCGCAAAGCCTACAACTCTTTTCAAACCGAGACACAGTTGCGGCGCGGCAATCAGTTGGCGCAACGCTACGGAGTGAAAGGGGTGCCGGCTGTGATTGTCAATGGCAAATACGACGTGCGCTCGCCGCGCATCTTCGAGGTCGTCGATTTCCTGATCGCCCAGGAAACCAGCCCGCAGGGCTGAACCAGAGAGCAGGCATGACCGATGATCACGCCAGGCTGCAACGCTTGCGGCTGCTCAGCTATAACATCCAGAGCGGATTGAGTACTCGTAACTACTCTCAGTATTTCACCCGCAGCTGGAGGCATCTGGTGCCGGTGCCGTCGCGGATGGTGAATCTCGACGGCATCGCCCGGATTCTGGCGGATTACGATCTGGTCGGTTTGCAGGAGGTGGACGCCGGCAGCCTGCGCAGCGGTTTTGTTAATCAGGTTAAATACTTGGCTGACTACGCCGGTTTCGAGCATGTCTTCGATCAGTCTAATCGCAAGATCGGCATGATTTCGCAACATGGTAATGCGTTACTCAGCCGGATTCGACCGGATGCGATCACTGAGCATAAGTTACCGGGACTGATTCCAGGCCGGGGCGTGTTGGCGGTTCGCTTCGGCAGTGGTCTGGACGCGCTGCATGTACTCATCCTGCACATGGCTTTGGGCCGGCGCGGGCGGCTGCGGCAGATTGAATTTCTGGCGGAACTGGTGGGTGATTATCGCCATGTCATTCTTATGGGCGATCTCAATTGCCGGTCAGACAGCCAGGAAATGGCGGTGTTGCTGGAGAGCGTCCGCCTGTGCGAATCGGCGCCGGGACTCCATACCTTTCCCAGTTGGCAGCCCGATCGGCAACTGGATCATATTCTGGTTTCGCCTTCGATTACCGTTGAACATGTCGAAGTGCTGGATCATGTTTATTCGGATCATTTGCCGATTGCCATGGAAGTGCGATTGCCGGAAACCTTCAGATTCCAGGCTCCAGCTCTCGGGGTGCGGATAGAGCCTCCTGATCACTGGAGCTTGGCGTCTGGAGCCTCCGAGGCTTGATTCCTGCCCTCCGCCTGCGGAGTGTGACCTCTTGAAACTGGAGCCTTTCTGGACTTCTCTCGAAGCCCACATCAACGTAGTTACCGACTCCCCGTTTACCATCCGCCAGCGTCGCTCACTGAGCGGCGGTTGCATCAATCGGGCATGGAAAATCAGCGATCACCGGCGGGATTATTTCGTCAAGACCCATGCCGGTTCCGGTCTGGCGATGTTTGCAGCGGAGGCGGAGGGATTAGCTGAATTGGCGGCCAGTCAGACAGTTCGCGTACCTCATCCAGTGTGCTGGGGGAAAGCCGCCGACCAGATCTATCTGGTGTTGGAGTATTTGCCACTGGGCGGGGCGGACGAGAGAGCGATGGAGATACTGGGTCGCCAACTGGCGCTGCTGCATCGCCAGCCACAGCCATACTTCGGGTGGCGGCGGGACAATACTGTCGGTTCGACGCCGCAGCCGAATGGGCGTTATGCGAACTGGACGGAATTTTGGCGTGAGCAACGTCTGGGATTTCAACTGGCATTGGCCGCTCGTAATGGCTATGGTGCCGCCTTGCAACGACAGGGCGAGGCGTTGTTGATCCGGTTCGCCCATTTGTTTGCTGACTATCAACCGATCCCGTCGTTATTGCATGGCGACCTGTGGGGTGGTAACGCGGGATGCACTACCGCTGGCGAACCGGTGATCTTTGATCCTGCGGTTTACTACGGCGACCGGGAGGCCGATCTGGCGATGACGGCATTGTTTGGCGGATTTCCCGCACGTTTCTACGCGGCCTACCGCGAAGTCTGGCCCCTGGACGCGGGCTTTCGGCAACGGCGGATGGTGTACAATCTCTATCACATTCTCAACCATCTCAATTTGTTCGGCGGCGGCTACTGCGCTCAGGCTGAACAGATGATGGATCAACTGCTGGCGGAACTGGGTTGACCATTCCTCCCACTACGGATTGAACTGACCGAATCGGGCCTCATGAATCTGACTAAACTGACCCATCTCAAGCAACTCGAAGCCGAGAG
>CAZDVY010000105.1:0-9403 GCA_964508935.1 uncultured Candidatus Competibacteraceae bacterium | reverse complement strand
AAACCCATAAAACCGGCGTTACCCGCCATCAGGCCAATGCGTTCCACCTGCCCGGCGTAACAGCGAATGCCCTCGATAGCGCCATTCTCATCGAGCAACTCCAGAATACCGAGCAGTCCGGCAACTTCCGCTTCCAACACCGCAACCTGTTCTTCCGATACGAACATGGCGGCTAAACCTCTCTTGCAGGCAGCAGTAACCCTGTAATGGTTGCCATGGCAGGTAGGCGCGCCTGCTTACGCCGGCAGCCGAAACACGCGCACAGCTTTCAACAAGCCTTTGGCGTATTCCACCAGATTGGTGGTCTGAACCGTCTGCTCTTGTAACTGTTGACGAGTCTGGTGGGTGCTTTCCTGAATCTGCTGGGCGCGATCGAGCAACTCGCTACTGACATGCGCCTGTTCCTGCGAACGTGAGGCGATCTGTTGCACGGCGGTTCCCAATTCGGCGGTGGTTTCCTGTGTCAGCTTCATCTGAGCACCGGCCTGCTCCGCTAGCCGGCTACTATCGACGACCTGGCTGATAGCGGCGTTCATGGCGTTCACTGTATCCGCGGTCTCGATCTGGATATTACTGACCAAAGCGGCGATTTGCGAAGTCGCCTCGCGGGCATTTTCCGCCAACCGCTGTACTTCATCAGCCACTACCGCGAAGCCGCGCCCGGCCTCGCCGGCCGACGCCGCGTGCATGCTGGCGTTCAGCGCCAGGATGTGGGTGCGCTCAGCGATGGTGTTGATCAAGTTGACCACGCCGCTGATTTCCTGGGAACGCTCGCCCAGCCGCTTGATGCGCTTTTCCGTCTCGCGGATGGTGTCGCGGGTGCTGTTGATGCCGCTCACCGTGCTGGTCACCGTCTGCAGCGCCGCTTGCGTGGTCTTGATGGCGGTTTCGGCGGCGGTGTTGCAAGTCTGGGCCAGGTGGGCGATCTGTTTCATGGCTTCCGCCGCGGAGGCCAGATCGGCAGCGGTCTGTTCGACCGTCTGGCGTTCGTTTTCGGCCACGGTAATGACCGTATCGGATTGCGATTTTACCTTTTCGGAAGCGGTCGCCACTTCCTCGGAAATGCGGGTCACACCCTGCAGTACGGTCGAGGTTTCGACAGTGAGCAGATTCAGCGCGTCGGCCACGGGTCCAGTCACGTCCTCGGTCACCGGCACCTTGACGGTCAGGTCTCTCTGACTGAGCTGGGACACCGCTTGCAACAGATTGATGATGGAGTCGTTGAGCTGTTCGTTTTCGCGCTCCGCTTGCACCAGCGTGTTCACGCGCTCGTTCAGCATCTGGTCGAGCGCCTGACCCAGTTCCGACAGTTCGTCGACGCCAGTTAGACTAGTGCGGGACTCGTAGTTACCTTCACCGATCTGTTTCACGGTCGTCATGATCCGGTTGAGAGGATTCATGATGGCGCGATAGGCGGCGGCGCCCAGACCGAAAGCGACCACGATGCCGAGCAGGGCGATCACCGCGATCACCACCGTAAGGGTATTGCTGGTGTTCTGCGCGGTTTTCAGATCCTGGGCGGCGCGTTCCTCGGTTTGTGTCGTACTCGCCAGCAGGGTTTTGAAAAAGGGGTTGATCAATTCATCGAGATCGTTGCCGACAAACAGATTCAATCGACCACGATCCCGTGCGGCCAACAATTTCTCCACTTCGGCGAAGGCTTCGTTAACGCCATCCAGTGGGGCTTTAAACGCGGCCTCCAGACGCTTCTGCTGGTCCCCGCTCAGCGAATCGAGATAAGTTCGCCAGCCTTTGTCAAAATTCGCCTTGGCCGCCGGCAGGGCGGCGCTCCCCTGCTCCCATGTGCTGGCGCCGCGCGCCACACTGTTGACCACGGTCAGCAGATCGGCGCGGAGAATTTCGCCCAGTCGTCCCAGGTTGGCCTGCTCGGCCACGGATTGGTTGAGCTGGCCCACGGCGCCGCCGATGCGGTTCATGCCGAAATAGGCGATCAGCCCAATCGCCACCAGGATCACGAGTTGCACGACCATTGTAAACGTCAACCGTGTATTGATTTTCTGACCGCCCATGACAACCTCTACCCCCTCGATGATGAAATTCCGTCAAACTCGACATGCCGGTTCGTGTATCTCGGGCCCTTTGAGGGCAGCTTTACGATAGTCCGACGCCGGCTGGGTCTGGCCCACGCCGATGGCGCCGCTAATTGAACAACCCCACCAATTCCTGTGGCGTGATGGCGATAAATTGGCCGTCGCGCAGCACGAAGGCCAGCACGAAATCGGAACCCTGGTTGTCGGTGGTAAAATCAATCTTGATGCCACCGAGATCGTAAGGCTGGCGATGGGCGGCCTTGAGGAAATTCTCCCGACTCAACGGACCCTCGATTGCCTGCATGATCGCCAGAAACATCCTGCCCACGAGATAGCCTTCCAGCGACAACTGATCCAACTCCTGCCCGAGCGCCTTGCGCGCTTCCCCCACCACCGGCAGCGTCGAATCCAGCGCGGGCACGATCTGAGTGGCGACGACCCTGTCCGTGATGCCCTGCTCCTTGAGCAGGGATTGCATGGTGTTGCCCGCCGCGTTCGAGGTCGTGCTGAACATCCAGGGTTCATTCTTGTAGCGGGCGTAGGCCACGAACGTGGCCGCCGCGTCGTAAACCGCCATCATGGTCACTAGCCGACAACGAGTGTCGCTGGTTTCCTCCCACTTTTTCAGCGACTGATAACCTTCGCGCGCGCTCACGGTGTCCCGCTGGTAGACGCCGACTGGACCGACTCCGTTACGCTCGGGGCTATCGCCCGGCATGTTCAGAATCTGATCCAGCTTGGCGACGATGCTCGCGGTGTTGGGCTGCTTAGCCAGAGCTGCGCGCAATCCCTTGATTCCGCTGACTCCCAAAGCATCATTCTGCGCGTACATGCACACTTCGGTCGGTTTTACCCCGGCCGCCAGCGCCGCATTGACCACACTCTCTACTTCACCGGAATAACTGGCGCGGAAATTCAGCACATCGCCCGGCCCGGTGAAGGCCGCGCCCGTATAAAACCCGACCGCTGGCACCTTATTCTCGGCCAGCACCGGTAATATCGCCTTGGCGGTCGGCGTGCCGTAACCACCCAGCATCAGGAAAATCCCTTGATTGATTAATTGCTTGGTGGCTTCAATCGCTTTAGCGGGATTGTAGAAATCGTTGATTGCGATGAACTCGAAACGACGACCCTGCACCGACTGACCAGCCAACGCCGCCTCGATCCCTCGCTTGAACGCCAAGGCATTGGTCCTTCTATCCCCTTCCAGAGGCATGTTGGCGCCGATCCGAATCGTTTTATCGGTAATTCCCGGGTACTGTGCCCAAGTCGAGGATGCGATCACGGACAAACCTAGTAGCAGACCCAGTGCCATTCGGCCTGCCAGACGGCGCCAGCCGGCTACCGTATCAACGGCGACGTTGGAGTCGTATCGAGCGCGCATGCGGGATATCCTCCTTGGGATTATTTCGCAAACATGTTTTCGAGAGCGCGTGGTTCGATCACCACGAAATCCTTGCCCTGCAAAGCCGTCAGCAATACAAAATCGGATCCCTGATTGTCGGTGGTAAAGTCCACCTTGACGCCACCGATGTCGTAGGGCTGGCGGCGTGCGGCCTTCAGGAAGTTTTCTCGGGTCAACGGCCCCTCTATCGCTTGCATGATCGCCACGAACAGCTTGCCGACGATATAGCTTTCGAGCGATACATAGTCCAGATTGGCGCCCAGCGCCTTGCGCGCTTCCGCCACCACCGGCAGCGATGAATCGGGCGATGGCACGATCTGAGTAGCGACGACCTTATCAGCGATACCGTTTTTCTTGAGTAAATCCGCCAGGCGATTGCCCGCCGCCGGCGAGGGGGAACTGAAAATCCAGGGTTCGCCCTTGTAGCGGGCATATCCCATGAAGGTGGCCGCCGGGTCATAAACCGCTGTGGTGGCCAGCAGCCGACAGTGATTGCCGCTGGCGGCTTCCCACTTTTTCAGCGACTGATAACCTTCGCGTGCACTCACGGTGTCTCGCTGATAGACGCCGACCGGCCCGATTCCGTTACGTTCCGGGTTATCACCTGGCATGTTCAGAATTTCGTCTACCTTGGCGACGATCTGCTCCATGCCAGGTTGCCTGGCCAGGGCCGTGCGAAAGCCCTTGACACCCGCCATTCCGTAGGTGTCGTTCTGAGCGTAGGCGCATACTTCAGTCGGTTTTACCCCGGCCGCCAGCGCCGCATCGACCACCGTCTCCACTTCCCTGGCGTAGCTGGCGCGAAAATTCAACACTTCTCCCGGTCCGGTGAAGGCCGCACCCGTATAAAACCCGAACGCCGGTACCTTATTTTCGGCCAGCACTGGCAATACCGCCCGGGTGGTCGGCGAGCCAAAGCTGTTTACCATCGCAAAAATATCTTGTCCGATCAGTTTCTTGGCAGCTTCAACCGCCTTGGCGGGGTCATAGAAATCGTTGACCACAACAAATTCGATGGAGCGCTTCTGTACCGTTTGCCCGGCCAAGGCTGCATCCATTCCCTGTTTCATCGCCTGGCCGTAAACCTTGTAATCTCCTTCCAGAGGGATAGTGGCTCCGATACGGATGATTTTATCGGTAACACCGGCTTCCTCGGCCCAGCTCCAGGGTGTGGCCGTACAAAAGCCTAGCAACAGTCCTAACGTCATTGCGCTCCTGAGCCGTCGCCAGCCCGACGGTATACTGGCGGCGCCGCTGGAATCACATTGTGTGCGCATGTGCGTATCTCCTCGGGGGTATCTTGACCCATCCAATCGAAATTCGGCGACAGATTTCCAAATTTAACTGTTGCAAAAAACTCACAAACTTGTTTCCGGCGCCGTAATGATCAAGCGGCTCCGGCCATGGATCCACCGAGCGCCCGGAAGAACCCCTGATGATCGAATTCCAGCCATACGAGATCGTCGTGTACATAGGCTTTTGTGACATGAGGTTGCAATGCGGCTGGCAATGGCGGCAACCGGGAGAGGATATGCCTGGTGAGCGCCATCTGGGGTAGACC
The DNA here is from genome assembly GCA_964508935.1 of uncultured Candidatus Competibacteraceae bacterium. Classification (GTDB taxonomy): domain Bacteria; phylum Pseudomonadota; class Gammaproteobacteria; order Competibacterales; family Competibacteraceae; genus UBA2383. The sequence goes on along the minus strand of CAZDVY010000105.1, from coordinate 4,386 downwards.
GTCAATTAGAACGCCGACCGCCTTGTCACCTTGATCCAGAATCAGTAACCGGCGTTTCTCTTGAGCGTTGTTGTCTTCGAGCGCCAAAAACCGTTTTACATCGAATACCGTCGCCAGGTTGCCGCGCAGGTTGACTAGCCCCAGCATCCAGGGTGGTGTATTGGGCAACGGATAAACCGGCGCTTGTTCCAACACTTCGCTGACCGTATCCTGGCTGACCAGCAAACCAATACCGCCGACCCGAAAACCGTACCGGGCGCGCTGGCGTTCGGCTGGAGCAATACCGGGTGCTATTCCGGGTGGTGGTTTGAAGCGATTAAGTGCTGCGCTGGGACTAAGCCAGCTCCGGGGCGTTTTCGCAGTCTTGTCGTTCATGGTCAAATGAACGGGTTTACAAAAATGCTTTCAACTGGTCGATGATGGCGTCGGCCGTGTAGGGCTTGGTGACGAACGCCTTACCTCCTTGCATCTGCGCCCAGAGGCGATCCGCCTTTTGCTTCTTGCTGGTAACGAAGATAACCGGGATATCCTTGGTAGCGCTTTCATTAGCCAGCAAACGGCAGGCGGCGTAACCATCCATATCCGGCATGATGATATCCATAAAGATCAAATCGGGTTTTTCCGTCTTGGCTTTCTCGAAGGCTTCCTTGCCATCGGTTGCAGTAACCACAATACAGCCGGTCTCGGTTACGATACTTTTGATGTTCGCCAGATCGGTGGGGGAATCATCGACCACAAGCACTTTTCGCATAGCCATGAATATTTCCTCTTCAACATTACGTATCCAAGCGCTGCTTGGATACTTGAAAAGTTACCTAAAAACAGGGTTACAAAGATTTCAGATACTTATTGACGATCTTTTGAAAATAAGTTTGCTTGACCGGTTTGGTCAGATAGGTATCGCATCCCGCCAGAGCACCCTTGATTCGGTCGAATGGCGACGATTTACTGGTCAACATGATAACGGGTGTTTTTTTCTTGGCTTTGTCTTTCTTGATGGTCTTGCAGATCTGATAACCGTCGATGCCGGGTAACACTACATCCAGAAAGATGAGGTCGTATTTATTCCGATCCAACAATTCGAAAGCCTGCTCGCCAGATTCGGCGGCGTGAACCTGAATGTGAAGCAGCTTTAGTTCTAACTCGATCTGCTTTCTGATCGTACTGCTATCATCCACTACCAATGCTGTCAGCGCCGGTTGTTCCTCGACCTCGGTAAGTGCAGGTGCTTGTTCGCCAATAACCCGCTCCGACGCGGTACTGGGCATCTGAGCCACGACTTGATCCAGGATGCCGAGCACGCGGGTAGCGACAAAGGGCCGCTGAATACAATAGGGGAATTTATCCAGGAGCTTTTCCTTGGTGACCATCACCGCCGGAATCAGTGATGACGCGGCACCGAGTCTGGACGACGATGGCGGACTCGCATCAGCGCCTTGCAAGGCTTGCCATTCCGCTACCGCTTCGGAATCATCCGCGTCAACAATCAGGATTTGGCTTAGCTCCTTGACTGAAATCAATGTATAGGTGCAGGCGCGATACAAGGAGAGCTTGAAGATATTTTTTAATACGCTTCGCTCCTGCTCAGGAATGCCGAGCATGGCGACCGCGAATGCCTTCCTATCGCTCATTTTGTCCCTCCGCAGAGTGGCGAATTTTTTATTTCAATATCTAATTAAAACCACCGGCTTATAGTTTTTAAAAATGCAATCCGGTACGATTCTCAAGAATTGACACCAGGTTGCATTTTTAAGATCACTAATCGGTGGTCGTTTATTCGCAATATTAATAAACTTGATTAATTTCTGAACAAAAATCCCAAGGTAAAACCGGTATTCTGTTAGTTTAAGACGACTTCACAGTATGAACCAAGCCTTTTCGGCCAGCCGCCGACTGGAAATGAGTCCACAAAAATCGGTTTAGAGCGAAATATGGGAACCCCCCAAAGCTAAACAAACGATTGTTACGATTTTGTGAGTATAGACCAAAATTTCAGGGGTCAAGGGTATTCTTGACCCGAAGTGGAAAAAGTCATGGTTCTCAACCGATGGGTAAAAATACCCTTTCGCGGCGAGGGGCGAACTCTGCCAGATTTAGCCGGTTGTCGCCGCTGGCGCAGTGCAGGTTCCACAACCGCTGCCGTGAAGGATTGCGGGTTTGCTGTCGCCGGCTGGCGGGCTGTCGTCCTTGACGCTGTTTTTCTTCTTTTCTTCTGGTCACTTCGTTTGAAGTCGGTTTTGTGCGAGCTGTTGCCCTTTAGACGGAAGCCTACCGGCAAAATCAAGGGTTGCAATTGTGGCTGCCCATAAGAAGGATAGTCGCTTAATTCAGGATTGCTAAGAGACTGTCTAAAAACTCCCCTCTCCCCTCGGGAGAGGGGTTCCTAGACAGCTTCTTAGGGACTGGGTGAATTGCCGCTACACTATCATCATGTTTTCCCAGTTTCGGCTACTTTTGATCATTTTCATCACCGTGTGGTTGACCGGTTGCGATTCCTCCGCTGACCGGCCAGTCATCGTGGAATTCTGGGCGATGGGTCAGGAAGGCGAGCAGGTGCAGGCGCTGCTGCCAGAGTTCGAGCATCGCCATCCCGGTATCCGGGTGCGGGTGCAGCAGATTCCCTGGAGCGCCGCGCATGAAAAATTGCTGACCGCCTACGCCGGCGACGCGATGCCTGACGTGTTCCAGTTGGGCAATACCTGGATTCCCGAATTCGTCGCGCTGCGCGCCATCGAACCTTTGGATGAGCGGCTGAAAGGCTGGCCCGTCGTCGCCCTCAATGACTACTTCCCCGGCATTCTCGCTGCCAGTCGGCTGGGGGGTCGGACCTGGGCCTTGCCTTGGTATGTCGACACCCGGCTGTTCTTCTACCGTCGCGACTTGCTGGCCGCTGTCGGTTTTACCGAACCGCCGGCGACCTGGGAGGACTGGCTGCAAGCCATGTCCCGGCTCAAGACGCTGGATGATGCGGAGCGTTACGCCATTCTCCTGCCGATCAATGAATGGCAGTTGCCAGTCATTCTTGCCCTGCAACGCGGCGCAACCCTGCTGCGCGACCGGGATCAATACGGCGATTTTCAGAATCCCCGTTTCCGCGAGGCGTTCACTTTTTATTTGAGTTTGTTTGAACAGGAATTGGCGCCGCCGGTCGGTCATACGCAGATTGCCAATCTTTATCAGGAATTCGCCAACGGCTATTTCGCCGCCTACGTCAGTGGGCCATGGAACATCGGCGAGTTCCGGCGGCGATTGCCTGCGCCGTTGCAGGGCCAGTGGATGACCGCGCCGTTGCCGGACTTTAACGACCATTCCGCCTCGCGCCCGCCCGCAGGAAAAGCACCGGGGATTGGCACCTCACTGGCAGGCGGGGCCAGTCTGGTGCTCAGTCGCACCTCGCCGCGTCAAGAGGCTGCCTGGAAATTATTGGAGTATCTGGCGCAACCGGAACAACAGGTGCGGTTTTATCAGCTCACCGGCGATCTGCCGGCCCGTCAGTCGGCCTGGAACGATCCGGCGCTGGCGGAGAATCGCCATGCCCAGGCGTTCCGGCAACAGTTGCAGCACGTTCAGGCAACGCCGCCGATTCCCGAATGGGAGCGCATCGCCCAGCGGATCGCCTATTACGTGGAATTGACGGTTCGTCAGGAAATGAATGTTGATGCGGCGCTGGCGGCGCTGAATCGGGATGTGAATCGTATTCTGGAAAAACGGCGGTGGTTGCTGAAGCGGGAGGCGTCGCGATGACCGGCTTTGAACGCCATGTGACTTTCAGCGCCTGGGCTTTTCTGGCCCCGGCACTGCTGCTGATTGGGGTGTTCTTTTTCCTGCCGGTGCTGGCGGCGCTGTTATTAAGTTTCACCGACTTCGACATTTACGCGCTGGGCGATCTCGACCGGTTGCGCTTCATTGGGTTCGATAACTATCGGCAATTGCTGCAAAGCCCGCTGTTCTGGATAGCGCTCGGCAATACCTTCTATTTCGTCATCGTCGGTGGGCCATTATCGGTGGCGGTCTCCCTCGGTGCGGCGCTGCTGGTGAATGCCCGCCTGATTCGTTTTCCCGGTCTGTTCCGCACTGCCTTTTTTCTGCCGGTCGTCACCACGCTGGTCGCGGTCGCTGTGGTCTGGCGTTATCTCTACCATCCGCGCTATGGGCTGTTGAATTACACCCTGAGTTTATTAGGCGTCGAACCCATCGACTGGCTGGGCGATCCGGACTGGGCGATGCCGGCGATCATTCTCATGGCGGTGTGGAAGAACTTTGGTTTCAACATGATCATCTTTATCGCCGGTTTGCAAAATATCCCGATGCAGCTCTACGAGGCGGCGCGGATTGACGGTGCGGGTGCTTGGGCGCAGTTTCGCCATATCACCCTGCCTCTGCTGG
>CAZDVY010000104.1:0-9679 GCA_964508935.1 uncultured Candidatus Competibacteraceae bacterium | reverse complement strand
CTTTTTTCACAAAACAGAGACTTAAGCCTGCCCAAAGAGACCAATACCGAGTCTTGGTCAATATCCCTGTTATTCCAGTTGAGAACAGAACACACCTCATTTTTTTCCGATTTGCCTTTTTTAAATAACGTTTATCTACAAAAAAAGACAAAAAACACTGTTTAAATCCGAAAGACCGACTAATTTACTCTTGTAAAATTTTTTGACAGCTTTCGCCGCGTCCGGAGGTTTGCGCCGACCGAAAACCAGCGATCCAGGACGGCGAAAGGCCAGCCGGGCGATGGTAAAGAGAAGGAATTCCCAAATAAAAATATTTAAAAACAAAAAGATAACAAAGAAATTCGCCAAAATGTCCCGAACCACAACCCTCGTTCGCACCGAGATTCGGAAGTGTAAAAAAAGCTGACAAAACGGTTCAGATCAGACCGGGGGAACCCGCGCGGTCGTCCCCGAAGCATTCGAAGTCCTGGAAAACCGGGGGCGGAGGGTTTCCACCCGCTCGCGGTTGACGCCGAAATCGGAATACCCGGCTCGCGAGGCCGAACGCACCTGGAGATTCCTTAGTCTGTCCGCCTGAGATGCGGACATCCCGAACCACCCCGTCGCTTTGCGCCACCCCTCCTTAGCCAAGGAGGGGAACCGGGAGGTCCGGCTATGATCGGGAAAGACAACTGATTCATTGCCGAGAGGGACAACGCTATCCGAGACAGGGTGGCAAGATCCGGAAACCGAAAAGACGGGGTATAGCGTTTATCGAGAGTTTTGTATAATATTGGTCTATGTATAGAAGGTAAAATTCACCGATCAACGGTTAATTTGTCTACTTATTGTATAATATTTTCTCTACTTAACCGCCGCGCTATGGATTTTTGGAGACTGCTCATTCCATGAAGGCCCACTCCTCTCACCGCCTGCCTGATCAAGGGCTGGTCCCCATCCGCACGGTTTCCAGCCTCACCGGCGTCAATTCAGTGACCTTGCGCGCCTGGGAACGCCGTTACGACCTGATCAAGCCAGTGCGTACTCCCAAGGGCCATCGTCTCTACACCATGGCTGACGTAGCGCTGATCCAGCAGGTGGTTGCGCTCCTCAACAATGGCATGTCCATCGGCCAGGTGCGGTCTGTACTGGACACCGATGCGATCCATCCCGATTACGCTACCCGTCACGAGCCCGACACTGATCTTTGGGGACATCACCAGCGCCGGTTGCTGCAAGCGATCGCCGTCTTCGATGACCAGGTGTTGAATGACCTCTACACCGAAATCCTGTCACTATATCCAGTCGATATTGTGACCAGTCGGCTGATCGTGCCGTTATTACGGGAATTGGGCGAACGTTGGGCCCAGGGAACGGGCAGCATCGCCCAAGAACACTTCTTCAGCGTATTCCTGCGCAACAAGCTGGGGGCCCGTTTCCATCACCTCAGCCGCGCCCCGCAGGGACCGAAGTTGCTGGCCGCCTGTCTGCCGGACGAACAACACGAGGTCGGGCTATTGCTGTTTGCTCTCGCAGCACTGGACCGGGATTATTCCATCGTGTTGCTGGGTTCGAATACCCCGCTGGCGGAGTTGCCGGCGGTGGTTGCACGGGCCGCTGTCCAAGCCATCGTCCTGGCTGGCTCAGCGAATACGGTGACTATTACGGAAGAACTCCAGCCTCTATGCCAAACGATCAAGATTCCGGTGTTCATCGGCGGTCAGGTCGCCAGCCGCCAAACCGACGTCATTCATGCTGCCGGCGCGATTCCGCTGGAGGAAGACTTGGGCTTGGCCCTGCGCCAGATTGACAGGATGCTGGCCCGCCACTGACGCTGGTAGCCCGCCATTGATCCTGGATGTCCAGGACTTCCTCTTCCTCAGCGCCGCCCTGAAAAACATCGTTCCAGGCGACATACAAGAGGATGCCCAGATAGACCGGCAGCGGCAAGGCCAGGATCTGCGCGGGGATGGAGAACAAATCAAGGAACGGCAACGTCAGCAGCGCCAGACCACTCAAGCCCATCACCGGAAACAGCCAGGGATTCAGTTGCAGCGCCAATACGCTGCGCCGCCAGCAAACGGACAGCGGCAGTTCGCGGAACAGTTGCAGGGGAATGATAAATGCGGCCAGCAGCGCCTGCAAAACCAGCAGCACACTACCCAATACGCTCAGTTGTGTTCCCAGCAGAGTATCGGCAACGCCGAAGGTCGCGGGAATAGCGGGCGGCGCGTGGTCCCCGATCGCAGCCAAATCGACCGGCAACAGTTGATCCTGCACCCAGTAAATCAGCAGATAGCCCTGCAGCAGCAACCCAAACAGGAGCAAGCTGGTTCGAGCCAGCGCCTTGAGCGCGGTCCGGTTAAATAATTGCTTGAATGCCGAAGTCCGCTGGCGATTGGCGGCGCGGGCGATGCCGCAGGCCAGCGTGACCGTCACACTGAGCGGCAACCCGTAGCAGAATACCGTGGCGATCAGCGTGACCCAGCCACCCAGCGGCGGTAACCACCATTCCCAGATGGGCAAGATCAACAATAGCGCACTACCCGACGGCGCAAACAGCGCCACCGCCACGAACAAGCCTGGCCGCCGCCACATCAGTTGCCAAGCCTGGATCAGCCAATCCTGGCCATCGCGTGGAGTTAGCGCCCTCGGCCCGAAACTACGCATAGTTCTCTCGTCCCGTCGGAAAATCAGCAGCTAGTTTAACGTGAAGCGGTATAAGACGTTGTATGAAAGATTACTCAAGGTTAACAGAATGCTTAACTGTGCCTCCTGTAAATTTTCCTGTAATCCGAACCAAAATGGGGTTTTTCGCCTGTAGCTTTTGGCTTTAACCGGACTAGGGCGGTCATTTTGGATGATCCAAGGTTCGACCGCTGGATGCGGAACACAGCCTGTCCGGTGGTATGATAGAAATATAACAACCGAGGAGACTGTTCATGTCCGCTGCCGCCAGCACTCTCCGTCAACCCACGCTTGGCGTTGACAAGGTCCAACCCCGTCATAAAGTCCGTTTCGTCACCGCCGCCAGCCTGTTCGACGGCCACGATGCTTCCATTAACATCATGCGCCGCATCCTCCAGGCCAGCGGCGCGGAAGTCATCCATCTCGGCCACAACCGTTCGGTCGAGGACATCGTCACTGCCGCCCTGCAGGAAGACGCCCAGGGCATCGCGATCAGCTCCTATCAGGGTGGTCACGTTGAATTTTTCAAATACATGATCGACCTGCTGCGCGAGCGCGGCGGAGCCAATATCAAAGTGTTTGGCGGCGGCGGTGGGGTGATCGTCCCGGAAGAAATCCGCGATCTGCATGAATACGGCGTGACCCGCATCTTCTCGCCGGAAGACGGCCAGGCCATGGGCTTGCAGGGCATGATCGACCACATGATCACGGTCTGCGATACCGATCCGGCCCAGTACGCGCCGCAAACTCTCGATGGCGTCAAGGCCGGCGACTGGCGCTCGCTGTCACGGATGATCACCGCGCTGGAAAATCAGGTGGTCGCCCCGGCGCTGCGCCAGCAGATTCTCGACGAGGCCAAGGTCAGCGCCGTGCCGGTTCTCGGCATCACCGGCACCGGCGGTTCCGGTAAATCCTCACTGACCGATGAGCTGGTGCGGCGCTTCCGGCTCGATCAGGACGACCGGCTGAAAATCGCCGTCATCGCCGCCGATCCATCGCGGCGCAAGACCGGCGGGGCGTTGCTCGGCGACCGCATTCGCATGAACGCGATCAACGGGCCAAATCTATACATGCGTTCGCTGGCCACCCGCGCCGCGGGCAGCGAAGTGCCGGAAACCCTGGGCGACATTCTGGCCGCCTGCAAACTGGCCGGCTTCGATCTGCTGATCGTGGAGACCTCCGGCATCGGCCAGGGCGACGCCGCCATCGTGCCGCTGGTCGACCGCTCGCTGTACGTGATGACCCCGGAATTCGGCGCGGCCTCGCAGTTGGAAAAGATCGACATGCTCGATTTCGCCGACGCGGTGGCGATCAACAAATTTGACCGCAAGGGCGCCGAGGACGCGCTGCGCGACGTGCGCAAGCAGGTGCAGCGCAATCACAAGGCGTTCGGCCAGTCGCCGGAAGACATGGCGGTTTATGGCACCATCGCCGCCCGCTTCAACGACGACGGCGTAACCGCACTGTATCACGGCGTCGCCAACCTGCTGCGCGACAAGGGTTTGAAGCTGGAGACCGGACGGCTGGCGGCAGTTCCCGGCAAGGCGTCCACCGGCAAAACCATCATCGTCCCGGCGGCCCGCGCCCGCTATCTGGCGGAAATTGCCGACACGGTGCGCGGCTACCACAAGCAGGTCAACGAACAGGTCAAGCTCGTTCGCCAGCGCCAGCAACTGCGAGCGGTCATCAGCCTGCTGGCGGCGGAAGGCAAATCCACCACTGATCTGGAGCCGTTGCTGGAGCGGGTGGAAGGCGAGATCGATCCGCACGCCCGCAAGCTGGTGGATATGTGGCCGCAGGTGAAAGCCAGCTACAGCGGCGATGAATATGTGGTGAAAATCCGCGACAAGGAAATCCGCACTCAGTTGACGACTCGCTCCCTGTCCGGCTCGCGGATTCCGAAAGTGGCGCTGCCCGGTTTTGAAGAACACGGTGAATTATTGCGCTGGATGATGCGTGAGAATTTGCCTGGCAGTTTCCCGTACACCGCTGGCGTATTCGCCTTCAAGCGTGAGAATGAAGATCCGACCCGGATGTTCGCCGGCGAAGGCGATCCGTTCCGCACCAACCGCCGTTTCAAGAAGTTGTCGGAACACGCGGAAGCCACTCGGCTATCGACGGCGTTTGACTCCGTAACGCTGTATGGCTGCGACCCCGACGAGCGCCCGGACATTTACGGCAAGGTCGGTAATTCCGGCGTGTCCATCGCCACGCTCGATGATTTAAAGGTGCTGTATTCCGGCTTTGATCTGTGCTGTCCCACAACATCAGTGTCGATGACCATTAACGGGCCAGCGCCGATGATTCTGGCGATGTTCTTCAATACGGCTTTCGATCAGCAGATCGAGAAATTCGAGCGCGACAATCATCGTCCGCCGACTGATGACGAGATTGAAAAAATCAAGGAATGGGTGTTAGGGAATGTGCGCGGCACGGTGCAGGCCGATATTCTCAAGGAGGATCAGGGACAGAACACCTGCATTTTCTCCACGGAATTCGCACTGAAAATGATGGGCGATATTCAGGCGTATTTTGTCCATCACGGCGTGAAAAATTTCTATTCCGTCTCCATCTCCGGTTATCACATCGCCGAAGCCGGCGCGAATCCGATTTCGCAACTGGCGTTTACCCTGGCCAATGGCTTCACCTATGTCGAAGCGTACTTAGCGCGGGGGATGCACATTGACGACTTCGCGCCGAATCTGTCGTTCTTCTTCAGCAACGGCATGGACCCGGAATATTCGGTGATGGGTCGCGTCGCCCGGCGCATTTGGGCCACCGCCATGCGCTACAAATACGGCGCCAATGAGCGCAGTCAGAAGCTGAAATACCATATTCAGACTTCAGGCCGCTCGCTGCACGCCCAGGAAATGGATTTCAACGACATCCGCACCACCTTGCAGGCGCTGATCGCCATTTACGACAACTGCAATTCCCTGCACACCAACGCCTATGATGAGGCGATTACCACGCCGACTGAGGAATCGGTGCGGCGGGCGATGGCCGTACAGTTGATCATCAACAAGGAATGGGGATTGGCGAAGAACGAAAACCCCAACCAGGGTGCGTTCATCATTGATGAATTGACCGATCTGGTGGAAGAAGCGGTATTGCAGGAATTCGAGCGGATCAGCGAACGTGGCGGGGTATTAGGTGCGATGGAAACCGGCTATCAGCGCGGCAAGATTCAGGAAGAATCGCTGTATTACGAAACCCTGAAACATGACGGCTCCCTGCCGATCATCGGCGTCAACACCTTCCGTAACCCCAACGCCAAACATGAGGAAGTGAAAATTGAGCTGGCCCGTTCCACCGAGGAAGAAAAGCAAAGCCAGTTGCGGCGGCTGCGGGAATTCCAGGAACGGAATCGTCAGAATGGCAACGCGCTGCTGGCCCGGTTAAGACAGACGGCGATCAACAATGAAAACCTGTTTGCCGTACTGGTCGATGCCGTGCGTTGTTGTTCATTAGGGCAAATTACGACGGCGCTGTTTGAAGTTGGCGGGCAGTATCGGCGGAATATGTAGGGTTCAACCGGAACGCCCTCTCCCGCTGGCAGGAGAGGGTGTTCACCGCCGATCCAGCAACGATTCGAGGGTGATTAACTCAGCAATCGGCTGTGGACTGAGCACAAACACCTGAAACGGACTCCGTTGCAAATAAGCCGCCGTAAAGCTGATCGAAATGGCCGCAGCGTAAATGAGCAGCGCTGCCAGTTGGGTTCGCCAATGATCCAAATGCACCAGCACAATCGTCAACATGGTCAGCGCCCCCAGACAGGCTACCGCAAACCATTTTAACGGATCGCCGTGCTTCTGACTCTGCGCCAACCGCTGATGGCGAGCGGCCTGCACCCGCTCCACCTCCTGCAACATCATCGTATGCACACTGGCGGGCAAGTGACTAACCGCTAGCACCGAACCCAATAGCCGCCGCCAACCATCCAACACCTGCCGACTGCTTTGCCCATTCGCCAATAGCGGCCATTCCACCTCGGCAGTCAAGCGCGCATAGTCACGGATCGCCGCCAGCATGGGCGCACCCATAGCCGATGGTTGCTGTTCGGCTAACCGAAACAGGCCGCGCAACGCCTGCGCTTCCTGCACAATCGCGGTCTGCGCCCGGTCGCGCACACTCCAGATGTCGCTGGCGAAAAAGGTCGTGTATAGCGCGAACAGAATACCGACCACTGCCACGACCTGCGGCGAAAAGTTGTAGAACGAACGAAACCAGGGCGCACACCGGGAAAAGCAGCTTAACCAGAACAGCACCCCTGCAGTGGCGAAGGTCGCCAGAATGCCGAGAATCAGCAGGCCAATATAAGCGAATTCATGGGAGAAGGTCATTCAAAGCCCAATACATAAGTATTTGATATCCATATATTCCTCAATGCCATACTTCGAGCCTTCCCGCCCAAAGCCGGATTCCTTGACGCCGCCGAACGGTGCAACCTCGGTCGAAATCAGTCCCGTATTCACGCCCACCATGCCGTATTGCAGCGCCTCGGCGACCCGGAACACCCGGCGCACATCCTGGCTATAGAAATACGCCGCCAGTCCGAACTCCGTCGCATTGGCCAACTGCACCGCCTCCTCATCGGTCTGGAACCGGAACAGTGGCGCGACGGGGCCAAACGTCTCTTCCCGCGCCGCCAGCATGGCTGAGGTCATGTCGGCCAATACGGTCGGTTCATAAAACGTTCCACCCAGGGCATGACGCCGCCCGCCGGTCAAGACTTTCGCGCCCTTGACCACGGCATCCGCCACATGCCGCTCGACCTTCATCAGCGCCGCCGCGTCGATCAGCGGCCCCTGCATCACCCCCGGCTCCAGGCCATTGCCGACCTTGAGTTGTTCCCGCACCACCTCGGTCAGCCGGGCGGCGAAGGCGTCGTAAATCCCGTCCTGCACCAGAAAACGGTTGGCGCACACACAAGTTTGGCCGCTGTTGCGGTATTTGGAAAGCAGCGCCCCGGTCACCGCCGCATCAAGATCAGCGTCGTCAAACACGATAAACGGCGCATTGCCGCCCAGTTCCAGCGACAGCCGCTTGAGCGTGCCGGCGCAGCGCTGCATCAAATATTTGCCGGTGCGGGTTGAACCGGTGAAGCTAAGTTTGCGCACCAAGGGATTGTCGAGAATTTCATCACCGATGGCCTGGGCCGGGCCGGTTACGATATTCAACACTCCGGCCGGCAACCCCGCCCGTTCCGCCAGCACGGCCAGCGCCAGCGCCGAGAAGGGCGTTTGCGGAGCCGGCTTGACCACCATTGTGCAACCCGCCGCCAGCGCTGCGCCGGCCTTGCGCGCAATCATCGCCGCCGGGAAATTCCAGGGTGTAATCGCGGCGCATACGCCGACCGGCTCTTTCAGCACCAACACCCGCTTATCCGGCTGATGCGGCGGAATGACATCACCATAGACCCGCTTGCCCTCTTCGGCGAACCATTCCAGAAAGCCGGCGGCATAAGCGATTTCACCCCGCGCCTCGGCCAACGGCTTGCCCTGTTCCAGCGTCATCAGGGTCGCCAGATCCTCCTGATTTTCCAGCAGCAGACTGAACCAGCGCCGCAAAATTCCCGCTCGCGCCTGCGCCGTCAACGCCCGCCAACCGGACAGTGCAGCCTGAGCAGCCTCAATGGCGCGACGGGTTTCTACTGCGCCCAGTTCGGGGACCTGGCCCAGCGCCTCGCCGGTCGCGGGATCAGTAATGATCGAGACTGCGCCATTGTCAGCCTCGATCCAGGCCCCGGCCACATAGCCGTGTTGTCGAAAAAGGGTATTGTCGTGCAGATTCATTAGTTTCTCCCTGGAAGCGTGGACAACGTAGACGTTAACCACTCGCTAATAACCACTAACCATTAACCATTAACCCGCAATACAATACTGCTTCTAGGTCTTTCCCCCAAAACCCATCACCTGAATCCCACCGAATCAAAATGTCGACGGAGCCTTGACGCCGTGAAACTCCGAATGCTGCTGAGTATTGTCCTGCTGGCGGGTCTGTGCGCGGGTCCGGTAGCGAGCCTGGGCGCGCCGAATGCGCCTGAAGCCGCCCCGGCGACCACGCCGCCCCCCAAACGGTTTAATTTTGCGGATGTGCGCCGCCGCGCCGAAGTGCTTGCCAACCAGCCGTTCCAGACACCCGGCGAGAACCTGCCCGATTTCTTCAAGAACCTGGATTACGATCAATATCGCGATATCCGTTTTCGTCCAGACCACAGCCTGTGGCGCGCTGAAGGGTTGCCCTTCGAAATTCAATTCGCGCCGCTCGGTTTCCTGTTCAAACAGCCGGTCGTCATCAACGTCATCGCCGACGGCGAGAGCCAGTTGGTCGAATACGCCAACGAGTTGTTTGATTACGGCAAAAACCAGACCCCGGACCATCTTCCCAAAGATTTGGGATTTGCTGGCTTCAAGGTGATGTATCCGCTGCACACTGACAGCCATTACGATGAGGTGGCGGTGTTCCTGGGCGCCAGCTACTTCCGCGCTGTCGGCCAAAATCAGAATTACGGCATCTCGGTGCGCGGCCTGGCGATTGACACCGGCCTGCCCAAGCCCGAGGAATTTCCCTACTTCCGTGAGTTCTGGCTGGAAAAACCCGGTAAGGACGCAACCGAGCTGACCGTTCACGCCCTGATGGACAGCCCGAGTGTCACCGGCGCCTATCGCTTCATCATCAAGCCGGGCGTCAATACCCAGATCGAGGTCAGGGCCAGTATTTTCGTCCGGAGCAAGGTGCAGAAATTCGGCGTTGCCCCGCTGACCAGCATGTTCTTCCACGGCGCGCTGAACGAGCGGTTCTTCGATGATTTCCGCCCGCAGGTGCATGATTCCGACGGGCTGCTGATGGCGGCGGGCAACGGTGAATGGATCTGGCGACCGCTGAATAACCCAACCCGATTGCGAATTAGCGCTTTCCAGGACAATAATCCGCGCGGCTTCGGGCTGCTGCAGCGCGACCGCAATTTCGAGAATTACCAGGATCTGGAAGCGCATTACCACATCCG
>CAZDVY010000103.1:0-9840 GCA_964508935.1 uncultured Candidatus Competibacteraceae bacterium | reverse complement strand
GCATCCGACTGGCGCTTGACCCAGGCGGCCCGCAGGCCCGCGGCCTTGGCGCCGATCACATCCCAGGCGTTGCTGGACACCAGCCAGGTTTCACTCGGCAGGCGTTTAGCGCGTCGCGCCAAGTAGGCGTAAACCTCTGGGTTTGGTTTGAAGGTGCGCAAATCATCCACGCTGACTACATCTTCCAGCAACGGTAACACGCTGGCGTTGGTTAACAACGCACGAATGCTGGTTTCCACTCCGTTCGAGAAGGCAACCCGCTGATGACCCTGCGTCTTGAGCGCGTCCAGGGCAGCGGGGACTTCCGCAAACGTCGGCAGGTAGAGATAGGTTTCCAATAATCGGTCCTGATCGGATTCCGGTAACTCACAACCCAGCGCCTTCTGGGTGTAGAGCAAAGCCTGACGAGTACAGACATCGAAATCCACATACCGCCGCATCAAACCTCGTCGGAATGAATATTCTAGTTGCTTGGACCGCCACAGTGCAGCGAATGGAACAGCCTGCTCGCCGACTAGCGCGCGCAGCGGCTCAGCGAGCGCCAGTGGATCAACCAGTGTGCCATAAACGTCGAATCCTAAAGCGTATGTTTTTTCCACAGCGAACTCCGTTGTCATCACGATTCTTGAACCTTACCGTCCCCGAAACCCGCCTTGCGTTTCCGGCGCAACGCCTGCCGGGGCCGGTCTAAACGGTGGATTAGGTTTAGCCAGCGGTTCGGGCGGGCGCGGCGCGGGCAAGGGCGTTGGCAAGGGTGGGGGCGGCATGGGTTTGCGGCAATCCGGCCAAGGCTGACAGGGTGGTGGATAGGGCGGATACGGGGGGTAAAAGGGATAGGGATAGATCGGTGGATAGCCGATAATAGTTGGTCTGTCGTCGTTTTGCTGTTGTTGTTGCTGAATCTGCTGGTTCAGCAAGGCATTTTCCAGTGCTTTATTCTGTTGCTCCAGATCGCGGATTGCCTGTTCCTGCCGCGCCTGCTCCGCTGCCTGGCGTTCACGGGCCATTTGCTCGGACAGGGCGTTGATTCGGGCGATTTCAGCATCGGCATCTACAGAGGATGGAGTCGCTGGCGGGAGGGGTGCAATGTCGAGTGCCTGTACGCCCGCCGCATCGTCCGGTTTTTTCTGGCTGTAATGCACCTGACCACTGGCGTCGGTCCATTTGTAGACCTGCTGGGCTTGCGCGATGTCGCCGAGCGCCACGGCTGCCGCCAGCAAAGGAAAGAGTTGCTTGAGGCTCATGCTAAAATCGCCCGAATTCTTGATTGCAATCTGAAGGAAAGACTCTTGGACATTCTTTTAATTATCAAGGCATTGATTCTAGGTCTGGTGGAAGCGGCCTCGGAATTTCTGCCGATTTCCAGTACCGGCCATTTGATTATTGTAGGGGATTTTCTGAATTTTACCGGGCCGCGCGCCGAGGTCTTTGAAATTTTCATCCAGCTCGGCGCGATTCTGGCCGTGGTGTGGATTTACCGGGAACGGTTGCTCGACATCGCCTTGAATCTGGACCGGGATCGTAAGGCGCAGCGCCTGGTGTTGCATCTGGCGATTGCGTTTATTCCCGCTGCAATCCTGGGCTTGTTGCTGCACAAGCACATTACCCATTATTTATTTAACCCGGTGATGGTTGCCGGCGCACTGGTCGTGGGCGGCGTCGCTATCCTGCTGATTGAACGCTATGCGCGAACCGGCCGGGTGCAGGCGGTTGATGACATGACCTGGAAGGATGCGCTGGCTGTGGGCGTCGCGCAAAGCGTGGCGCTGTTTCCCGGCGTGTCGCGCTCCGGGGCGACGATCATGGGCGGGATGTTGAGCGGCATGTCGCGGTTCGCCGCCACCGAGTTTTCGTTCTTTCTGGCGATTCCCACCATGTTCGCCGCGTCCTTTTACAGCCTTTACAAGGAATGGCATTTGCTGACCGTCGCTGACATTCCGATGTTTGCGGTCGGGTTCGTCGCGGCTTTCCTGGGGGGATTGGTCGTCGTGCGGTTTTTGCTGGCCTATGTCGGCCAGAACAGCTTTGCGCCGTTCGCCTGGTATCGGATTATCTTCGGCGGGTTGCTGCTGGCGTATTTCCACTACCATTCGTGGACGGGCGCTGCCGGATAAGCGGGGTTTGCATCCCCCCCTTTGCGCAGAAGGGGGGATAGAGCGAAGGGGTGTAAAATCCATGTCTGGAACACTACCGGTCTACTGCTCCCATCGCCGCCGAAACGCCGCGTAATACAGCACGGGGATAAAGATCAGCGTCAGCAGGGTGGACACCAGAATCCCGAAGATCAGCGAAATCGCCAGTCCCCGGAAGATGGGATCGTCGAGAATGAACAGTGCGCCGAGCATCGCCGCCAGCGCGGTCAGCATGATCGGTTTAGCCCGCACCGCACTCGAGCGGATCACCGCTTCCTGAAAGGGCAGGCCATTGGCGGCTTCCAGGTTGATGAAATCTACCAGAAGGATCGAATTGCGGACGATGATGCCGGCCAGGGCGATCATGCCGATCATCGACGTGGCGGTGAATTGGGCTTGCAACAATGCATGACCTGGCATGACGCCGATAATGGTGAGCGGAATCGGCGCCATGATGATCAGCGGGGCCAAATAGGAGCGGAACTGCGCCACCACCAGCAGGTAGATCAGAATCATCCCGACTCCGTAAGCGATGCCCATGTCGCGGAAAGTTTCATAGGTGATTTGCCATTCGCCGTCCCATTTCAGGCTGTAACTGTACGGATTGTCCGGCTGGCGGATGAAGAATTGCTCCAGCGGTTCACCAGCAATCGGCAAATCCCGCAGGTTGGCGAAGATTTCAAACATGCCGTACAGCGGGCTGTCCAGCGGGCCGGCCATATCGCCGAATACGAACACGACTGGCAATAAATCCTTGTGATAGATGGCGTTCTCGCGCTGAGTCGTCTTAACCTCGATGATTTCCGACAGCGGCACGAGCGAACCGGCCTGGCTGCGGGTTTTTAAAGCCAGCACCGAAGCGATGTTGGCCTGGTCAGCCGTCGGCAGCTCCAGGCGCAGCGGGATTGGATACTTGGCGGTTTCGGAGTGCAGATAGCTGACATCCTCGCCGCGCAGCGCTGTATTGATATCCACAGCGACCGCCTGCTGCGACACGCCTAGCAATGCCGCCTTGGCCCGGTCGATATGGGCGATCAGCCGTTCGGACGGGGTTTCCACCGTGTCATCGACATCAACAATGTCCGGCGTGGTGCTGAAAATCTCCCCCACCTGTTGCGCGGCCTGAATCTGCCCAGGATAGTTCAACCCGTACACCTCCGCTACTAAGGGCGACATCACCGGCGGACCGGGCGGCACTTCCACTACCTTGACGTTGGCGTTGTACTTCGCGCCAATTTCCTGCAAGGGGCCACGCACCGCTAGGGCAATGGCATGGCTCTGTCGCTGGCGATGCTGCTTGTCCACCAGATTGACCTGAAGATCACCGACATTCGCGCCGGCCCGCAGGTAATACTGCCGCACCAAACCGTTGAAATTGATCGGCGCAGCGGTTCCGGCATAAGCCTGATAGTCAGTGACTTCCGGAACCGTCGCCAGATAGCGGCCCAATTCGCCCAGCACCCGCGCCGTCTGTTCCAGCGTCGTTCCTTCCGGCATATCAACGATGACCTGAAATTCCGACTTGTTATCAAAAGGCAGCATTTTCAACACGACAAGCTGGAAATAGGCCAGACTGACTGAACCACCAATCATCACCAGCACCGACAGTCCCAGCAGCCAGCGTAGTGGTCTCCCTTGTCGCCCCCGCAGGAAGGGGCCAATGATCCGGCGGAACAGGCGGTGGGAAAAATCTTCTGCGTTAGCAGATTCAGCGTGCGCGGTTGGCGATTCGAGAGATGAAACCGGGGGGGGCCTGCTCTGTAAAACCTTGTAGGTCAGCCACGGAGTGAAGACGAACGCCACCGCCAGCGAGATCAACATGCCCATGCTGGAGTTGATTGGAATGGGACTCATGTACGGCCCCATCAACCCGGAGACGAAGGCCATCGGCAGCAGCGCAGCGATCACCGTGAAGGTCGCCAGAATGGTCGGCCCGCCCACTTCATCCACCGCGACGGGAATTGCCTCGACCAGGGAGCGCCCGCCCAGGTGCAGATGCCGGTGAATGTTCTCCACCACCACAATGGCGTCATCCACCAGGATGCCGATGGAGAAGATCAGCGCGAACAGCGACACCCGGTTCAGGGTGAAGCCCCAGGCCCAGGACGCGAACAAGGTCATCGCCAGGGTCAGAATCACCGCCGCGCCGACGATGAACGCCTCGCGCCAGCCCAGTGCCAATAGCACCAGGATAATGACCAGCGCGGTGGCGAACATCAATTTAGCGATGAGCGTCATCGCCTTGTCGTTAGCAGTGACGCCGTAGTTGCGGGTCACGGTGAGGTTGACGCCTTCCGGGATAAAGGTTCCCTTGAGCTGCTCCACCCGTTGCAGGAGTTGATCAGCAATTTGCACCGCGTTTTCGCCGGGCTTTTTAGCAATCGCCAGCGTGACCGCCGGGAATTCACCCTTCGCCTTGATCCCGCTGGCTTCCGCCGCCGGCCCCGTGCCTAACCAAACATAGCGTTCCGGCGCGTCCGGGCCGAATTCGACCTCTGCGACATCCGCCAGATACACTGGCGTTCTCTGGTGCAGTCCGACCACCAGTTGACCGATCTCTTCAGCATTGACCAAAAAGCTGCCGGCCTGCACGGGAGTTTCCCGGTTATCGCCGACCAGCGCGCCGGCGTCGGCTGACGCATTTGCAGCTTGCAGCGCCCGGCGCAACTCCGCCAGCGACAGCCCGTAACCGGACAGTTTGGCTGGATCGAACAGTACGCGGACCACCCGATCCGGGGCGCCGATGGTGTAGAGATTGCGAGTGCCGGCGACCCGCTTCAATTCGGTTTCCAGGGTATGCGCAACCCGCGCCAGATCATCGGCGCTGCGTTGCGGGTCTTCAGTCCACAGGGTCAGGCTGACAATCGGCACGTCGTCGATGCCCTTGGGCTTGACGATGGGCTGGCCAACGCCCAGGTTCGTCGGCAGCCAATCGGCATTAGAGTACAGCTTGTTGTACAGCCGAACGATAGCGTCGGTGCGCGGCTCGCCGACGAAGAACTGCACGGTCAATACCGCCAGGCCAGGTCGGGAAATCGAGTAAACATGTTCCACCCCTTCGATTTCCGCCAGCACCTGTTCCGCCGGGCTGCTGACCAGTTTCTCCACCTCCCGGGCAGTGGCTCCGGGAAAAGGGATGAAGACATTGGCGAAAGTCACATTGATCTGCGGTTCTTCCTCGCGGGGCGTCACCAGCACCGCAAACAGGCCCATCAGCAATCCCACCAGCGCCAATAATGGTGTGATCTCGCTGTGTAGGAATTTTTTGGCAATGGCCCCGGACAGGCCAAGGCGCGGCTCAACAATTTCACTCATGATTATGGCCTCTGTTCCTTGAGATAAATACCGGCCTGAATCGGCTCCATGGACACCGATTCGCTTGGTTCCAATCCGGCCAGAATTTCTACATGATCGCCTTCGGCTCGGCCTGGCCGCACTTGGCGCAGGCTCACTTGACCCTCCTTGACCACATAAACCGCGCTCACTTCACCGCGCTGGATCAGGGCGGATCGGGGTACGGTCAACCGCTGCGCCTCGCCTACCCGAAAGGCGGTCTTGACAAACATACCGGGATAAAGTCCTGCGGTCTTCTTCGGCAGATAGACCCGCACTTTAAACACGTTGCTCTGCGGATCGGCGTAGGGGAAAAAGATCAATTTTTCGGCGGCGACGCCTTCGCCATTCAGCAGCAATACCCGAGCCTGGCTATATTGGCGGACTGGCCCAATCAGCCGTTGCGGCACACTGACGATCACTCGCAGCTCATCGAGCGAAAAGCCGGTCATTAGTGGTTTGCCAGGCTGCACGCTCTCGCCCAGTTCAACATGACGTTCCAGCACAATCCCGCTGTAGGGCGCGTTGATCACGGTATAGCCCAGCGATTCTCTGGCCTGGGCGACGCCGGCTTGCGCCGCTTCCAGACGAGCCTTGGCGGCGTTGAAAGCAGCGGTGGCGGAGTCCATTTGCGCCTTGGCGACCAGTTGTCGTTCATAGACGGTGCGAATGCGGTGGTATTCCGCCTCAGCTTCGATGAAGCGGGCCTGCGCTTCCCGCAAGCTGGCCTGGGCTTGTTCCAGACCAGCGCGCTGTTCGATATTGCGGATACGGACGATGGGCGCACCCTGCGCGACGACATCGTTAACGTCAACCATGATTTCCTCGACCCGGCCAGCAGTCTGCGCGGAAACGGTGCTTTTGTTGACCGCCTCGATCACTCCGTCGAGGATTTGTTCATCGGGCAGGGTTTGCTGCTGGACTTGAGCGATCGGGAAGGGCGGCTCAGCGGCGGTTAACCGCATGGGCAGTGCGGCCAGCAGGCCAGAGAAGAGCAGGAGTAATAGACAGATAGATTGAGGCATAGCAGTCTCCCCTCGAACCGGATAGGATCGGGTTTCATTATATTAGTAAATTCTAATACTTTGAGGGGTTACAGGCAAGTTGTCATGATAATGGTGCAGTCGCAAGCTGGTCAGCCCGTGCTTGCTTTCTGGCTATGGCCCGAGATGAATGACCGAATTATCCGGCATTGACCAGTAGCGCCGGAACCAGTAAAACGATCATCTCCGTTAATTCACAAACCGCGCCGAGCGTGTCGCCCGTAACACCGCCCAATCGGGTCATCAGGCTATGGCGCAGGCCTAAAAAACCGATGCCTAGTATCACCAGCAATACCCCACCCAGTACTTCCAGCAACGCTACCGTCGCTGCTGCAGTCAGCAAGACCAACACACTGCAATTCCATCGGGGCAGATAATTCGCGTAGGGTGAACCCAGTCCATCGGGCCGCACATAAGGCGTAGTAATAAGCAGTGCAATGATCGCGGTGCGACCCAGCACCGGGGCCAGCAACAACACCAAAACCGCATCCCCGGCCAGTAAAACCTGCAACGCCGCGAACTTGGTCAATAACAACAGCACGATGACCACAATAGCGATGGGACCACTACGCGGGTCCTTCATAATCGACAACGTGCGCTCCCGGTCACCCTGCCCGCCAATCCAGGCATCAGCGGTATCGGCTAAGCCATCCAGATGCAAGCCACCCGTCAGCAGCACCCAGACAGCCAGCGCCAGCGCCGCCAATAAGCCGGGATCGATCAGCCACAGGGCCGTATACATTCCGGCCAACAGCACACCGATCAACAATCCCACTCCGGGAAAAAACAGCACCGACCACCCCAGTTCGCGGGGTTGCGGCGGCGTAGTCAGGGACGGGACCGGCAACCGGGTTAGCAGTTGCAAGGCCAGGGCGAAGGCGCGAATCATGCCAGGCGGCCGTTGTGAAACACCAGATGCGGTTCAGATTCCGGATTACGATGAACACGCATCCGGCTGAGCGAGGCAAATGGCGCTTCCAGCCGCCAGATGCGCCGCATGGGCATCTCCAGCAATTGGCGTAACACCATGCGAATTACCCCGCCATGAGCCACTAACAGCACATGCTGGCCTCGATATTCTTCCAGCAGCGTCGTCCAGGCCAAGCTGATGCGCCGGTCAAAGTCCGCAACCGGTTCACCACCGGGGATGGGATAGGCGATGGGATCACGCCAGAACTGGCCGAGCGCTAAGGGGTCGGTTTCATGCACCTCAGCCACCGAGCGCCCTTCCCAAACGCCGAAGCCGATTTCACTAAAAGCCGGGACAATTTTTAGCGGGCAATCCAGCTTTTCGGCCAGTTCATGCGCAAAAGCCGCGCAGCGAATCAGCGGCGAACTGATGATCACTTCCCATCCCCGATAGTCGCCGACTGCGGTACGCATCTGTTCCCAACCACGCGCACTCAGCGGATCATCGATGGAACCCCGGAATTTTTGGCCGCCCTCTGGTTCGCCATGCCGCAATAGATCGACAACGGTGAACTCGTTCATGCCGGCGAGACTCCGGCTTCAGCAAAAGTCGCCATGCGGGCATGTAAGGCGGCGGCGGCGCGCAGGATCGGCGCCGCAGTAGCGGCGCCGCTGCCTTCGCCCAGGCGCATTCCCAAATCAAGCAGAGGTTGGACTTCCAGTGCTTCCAGCAACCGACGATGCCCCTGTTCGGCGGAACAGTGCGCATAGAACAGCCAGGCAGACAGTTCCGGTCGTAGCCGCACTGCAACCAGCGCCGCCACCGTAGTGATAAACCCATCCACTAACACCGGTAGACCCAGTTGACCGCAACGCAGATAAGCGCCGGTCAATGCGGCGATCTCGAACCCGCCCAGCCGTTGCAACGCCTCAAGCGGCTGGTCGCTGCGTTGTTTGGCTAACGCCCGTTCGATCACCAGCGCCTTGCGCTGAACGCCAACGGCGTCCAATCCAGTACCGGGACCTGCCAGGTGAGCCGCTGGTCGGTTCAGCAGTGAACAGGCCACTGCCGTCGCGCTGGTCGTATTGCCGATACCCATCTCACCACCGATAAACAGATGCGCGCCATTGATCGCCGCCCGATCCGCTGCATGGCGGCCTGCGGCTAGCGCCTCCTGCAATTGATCAACGGTCATGGCCGGCTCGTGGATGAAATTAGCCGTACCCGGACCAATTCGGTGATGCATCACGCCGGGTAAATCCTCCATCGGCTCGACCGTACCGACATTCACCACTTCCAGCCGCGCTCCCCATTCCTGCGCCAGCACACTGATCGCCGCGCCGCCTCGAGCAAAGTTGCGCACCATTTCTGCGGTCACCACCTGCGGAAACGCGGATACGCCTTCAGCGACGATGCCGTGGTCGCCAGCAAACACGGTGATCCAGATGTGTTCAACCCGGGGATGCTGGGTGTTCTGCATCGCAGCCAGAGTGACGCCGAGTTCTTCCAGCCGGCCTAGTGAGCCAGGCGGTTTGGTCAATTGCGTCTGCCGTTCACGGGCAGCGGTTAGCGTCGCGGCGTCCGGAGCGGGAATAGGCTCGTTAAACCAGTGATGATTCATGAAGGACAATCCTTAAGGATGAGGGGTAGGCCAGCCATGATAAAGATAGCTCGGTCGCACCGATCAGCGATTTTTTGATGCAGGCGTCCGGCCTCGTCGCGGAAGCGCCGAGCCAGTGGATTCGCCGGAACGATGCCCTGTCCGACTTCGTTACTGACCAGCAGAATGTGGCCAGGCAAGGTCGGGAGCGTGTCCAGGAGGGCGTCAACTTCCATCGTCAGTCGATCATCGCCAGCAGCCAGCAGATTGCTCAGCCACAGCGTCAGGCAATCCACCAGCAGGCAGCGGTCGGCGGCGTGAGTGCGCAGGGCGGCGGCCAGCGCCAGAGGCTCTTCGACCAACCCCCAATCTGTTGGGCGTTCCGCGCGATGACGGGCAATGCGTTCCGTCATTTCCGCATCGCCGGCTTGGGCGGTTGCGACATACAGGACGTTCAGACCACTGGCTAGGGCTTGCCGTTGGGCGAAGGCGCTTTTGCCGGAGCGGGCGCCGCCTAAAATCAATGTTTTCACAGGCTATTCCAGATTCTTGATCTACGGTTGATTTGAATGCCCCGCTCATACCACCCACACCAGCACCAACGGCAGCGTGATCAGCGCCAGCGCCGTTTCTACGGTGATGATCGCCGCCATTAAAGGTGCATCGCCGCCCATGTGCCGCGCCAGGATGTAAGCGGCGGTCGCGCCCGGCAAGGCGGCGAAGGTAATTAATGCCGCCGTTTCCAGCCGCCCCGGCTGGACGATCCAGCAGAACAGCGCGGCCAGCGCCGGCAGAATTAGTAATTTTAAACCGCTGGCGATC
>CAZDVY010000102.1:0-9987 GCA_964508935.1 uncultured Candidatus Competibacteraceae bacterium | reverse complement strand
TATTGGCGACGCTGGCTTCGGTCGGGCTGGCCGAAGTCATGCAAGTGCCCTTTCTGTTTGATCCGGCTATCAACCTGTTGGCGTTCCTGTTCTCGGCGGCCATCGGCGTGCTCTTCGGCTATTTTCCCGCGCGCCGCGCGGCGCGGCTCGATCCCATCGAGGCGCTCAGGCATGAGTGAGGGGTCGGTCTCGTTCTGCAGAGCCGGCGGCAACGGTTATACTGAACTGATCAAGCACAACGAATGTCCCCAGTCCCGACATGCGCAAAAACCGACGGTTTCCAATCCTGTCGCTGATGCTGGCCGGTCTGACCGCCTGCAATGGCCACAGCGACAATTCCATCGGTCACCGACCGATCACGATCACGATCCTCCACACCAATGACACGCACAGCCGTCTGGAGGCCTTCCCCCGCGACAATGAACTGTCCGCCAGCAACGCAGGACCGCAACAGGGCGGCATCGCCCGCCGCAAGACACTGATCGACCAAATCCGCGCCGGCGAACCATACGTGCTATTGTTGGACGCCGGCGATAATTTTCAGGGAACCATTTTTTACAACACCTGGAAAGGTTCGGCGGAAGTCATGGCGCTGAATGCGCTCGGCTACGACGCCGTGACCCTGGGCAATCACGAATTCGACATGGGGCCGGCGGAACTGGGGCGGGCCCTGCGCGGCGAACCGGCGATCATCGCTGACGCCGCCTATCCCACCGAAAAGCTGCAAGCGCCGCTGGTCGCCACCAACATCGACGCCTCCCGCGAACCCGCGCTGTCCGGACTGTTCCGTCCCAGTGTGGTGCTGGAACGCGGCGGCGAGCGCTTCGGCATCCTCGGCGTCGTCACCGAGGAAGTTCCCAGGGCTTCCAGCCCCGGCCCCAATTTGCGCGTTCTCGATTACGTGACCAGCGTTCAGGCGGAAGCCAACCGATTGATCGAGCAGGGCGTCAACAAAATCATTCTGCTCTCGCATTACGGTTATCCGCTCGACGTGGAAAAGGCGGCGCAACTGAGCGGCGTCGATGTCATTCTTTCCGGCCACGATCACGCTCTGCTGGGCGATCCTGACGCCATCGAGGCCGTCGCTTCCGGTCAAGGCGCGCGGGTCAAGGGTCCGTATCCCACCGTCGTGAACGCGCAAGATGGCGAACCCGTGCTGATCGTCAGCGCCTACGAATGGGGCCGCTGGCTGGGTCAGATCAGGGTCAGTTTCGATGAACGCGGCGTCGCGCAAAGTTGGCAGAGCCAGCCGCTCTTCATGCGCGGTTGCGAATTCGCCAACGGCGCAATGGACTGTCGCCAGCAGATCGCGCCGGAAGATCCCACAGTCAAGGCCCAGGTCGAAACCTACCGCGAGCCGATCAACCGCTTCGCTGTGACCCTCATCGGTCAGGCCGGGATATTTTTTGACGGCAGCCGCGAACCCGGCGTCCGCACCCGGGAAATGCCGCTAGGCAATCTGATTGCCGATGTCCTGCTGGCGTCCGCCGCCCGATCAGACCAGGCCGTCGCGGCCATCATCAACGGCGGTGCGATCCGCGCCAGTCTGAACCAGGGCGATGTCACCTTCGAGAACGCACTCAACATTCTGCCGTTCGGCAACACGCTGACTATCATCGACCTTCAGGGTGAAGCGCTGGTCGCCACGCTGGATCATGGCCTTGCCCAGCCGGGCACCGGCGCTTTCCCCCAAGTCGCCGGATTGAAGCTTCGCCATTGTGCGAACCTGCCCTGCACCGGCGCGCTGCGGTCTGAAGGTCGTGTGACCGAATTGACAGTCAACGGCAGCCCGGTGCGATTAACGGCTGCATATCGGATCGCGACCAACAGCTTCATCGCTGGCGGCGGCGACGCCTACACGACGTTCAAGGACGCTTGCGCCAACGGTGCTTATTGCCGCGATACGGGCTTTCTGGAACTTGATCTGCTGGTTGAGGAATTCAAAAGCTACTCACCGGTCATACGAAACATTGAAGGACGAATCGTTGCACAATAATCCTCAGTCCTTAACCCTTAAGGATGTCGCCATGTCTGAAACCGCTCTGTTCGCATCCCGTCCGAATCGCCGCCAATTCATGACCTTCTTGGCTGCAGGCTCCGCCGCACTCGCGTTATCCAGCCTGGTTAAACCCCGTCTCGTCCACGCCGCCGCCAGCGGTCCTTTTACCCTGCCGCCCTTACCCTGGCCTGAAAATGCATTAAGCCCCCAAATTTCGGCTAATACCCTCGGTTTCCATTACGGCAAGCACCATCAGGGCTACGTCAATAACCTTAACGCGCTGGTCCTTGATACGCCAATGGCGGATCAATCACTGGAAACCACCATCAAGGCCACAGCGGGTAAAGTTGATCAAGTCGCCATCTTTAATAACGCCGCACAGGTCTGGAATCACACGTTCTATTGGAACAGTTTGCGGCCCAAGGGCGGCGGCAAACCCACGGGCGTCTTGGCCGAACAAATCGACAAGGATTTTGGCGATTTCGAAAAATTTAAAACCGAGTTCGCCAAAGCTGCGGTCAGTCAATTTGGCAGCGGCTGGGCCTGGCTGGTGAAGAACGGCGACAAGCTGGCGGTCATTAAAACGGGCAATGCGGATACCCCCATCGCTCACGGCCAAAGACCACTGTTGACTATTGACGTTTGGGAACACGCCTACTATCTGGACTACCAGAACCGGCGGGCTGACTATGTGGCCGCTGTGCTGGATCACTTGATCAACTGGGAATTCGCCGCGCAGAATCTGGCAGCGTAATCCCAAAATTCGCATAAGGAAGATGGATGTACATCGGCGATTATCTTGGTCGGCGCACGATCTACAGCCCGGAAGCGCTGGCGGTTGTGGATGCGGGAAAAACTCCGGAGTTGAGATTGACCTATGCCCAGATGAACGAGCGGGCTAACCGACTGGCTAATGGTCTGGTCGATCTCGCCAGCATCGGCCACGGCGACCGGGTGGCGATGCTGGCGCTGGACGGCGTTGAGCATCTCGATGTCCTGTTCGCCTGCGGCAAACTGGGCGCGATTCATACCGCCCTGAACTGGCGGCTGCACTGGCGGGAATTGCAACAAATTCTCGCCGAGGTCACGCCGACTGTGCTGATCTACGATGACGCTTTCAAAGACAGCGTGGCCGAACTGGCCCAAGCGGATTCCTCCGTGCGGCATTGGGTTCATCTGGACGGTACTGGCATTCCCGACAGCCGGGATTTCAACGAATTACTGACCGCTGCGCCTGCAACTCCCCGCACCTGCGAAACGCTGATCGAGGAGGACATCGCGGCCATTGTCTTCACCGGCGGCACCACCGGCCTGCCCAAGGGCGCGCAGATTAGTCATCGGCAAATCGCCTGGAACGGCCTGAACAGCGTCATCCACGATGTCAACCGCAACGACGTGTACTTGAATGTCTTTCCGATGTTCCATGTCGGCGGACTGTTCGTCTACACCCTGCCGCAGGTCATCATGGGTGGAACGACAGTGCTGTTGAAGCGCTTCGATCCAGAGCGAGTGCTGGAGCTGCTCCAGCGGGAGCGGGCGACCATCTTTGCCGCTGTGCCCGCCATGTACCAGATGCTCACCCAAGCCAGGATTTGGGCGGATGCAGATTTAAGTTCACTGCGCTTCTGCACCAGTGGCGGCGCGCCCTTACCGGTGCCGCTGGTCGAACAGTACACCCGTGAAAAAGGCATCCGGTTCAAGCAAGGTTTCGGCATGACCGAGTTTGGTCCGGGCCTGTTCGCGCTGGCCCCGGAAGATGCGATTCGCAAGGCCGGCAGCATCGGTCGGCCCAATTTCTACATCGACGCCCGAATTGTGGATGCCGAAAATCGGCCACTGGGTCCGAACCAAGTCGGCGAATTGGTGCTGAAAGGGCCGAGCATCGCCTCCGGCTACTTCAATAACGCTGCTGCCTGGGGAAAGGTCATCGACGAAGACGGCTGGTTCCACACCGGCGACCTGGCCCGTTACGATGAGGACTGGCATTTCTACATCGTGGACCGGCTCAAGGACATGTTCATTTCCGGCGGCGAGAACGTCTATCCGGCGGAGATCGAAGCGGCGATGTACCGGCACCCGGCAGTGTTTCAATGCGCCGTCGTGGGGGTGCCTGATCCTAAATGGGGCGAGGTCGGCAAGGCGTTTGTAGTGCTCAAGCCGGATCAGGCCGCCAGTGTTGAAGAGTTGCTCACTCACCTCAACGAACAACTGGCTCGCTACAAAATTCCCCGCCATGTCGAGTTCGTCACCGCGCTGCCCATTTCAGCGGCGGGCAAAGTGCTGCGGCGGGAATTGCGCGAGCGCTAGGCGAGGCGCAGATAGCTGAGCAAAATTGCTACTTTTCTGCCTCGCTTGCCGAAAGCGCCTTACGGAGTTTTTGAGCTAGCTCTTCCCGGGAAAATGGCTTTTGCAGGAAATGAACGTCTTTGTCGAGGACGCCGTGACGGGCGATGAGGTCGGCGGTATAGCCAGACATAAACAGGCACTTCATGTCCGGCCGCAGAGCGCTGAGTCGTTGCCAGAGGTCGTGGCCGCTCATTTCCGGCATGATCACATCGGTCAGCAATAAATGAATGGGATCGGTGTACCCTTGAGCCATTTGCAGCGCCTGGTTCGGACTGCCGGCGGCGAGTACGGTGTAGCCCATCTGGTCAAGCATCCGGGCGCTGAGTTTGAGGAGCGCCTCTTCGTCCTCGACCAGCAGCACCGTCTCGGTCCCGGCTGGCGCTATGAGGTGCTGAGAGGCGACGCTGACATTGGTCAGTTCCGCAGCAGTATGCCGAGGCAGGTAAATCTTGAAAGTCGTACCTTCTCCAGGTTCGCTGTAGACATAAATGACCCCGTTGTTTTGCTTGACAATACCGTACACCGTGGCCAAGCCAAGGCCCGTACCATGCCCTGGCGGTTTGGTAGTGAAAAAGGGATCGAAAAGCTTGGCTAACACGGCCTGGTCCATGCCGCACCCGGTATCGCTGACGGCCAGCAGGGCATATGACCCGGGGGTGCAATCGGCGCGAGCCTCGCAATAAGACTCGTCGAACGTCGTCTGGCCGGTCTCGATGATGATTTTACCGACGTGGGCGATCGCATCGCGGGCATTGACCACCAGGTTGGCGAGAATCTGGTCGATCTGGGCCGGATCCATTTTCACCAGCGTCGGATCATCAGTCGGCTTCCACAGCAAGTCGATGCCCTCGCCGATCAGCCGTTTGAGCATCTTAAGCATTCCGGCAATGGTGGCGTTCAGGTCAAGGACCTTGGGCGCAATCGTTTGTTTGCGCGCAAAGGCCAGCAACTGGCGGGTCAGGTCGGCGGAACGCTGGGCGGCGTTCTGAATCTCCAGCAGATCGGCGTACAGCGCGCTGTCCGGCGCCGTCTGCTCCAGGGCCAGGTCGGTATGGCCAGCGATCACTGCCAGCATATTGTTGAAGTCATGCGCTACGCCGCCCGCCAGCCGCCCTATCGCTTCCATCTTCTGGGCCTGGTGAAGCTGAGCCTCGAGGGCATCGTGTTTGCGCACCGCCTGCTCGCCGGCGGCTTTCATCTGCAGCACACGCAGGGCGTAGGCCAGGTTGTCGGCCAGCCGGCGCAATAGTTCCACTTCAGTCGGGGCTACGGCGTCTGGCTCCGCGGCGTAGAGGGTGAACACGCCGAACACGCCAGTTTCATGCCTCAGCGGCAGCGCAACGGCGGCGGCATAGCCACGTTGGATCGCCATCTCGCGCCAAGGCGCAAAGTGGGGATCGGTCAGCAGGTTCTGGCAGACCACCGGCTGGCCGGTGCGAATGGCCGTGCCGGCGGGACCGCGCCCGGTCGGGGACTCATCCCAGGTGACTTTAATGGCTTCGAGATAACCCTCCTCGATCCCGGCCTGGGCCACCGGCCGCACCCGCTTGTCCGGCCCTTCCTCAGCCATGCCCACCCAGGCCAGTCGCCATCCGCCTTCTGTCACCAGAATCCGGCAAATTTCCTGCATCAGCCCAAGAGCCTCTTCGGCCAGGGCAATCACCTTGTTGCAGTGGCTGAGCATGCGCAATGAACGCACGGCCTGGCGTTCCTTATCCTGCGCTTGCCGTTGCTCCACAACCTTCCATACGGCCTCCATAAGCAGGGTGAGCTGGAGAATATCGGTTTCGTGATAGTCGGTTTCCTTGTTGGCGACTCCGACTACACCAACGATTTGATCCCTGCTGAAGACCGGTACAGTGAGATACTTCAAAAGGTTGGCGTGGCCCTCCGGGTAACCCTTCTTCAGAGGATGGTCAGCGGTAAAATCATTGACCAGAATCGGCTGACGCTGCCGAACCGCCTCGCCCCAGAGTCCAGTCTTGTTCAGTTCGTAGCAGGTTTGCGGATTGCGGACAGCGCATTCCTGCATCACTTCCCTGGACCAGGAATTCAACACGAACTGCTGGCGATCTTCGTAGTAGCGATACAGATAGCCGATTTTGCTGCCGGTCAGTTGGATGGCTTCATTCAGCGCATAGTCCAGAAAATCCTGCACCGAATCGCTTGGATGTTGCAGGATGCTCGTCAGACTGCGCAGCCGCGCCTCATTACGGCGCACTTCCTGCTCCGCCGCGCGTTCCTCGGTCTGGTCACGGAACACGAGCACTGCGCCGACCATGGCGCCGTTCTCATCGCGGATGGGCGCGCCGCTATCCGCGATAGGTCGTTCAGCCCCATCCCGGGTGATGAGCAGGGTGTGGTTGGCCAGCCCTACCACCGCCCCCTCGCGCAACACGCGTTGGACCGGGTTTTCGACTACAGCCCGGGTTTCTTCGTTAACGATATGGAAGACGTCGCTGAGGCGTTGAGCTTGGGCCTCGGTCTCCGTCCAGCCGATGAGCTGTTCCGCGACCGGGTTCATTTGCCGGACCCGGCCTTCGGGATCGGTGGTGATAACCGCATCACCGATGCTGTAAAGGGTAATGCGGAATTGTTCCTGAGCTACTCGTTGCTCGCGCTCCGAGTGATACAGATTACGATAGAGGCTAGCCTGTCGCCGTCGGTAGGCGATGGCGGTTGCCGCTACAGCAAGTAGGACGCCCATCAGCACTAACAGGGTAATCATCCCGGCGCGGTAGCGTGCCTCAGCCAGGATCTCATCGGTATCCATCTTGGTCACCAGAAACCAGGACGAACCGGGAATCGGGCGCAAGTCGGCCAGCACATCAACGCTGCGGTAGTCATGGCCTTGAAACTGGCCTTGTTGGCCGAGCGCCGCCCGCACGGCTGGAAGGTCGCTCTGGGTCAGCGGGGCGCGCAGGGATAGGGCGGTGTTGACTTGGTGACGTAACTCGTTCAGAAATACGATCTCTTGTCCCTCCCGACGAACCAGGAGCGTCTCGGCGCTACGGCTGGGCGTGGGCCAGGACTGAATGAGGGGATACAGGTAGGATTTCACAGCACTGCGCAGGACGAACATAGCCAGCGGACGCCCCTCGGCATCGGCTACTGGCGCCACGGTGTCCAGGTAGACCGAGTGGTTAGGAGCACGGTAGAAGTCAGAGAGGACGGCATCGCGGTTGGCGAGGGCCGTAGCCAGGGCCTGCTGGGTGACGGGGTCGGTCGGGTCAGGGGTATCGTTGGCGGCAAGCAGGATACGCCCATCCGGATCGAGCAGCAGGACGTCAGCGTAGCCATGGGCTTCCTGCTCGAGCCGCAAGCGTTTTTTCCAGTCCATCCGCAATTCAGAAGCATCGGGGTTGCTTCGCCACTCCGCCAGCGCCCGCCGAAAGAACGGACTCTCGGTCGCCTTGCGGACGTCAGCCCAGCGCTCATGCCGCCATTGCTGAATCTGATCGACTTTTATTGCACCGATAGCAGCGATATCGTGGTATTTCGCTTGGCGGATGCGCTCGGCTTCACCACGATAATATCCATAGCCCCCTGCTAATAGCAGCAGAGTAACCAGGATGAAAACCGCCGCCCAGGTTCGGCTGTAGAAGCCAATGCGCCTATCATTTTGGCTTGAAAGCATTCAAGCTCCCATCTTTAAAAGATAGGGTTGAATCCGCATAAAACCAGTCTTCAAGCTTTTTTCCATCCGAGTCTATTCGCCCTTTCTTATACAGCGGCTTTCCATACTTTGAAAGAATGGAATCCGCAGAAGCCCCCAAACTCAATTCCGCTGTTATATTCGGCAAAAGAGGTTCGTTGTTGGTAGTTTCCTGGGTAGCGCAACCCGCTGCCATGACTAACGCTAATCCAACGGCTAAGAGTCTGCAATTTCTCATCATGACTTCTCCCTCCGTCCGCCATTACTGGTGATTGATGATCACAAAGTTCTGATGTGGCTCCGCCCAGCGGACGGTCACGCTTTGTCCAGGCTGCGGAAAATCCGGCAGAGTGTATTCGCCGCTGGCGCCCTGCAGGTAATCCACGCCCAGTGTGGTCACATTGAAAGTGACACTGGCGAATTCTGCGCCATCGGCAAAAGCCCGCAGTTGGTGAGTTCCCGTCCCCAACGCATTCCAGTTGAAAGTGTAGCCGAAACCGTTATTGTCGTCACCGCAGACTACCATGGTATCTTCGCGGGTTGTGCCATAGGCGACGGTGCGGCGAAGCTCGTCGTTGATCTGCACCTCGACGGTGTTGGCGTTGCAGACCCAGCCCCGGATCAGGCCGATGCCGCTTTCAAAGGAACCTTGTTGCGGACTCTCCAGGTAGGCGGAGGACGCCGCCAGCGGAACCGCCGCGCTGGACGAAAGATTAGCTGGACGCTGAGAGGCGGCGACGATTACAAAATTCTGATGCGGCTCGGCCCAGCGCACCGTCACGCTCTGTCCGGTTTGCGGAAAGCTCGGCAGGGGATATTCACCGCTGGCGCCCCGTAAATAATCGACGCCCAGCGTCGTCACGTTGAACGTGACGTTGGCGAATTCTGCGCCATCGGCAAAAGCCCGCAACCGATGGCTGCCCGCGCCGAGCGCGTTCCAGTTGAACGTGTAGCCGAAGCCGTTATCGTCATCGCCGCAGACTTCCACGGTGTCGGTCCGGGTCGTGCCATAGGCGACGGTGCGGCGCGGTTCGTCGTTGATTTGCACCTGAACAGTGTTGGCGTTGCAGACCCAGCCCCGGATCAGGCCGACGCCGCTTTCAAAGGAACTTTGTTGCGGACTCTCCAGATTGGCCCGTGGCAAACCGCCGCAGGCGGTTCCCGCAAACGGCAGGGTGTCCGGGATAATCTGCACGCCGCTGGTGTAAACCTGATCCGGGTTGGTCAGTTCCGGGCCTGCGACTTCAAAAGTGGCTTCGACCAGAAAGGCGGTCCAGCCGGTCGCGGGTTGCTGAACCGTCCCGGAGTAAGTTCCGTCGGCTGCCCGGCTCAAGACCTGACTGGTCCAGACGGGGCCTATCTCTTCCAGGCGGAAATCCCGGGCGCCAGGATTGGTGGCCTGCCAGAGTTTGACTTCCTTGGGTGTGGATGTGGCGGAAATTCGCAGGGTTCCCTCCCCTTCCAGCGCCCAGGTGATCTGCGGACTGATCTTGTTGTCGAGCATGTCGTCGACCCACGACAGCCCGGCAAAAATCACGTCTGCGTTCTGCTTGTGATCCGTGTTCGGCGCGTAGCGCAACCATTTCGGGCCGGGCAGGCCGTCGTAATAGAAGCGCGAGGAATCCGAGGTGAAGAACTGATCGCCGGTGGAATTGAGAATCAGCTTGGGCATGGTGTAGCGGTCGCGGTAGGCGTAGGGATCGACGACTTGCAACAGCGCCCGCCCTTCGGGAGTCTGTACCCGGCAAGGCAGATCAAAGGCAGCGTAATCGTTCAGGGCCGGCGCGTAAAACCCGTAGGCTTCCCAGTGATGGATGAATTGCTGACCGAGATTGGGCATGTCGATGGAGGCCGGAACGAACGCCCGCACCCGAGGATCAACCGCAGCGGTCAGCCAGGTGGTCCAGCCGCGCTTCGAGCCGCCCAGCACCACGAAATCCTTGACCGTTTTGCCTTTTTGCCCGGCGAAAGTTTGCACGGTGTCCAT